>NZ_CP009528.1:3009488-3314232 GCF_000970025.1 Methanosarcina barkeri MS
GGCCTTTTGAAGCGTTATATATTAGGTACCAGAGTTGTCCTTTCTGAATATACACTCTCTTTCCTTCACTCTTCGAAAGCGATTGAAAGGCATACTCATATCCTTGGCGCTGAGTCCATAAACCGAAAAGATCGATATTGAGAAAGAATTCTTTCAGAAAATAATCGATTTCAGAATTTAGATTTCTTAAATTAGTTTTTCTTTTTAGAGTTTTAGAGTTTATTTGTTTTCAATTTTTTTACTTTTTTTGCTATAAGTCTCATTAGCTACACTTCACAAAATCACTACAAGCTGTTTTTTCTACAATAATAACATGTACCGAAGAATTCGGGTCCTTTTCTGAAATTTAAAGTAATTGGTTAAATTAATGACCCTTTCAAGATAAAAGGAAACGTTGTACGTTTTATATAGCTAGAGAGTATATTTTGTTCGAGTGATTTAAGGCCTAATTGCCCTATGTCGGGAAGCGTCAGGTAATTGGTTCCCTTATTTTCAGAGTTTAAAGGAGTGTGACAATGAACATCACATTAATTGGCATGGCAGGAGCTGGAAAAAGTACTATCGGAAGATCCCTTGCAAAGCGCCTTGGCTATACTTTTATCGATGTGGATCACCTGATAAGGGAAAACACCGGAATGCCTCTCCAGACTCTGATTGATAAAGAAGGAGATTCGGCTTTTATCAGGTTTGAAGAAGAAGCCATTCTCAGTCTCGAGCAGATAGATAGGAGCGTTATTTCACCTGGTGGGAGTGTAATTTATTCCGAAAAAGCCATGAATCATTTGAAAAAAATCTCAAAAATAATCTTTCTGGATACTGCTTTTAGAAGCATTGCCAGAAGGCTTCCTAATGCAAGAAAAAGAGGCATAGTAGGACTCAGGGATAGGAGTTTGAAAGAACTTTTTGAAGAAAGGAAGGGCTTTTATCAGAAATATGCTGATTTTTCAATAAAGCTCAAAGGGAGAGAAAATATTCAGGACATCGATGAAATGATTGTTGAGATATGTTTTGAAGAGAGTACCTGAAATTGTGGCTCAAATAGGTTCATTAAGGTTTCCAGTTGTGTTTTAATATAATTGCTTTTTAACATAATTGCTTTTTAACATAATTGCTTTTTCAACATAATTGCTTTTTAACATAATTGCTTTTTCAACATAATTACTTTTTCAATATAATTACTTTTTCAACATAATTACTTTTTCAACATAATTACTTTTTCAACATAATTACTTTTTCAACATAATTACTTTTTCAACATAATTACTTTTTCGGGGTCGGGATTTTTAGAGTTATTAGTTTTAAATTATCTCCCAGGGTCTAAAACTTTAAGAATGGTTTCCTTTAGGGTCATTTCCATCCAGGAACGGTTTTCTTTAAGAACAATCGGCTTTATGGATGACTTACTTTAAGGACAGTTTACTTTAAAGCAGCAGTTCACTTTATTAGTAATTAGGTCTTCAATCTGAGCAAAATCTCTCAGTTTATAACATTTGAGCATCGGCCTGCAGGAAAAAGGTCCGAGCAACAGGAGACATAAAATGACATCAAGTCGTTTCATAATTACGGTTATAGGCAGCGACCGGGTAGGAATTGTTGCCAGAATCACTACTGTGATGGCAAGTTTCAATGTAAATATTGTTGATATTACTCAGACTATCATGCAGGGTATATTCACCATGATTATGCTTGCAGAAGCTCCACAGGAAAATTTTGACCTTGCGGCTTTCCAGGAGGCTATGAGTGCCGAGGGAAAGAGCCTTGGAGTCGAGGTTAAGGTACAGCACGAAGACGCATTCCGCTTTATGCACAGGATCTGATCTGGAGACTATCTGAAAATGATCTGGAAAATTAATCTGTCTGGAATGAGAGGTAATTTTTCATGTATATAAACCCAAAAGAAATTCTGGAAACAATCCAGATGATCAGGATGGAACATCTCGACATCAGAACCGTAACAATGGGTATCAGCCTGAGGGACTGCAGCCATCCTGATATTGAGGTTTTCAATGAGAATATCTATGAAAAGATAACCGCCCGTGCAAAAGAACTTGTGCGTACAACAAATGAAATCCAGAGCCTCTATGGAATTCCAATAATCAATAAGAGAATCTCAGTAACTCCAATAGCTGTGGCGGCCGAAAGTTGCAGGTCTCCTGATTTCGTTTCCATTGCAAAAACCATGGACGAAGCTGCAAAAGATGCACAGGTAGACTTTATAGGAGGTTTCAGTGCCCTTGTCCACAAAGGAGCAACCGTTGGGGATCTAAAGCTTATAAATTCCATTCCTGAAGCCCTTAAAGACACTGAAAAGGTCTGCTCGTCGGTAAATGTTGCAACCACAAAAACCGGGATTAATATGGATGCAGTTGGCCTGATGGGCAGCATCATTAAAAAGACTGCGGATTTGACTGCGGATAGGGATGGGATAGGTTGTGCCAAGCTTGTAGTCTTTGCAAATGCCCCTGAAGACAATCCCTTTATGGCAGGAGCCTTTCACGGAATCGGTGAACCTGAGTGCGTTATCAACGTTGGGGTCAGTGGGCCTGGCGTTGTGAATGCTGCAATTCGAGAACTTGAAAACCCAAATCTTACGGAAATTTCGGAGACCATCAAAAAGACGGCCTTTAAAATAACCCGCATGGGAGAAATGGTGGGTCGGGAGGTTTCGCGAAGGCTTGGAGTCGAATTCGGGATTCTTGACCTTTCCCTGGCTCCTACACCTGCAATTGGGGACAGTGTTGCTGCGATTCTTGAGGCAATGGGGCTTGAGCGCTGCGGAGCTCACGGAACGACTGCAGCCCTTGCACTTTTGAATGATGCCGTAAAAAAAGGCGGAGCAATGGCTTCCTCCTCAGTAGGAGGCCTGAGTGGGGCTTTTATCCCTGTCAGCGAGGACGCAGGCATGATAGAAGCCGTCAGGGCCGGAGCCCTCAGCCTAGAAAAACTTGAAGCTATGACCAGCGTCTGCTCGGTCGGACTTGATATGATCGCAGTTCCTGGGGATACTCCTGCTTCCACCCTTTCGGCTATTATCGCTGACGAGATGGCCATAGGAGTAATAAATAGAAAAACGACGGCAGTCAGAGTTATCCCAGCTCCTGGAAAAGGAGTTGGAGATTCCGTAGAATTCGGCGGCCTTCTTGGAAATGCCCCTATTATGCCGGTAAGCGATTTCAGTTCCGAGACTTTCGTAAAACGGGGAGGAAGAATCCCGGCTCCTATCCAGTCCCTTACAAACTGAAGGATGAACCAGCTAAAGGGTTAACCAGCCGGTAAATCCGGCAACTTATTTTTTGTCTTTCGGAAGCGGGTCGACAAGCCATCAGGTATTTTTCAATACGAGTCTACTGATTTTTGTCATGGAATAATATATCTGTCTTTCCGCAGGTGCGGCAAGAAGATGTACTATGAACTGCATCATATGCTACCTTTTCCATTTGAGGTAATCCTAACGTGACATGCAGAAATTGTAGCGTTTGTGTGAAGCTCACACGACAATATCGAGAGCTCAAGGAACCTGACTTTGATAATTGGTTAGGATAAGAATACTATGAAGAACGTAAAGTGAACCATCGTAAGAATCGTGAATTCAAATAAGCGAAAATGGTCCAAAGTGAAATTTGCTGTGTAAACCAGCCCTTCAGGATCAACAGGGTTCAATTCTTCTTTAAAATCGTCACCAAGATGATGATGTTCTGTATCGAGAACTATTTCGGCCGCCAAAACGTTTGAAACGGAAGTAACTGAAAAAACAATTACTAATAACATGAGAATGAATGAATTCGTTATCGCAGACACATATACCCAACCCACATAAGAAGATTTGAATCACATTCAAATCAGCGCCTGTTGACTATGAGGGCTGAAATCACTAACTCTGACAAAACAAACATTACCCCGAGTCCCGGAATACTAACTGACGACTGTAAATCTTCTGCATCTTCTTCAGTTTCGTTAATATCTTCGGTTTCGTTAGCATTTTCAGTTCTTACTGGTTCTTCATTCTTTTCGATGTCTTCTGCTAGCTTCGGTAAGAGTTCCTCATCTACAGGAAATTCTGCATAGCTAAATATGACAGGCACATCGGCAACTCCAATCTCTTTTCCTGCCTGGTCAAATATATTGTAAATATCACCAAGAGTTGAATTGTTAACTTCCGAGCCTTCCAGAATTCCTACTCTTATACGGTTATCAATGCTCCAGCCATAGCTTATAACCGGCCCCTGCGGATAATTATAAGGTTCCATGGAATCTCTCACAAGGTCGCAGATTTTATTGAGCTGATCTAACCATTCTCGTCTCTGGTCTTCAATATAGAATTCGCGTTCTTTTCCATAAGTGGCAATTAACGTATTTTTCTTTTGAGACTCAATGCTTTTAAGTCCAATTTTTGCAAATACCCTAACAGTCTCATCCTTATCATTCAGGGCATCTGTAAGCGGTCCAACTGCACGCTTGTCTCCAATTCTGCCGAGAGCTTCAGCTGCACGCACCCGAACTCTGGAGTCTTCATCGTTAAGAGCCTGGATCAAAGGCTCTACAGCAGGTTCGCCCATCAGGCCAAGATTATAACCCAGATCTGCATCAAGTTCGGGGTCTTCTTTCAAGGCCTGAATCATAGGCTGAATTGCTCTTTCATCTTTTATTCCAGCAAGAACTGCAATAACTTTCATCTGTAGAAACACATCTTCATTTTATTCCTGCAAGATCTTAATTAGTGGCTCTATAGCAGGTTTTCCGATTTCAACAAGAGCATTGGTTGCAGCACTTTCAACTTCCCACTCTTCATCCGTCAACAATTTGACGAGCGGATCTATAGCTCTTTCATCTTTGATCTTACCAAGATTAATAGCCGCGTTTTCACGAATTTCCGGGTCTTTGGAATCCAGTGTCTGTATTAAAGGTCCTACTGCGGGCTCTCCGGCTGCGACCGGAACTTTTACGGAGTCAGCTTTGACATCTACATCCTGTGCGTTGAAATTCTCAATTAAGGCCTCAATATCCTGCTCATCTGAAGCAGCACTGGCTACATTAACAACAGAAAATATAGATAACTGGAGAATAACCAATGCAAAAAATATAAGATGAATATTTAACTTTTCAATCCCCATTTGACCACTTGATCCATCTTCATCTTAGAGCTACCTGGTTATGATATTCATAGCAAGTAATTAGTACTCAACAATACATGCAATAGTAATAACCACGAGTATCTTTGATATATTTGTGATATAGTCAATGAAGTATAGGGAAAATCTTTAAGAATTAGCTTTAAGTGACCTTTTAGTCTTTAAACATATAAATTTTTCTTATTTTTTTGAAAAATTTATTTTGTTTAATGATGAAGACAAAGGAAATAGAAATGTAATTCAGCCGGGGAAATCTGCGTGTAACTTGAATCTATCCAAATAAACTATTATGGGATTGTTTGACTGACCTTTTAAAGCAAGGATGGCCTCTGTTCAGCAAGCTTTTCGTAAAGGTTCGGGATGAATAATGAGTTTTCAGTGAAAATAGTGAGTATTCCCATGAGTAGAATTTAGAAGATGGTACTTTTCAATATGTATTGGAGATTTCAATTAATATGGTTAATGATCCTGTAGATTAATACTGATTTTGATTACTGATTTTGATTACTGATTTTGAATACTGATTTTGAATACTGATTTTGAATACTGATTTTGAATACTGATTTTGAATACTGATTTTGAATACTGATTTTGAATACTGATTTTGAATACTGATTTTGATTACTGATTTTTGATGCTCCAGAAAATTTGATTATAAACTATTGGTTGATGTTATTCCCAAACATCTCTTAATGATGCATCATGTATTTTTGCAATTCAGTGAAGTTATAATAGCCATATATTGAAGCACAAAATGTAAACACTTCTAGCACCGGAAATTGATCGAGCCTATCCCAAAAGCCATTTCGTTCTTAATCATCAAGAATTTTCAGGACTGTTTTCATGATCAGAAACTTGATTGATTGTTCGGAATACAGGATTCAGAGAAGCAATTTTGAGTTTTGGGATCAGCTCATCATGAAAATATCAACCATATAATTATGGACGAACACTGAATTGAGTATAAATATTTAGTTTGCTCTTGAATCCTACTTTCCCTCGATACCTGAGTCCAAATTATTAATCAGTAAAATTATAATATTGTCAATATGGAACCTGAAATTTGTTATATAGAAAAGAATATTATAATACAGTACATATGCCAAAAACCTTAAATAGTTACCCATGCCAAGGCTAGTTGAAAGTTTTTCAACTCCTTTTTAATATATACAACTTTAAATAGTATGAGTACATTATTAATTGTTAGAGATGAATAACCTTCTAATTATATACCTATACAGGTTTAATTAATCAACCTGTAAAGTCCTTTCCATCAATCTCATAAAACGGGGCTCTTGTAGCCAGTTATAAACATCTGGCATTTGCTTTTAATGACCGGTTGTTAGACTTAAAACAGAAATAATCCGCTACATAGCGTAAAAACGTTTTTTATTGTATTTAGAATTTCAAAACGAAATAGGTTACCTTATAAATATATCGACAGTGTATATATTTAGAGATTGTCGTCAGTTTTAAAAGATAATTATAAAAGCCTTCCTTGAAGGTATAAACATAATTATTTTAATATTATTTAACTGACAACATTATCCATAAAATTAGAAGAAAGAAGGGGTTATCATGAAAGACTACGAAGTTAAAGTGCTGGACGAAAACGACCACATTTTTATTGAAACGTTAAGAAACCTTGGGATGTCCAGAAATGTCGCTACAACTATGGCATATCTTATGAATGTTGACGAGGCTTCATCCCGTGAAATAGAAATCAGTACCGGATTAAGACAACCAGAAGTAAGTCTTGCAATGAGACTGATGCGCAACCAGTCGTGGGTTAGCGTTCGTTCGGAAAAGAAACCCGGTAAAGGGCGCCCAATAAAGATCTATGCTCTTGCTGCTCCAGTTGACGAGATCATCAGTTATTACGAAGACAAAATTTACAAAGAATCTCAGGCAACCATCTCAGCAATTAAGAAGCTGAAGGTTATGAGTAAAAAGGTGCCTCTTACTCCCTCAAAGTAAAGCCTTCAAAACGAATTTGCTCCATAATGGCTGACAATTCTTATCTGGAATTCAACCATTATGGAAACAAAAATCTTAATTATTCGAATCATTTTTCATTCCTGTTCTCTACTTTTCTGGATCAACAGTTGCGCCGGTTGATCACGCCTATCACGTTGTTGCGGAGTTTTCAGTCAATTATTTTTTGAAATGGCTTGCTGGCAAACAGTTTTTAAAATGACTTGTGCCGCATGATCCAAGGGCAATTTGAGTAAATTAGCTTTCCTGAGAGCGTTGAAAATATAATCTCTCTAACCTTTCTCCAAAGACCACTACGCTTGAGCGAACGAAGTGAGCGAGAAGGGACTCGGGTGACAGAAATAGGTAATAAAAACGTCATACAGGGACTTCAAAAAAGGTGGAAAAAAGAATTGTAATAAAGGAGAGGTTCTGCCTTTTGCTGGCAGGTCAGCCCCCTGTGACAACTCTGAGGATTGTAAGTCTATCGGAACTGACTATTCCATCAAGAGGAACAGCATTCCCTCCATTTAATACAAGTACTGTTTCCTGATTTATATCCAAAGTATTAAGCAGTTCTTCGTAGGTAGCGCTCTCAGCTACTTCTACGGTCTGCTCAGAAATATCTCCAGCCTGGATTGTTATGTGTACTTTTCTACTCACTCTATTGCTCCACCGCCGCTTACCTGAATTTCGCCTACGACTTCCTTAATTAACTTCTGCTCCAGTTCATATTCTTTTCTGACGCCTTTCCTTTCCGCATTTCTCTTCTGGAACTTTCCTGGCATTTTAGATCTCCTCACGATTTTTCAGGTTTGCAACATAGTTGGTATAGATCTCTTCAAGCAGACTTGTTCTCTTGTCTTCTCGAGATGTATATCCAATAATTATAATCAATTTATGTTTTAATTAATGTTTTGGTTGACAATAATTGGTTAACATATTAGATTTTCAAACCTTATAGACACCACAAACTCGGAATATAAACATTGACAATAGGTTAACATTGGAGCTGATGTCATTCAAAAGTTTGACAAAAAAGATTTGAAGCTGGATCTATGAGATAAGAATAGGAGGTATTTATTCAAAGATTAAAGTTTTATTGAAGAGTTGGACAATACAATAAATGTTTCAAACTCAAGACAAAAAGTATTAATATTTGGTCGGTCCGAGAAAGATTTCCAGTAGAATAAAGAAAAAAACAGGTAAAGAAAAAAACAGGTAAAGGAAAGAGATAGATGGAATAAGAGATAGATGGAATAAATAGGTAAAGAAAAGAAGGAAAAACAGACTTTATTCTTGAACTTAATCTTATTCGAAAATGACTCAAAAATTGGAAGAACTAATTATACACCAGCCGGGATTCGGACCCGGGTTCGAGCGTTGGCAACGCCCGGTGATAACCGCTACACTACTGATGTCCGATGATGGTGCCCAGACCCGGATTCGAACCGGGGACAACTGCCTCTTCAGGGCAGCGCTCTCCCACTGAGCTACCTGGGCATGAAAGTTAATTTAAGGCATACTTAGAGTAAGTGATAGCCTGATTTTCGTTTTATTTTTCAATTTCCAGAAAAATCTCCAGAAATTTTTTTAGTGGGCCCGCTGAGATTCGAACTCAGGACCTCCGCCATGTCAAGGCGACGTCATAACCGTCTAGACCACGAGCCCATGTTGTTTGTGATTTTTGCATCGAAAAATACTTATCCGACGCACTATATTAAAAAAGTTATACACCAGCCGGGATTCGGACCCGGGTTCGAGCGTTGGCAACGCCCGGTGATGACCGCTACACTACTGATGTCCGATGATGGTGCCCAGACCCGGATTCGAACCGGGGACAACTGCCTCTTCAGGGCAGCGCTCTCCCACTGAGCTACCTGGGCATGAAAGTTAATTTAAGGCATACTTAGAGTAAGTGATAGCCTGATTTTCGTTTTATTTTTCAATTTCCAGAAAAATCTCCAGAAATTTTTTTAGTGGGCCCGCTGAGATTCGAACTCAGGACCTCCGCCATGTCAAGGCGACGTCATGACCGTCTAGACCACGAGCCCAGTAGTTTGTTGCTTCTGTTTTTCGCACAAAAGTGCAACTCCATAGTGCGCATCATCATTTATATAAGTTTTGGGTGGTATGGACCTTTTCTAACCAAATCAACCTTCAAAAATGTGAAATTTTTGTACAGTTTGCATCGGATATTCTCTTTTGGGCTCTAATGATAAATCTTTTTAGAGATTGGGGTTTCCAATCAGCATTGAAAAATTCCTTATATATAACTTTTCAAATTCAATTACCTGATTTGTTTTTTGTAGGATATAGTTCTTTAGTAAATCAATTCAATAATACCATATATTAATCGAAAGCATAAAACCTGTTAAAGGAAAATAAAAGGTAGCTCAAAGTAAAAACAGCTCAACAAGCAAAAAGAGGCCCAATATGAAAGGTAGCACAAGAAGCTCAATGCAAAAGGCAATACAATGCAAAACATGAAAAGAGCAACAAAACTCTTTTCAGATTTCGAGGAGAAACCTGAATGAGTTCCAGCGAAGACAAGCGACTAAATAGTGGGAGCTTGAAAAGTAAAAGACCAGAATGCGAGAAGTCTTACACTGTTAAGTCATACACTTTTAAGTCTTACACTGTTATTAGTATCCCAATGGGACACTCAAACTCTTATCTAATAGTTTCAGCTGGTATGGAGATTCTTGTGGATGCAGGATTTCCGGGCAAAATCAAAAACATTCAAATTGCTCTCGAACAAAACAACCTTGTTTTTCAGAATATAGTTATGATCATTCTCACCCACACTCATTATGATCATACAGGCTGCCTTGCCGAAATAAAAAAACGAAGCGGGGCAAAAGTTCTGGTTCATGCATCAGAAGAAAGATGCCTGGAAAAGGGTATAACGCCCTTTCCGAGAGGTACCATGTGGTCCTCAAAAATGATATCGGAAATTGGGAACTCCTTGATGGTCTCTAAATCAAAATATCAGCCTGTCAATCCTGATATAGTGATAGGGAACGAATATGACCTTGGAAAATATATCCCTGGTGCAAAAGTCATTTCCACACCTGGCCATACCGTAGGTTCGATAAGCCTTGTGATTGGAAATGAAGCTGCATTCGTAGGAGATACACTTTTCAATGTTATGCCCTGGAGTATCTTTCCACCTTTTGCAGATGACATCCACGAACTTCTAGAAAGCTGGCAGACATTGATTGCTGCAAACTGCAGGACATATTTTCCAGGTCACGGCAGACCCGTATCTCTCCAGAAACTAAAAATTTCATACGAAAAAAAGACAAAAAGAAGTAAAGAAGACCTTTGAGTCTATTCCATTCTCTAAAACGGCCAATTTCAAGCTTATTATTTCCTCCAGAGTAACTGACTCTCAGGCAATCCTTACTCCTAAAATAGGATGAACTCAATATCCCGGTTGAAGGAAACATGAACGGAGAATTAGATAACACAGAGACGTCCCGGACAATCCCGGAAATCCAGGATAAAATTGATGCCGGAGATGCAATCGTTCTTACGGCTGCGGAAATTAGTGAGAAAATTCGGGTAGGGGAGGATATAAAGCTCGAAGACGTGGATGTTGTAACAACTGCAACACGTGGCATTATGAGTGGAACCTATGCCGTACTTTCGTTCAAAGTATCAGAGCCCGACTCGTTTGTTAAGGCGTCTGAAGTCCTGCTGAACGGCGTGCCGGCAGTTGTTGGTCCCTGCCCTAATGAAAGGCTTGGAATTTTGGACCTGATCGTACTCGGAACCGCTCACAGTAAGTTTGATCCTAATTATGGAGGCGGACACCTTTTCAGGGAGATGGTAGAAGGAAAAAACATTAAAGTTGATGTGACTACCAGTGAAGGAAACCATTTCTCGGTAGAAACGCGGCTATCTGAGATCACCTATGCGAAACTCAATGCAACAAGACATGCCTTTAAGAATTATCGAGCGTTTGTAAATCCCGGAAAAGAGTCTATCAAAACCATCTTTCATGCCCTGCCATTTGAAGGTGAGTTTAAGGAAATGACTTTTTGCGGTTGCGGTGAGTTAAACCCAATTGAAAACGACCCCAAGCTTGAAACTATAGGAATCGGGACAAGGGTACTTCTCAACGGAGCAGACGGATTTGTTACGGGCGCTGGCACTCGAAGCGCTCCGGATAATCCTAACCTTACTGGTTTTGCGGATATGCATGAGATGACCCCTGAGTACATGGGAGGGTTTATAACATCTGCCGGTCCTGAAATTATCAATACATGGGCTGTTCCTATCCCGATTCTTCACGAAGGAATACTGGAAAATATCCTGAAGCTGGATAAGGAAATCCCACTCAAGCTGGTAGACCTGGCAGGGCGAATTCCTCTCTGTGAGATCACCTATGGGGATGTATGGGATAATGTGGACCTGAATATTAAGTACGATCCAGAAAAATGCCTTAATTGTAAGGATTGCCTTGTAATCGAAGCCTGTCCCATGGGTGCGGTAAGCCGGAGAGAAAACGGAGCTGTACACAATCCGAAATTTTGCTTTAACTGCGGACTCTGTATCTCAAGGTGCAGAGGAGAAGCATTCAGTGCAAACCTGGGTTCCGTCAGGTGTTCAACCGGAGGCTGCCTTAGAGATATTAAGGTAACACTGCGTCAGTCCGATCGTGCAAGGGCAATTATAGCTGCCGAAGAACTCAAAGAAAAAATTCTCACAGGAAGATTCAGGCTTAATGAGCCTGTAGAAAAAATAAGCTGGAGAGAGTAAGACAACGTTCTTCTCTCCTTTAATGCTCTGTAACCTGTGATTTTTACTTTTAAAGATAAAACTTCTAATTTTTACCTTTTGAGACTTAACCTCTAATTATTATTTTTTGAGACCTATTTTCCTGATTTCAGAACCTCTTTGCTTTAAACCTCTTCAGGGCTCAAGATTTTAAAGCCTCTTCAAAACGCTTTGTAACTTTTTCAGACTTCAAGATTTTAAAGCCTCTTTAAAGCGTTTTGTAATCTCTTCAGGGCTCAGAGGGATATTGGGTGCTTTTGTATTTCCAGGCTTCAGGATTACATGGATAAAGGAAAGTTCCTGCATGGCCCGAAACTTCCTGAAAGTTTCTATTAACCCCTCTGGACTGTTTACCTTAGCCGTATTCCGAATTCCGCAAGCAGTTGCAAAAATTTCCAGGTCAATATAGCGGAGAGCACAGGTTTCCTGCGAGCCTGTGGAGCCGTAGGCACCATTGTCAAGGCAGATAACTATAAGATTCTTCGGGGCTTCTCTGGCAATTTCGAGCAGAGCATTGGGATTCATAAGCAGGCTACCGTCCCCGTCAAAGGTTACAACCGTTTTTTCGGTTCTAAGAGCAAGGCCAAGCCCTATCGACGAGACGAGCCCCATTGAACCAAACATATAAAAGTTGAGTTCTCTGTCCATGCCAGCATAAAGTTCCTTGCAGGGAACTCCCAGATTTGTTACCGTAATTTCGTCATCGAGTTGAGAAGCAATTGCGCAAATCGCATCGTTCCTGAGCATTAATGGCCTGAGGGTTTCCCTTGTAAGATTAAAACTACATGTTCTTTCCATAAGCTCTGGTTTTTCGGGCAGTCCAGCCGCTTCCCAGGCACAACAATCCGAACTTTCCCAAACTTTCGGAGAGATCAGGGCTATATGCGGCCTGAGGTTCTCAAAAGCGTCTATTATCACGGTTTCGAGGAGAGGGAGCTTTTCGGCTTCGTCAATTATTGTATATTCCAACCCTGCTCCTTCAAGGATTGCCGGGAGATGGGTGCCAAGCGGAACCTGGGCTTCGATGCCTTCAGCGTAAACCCCGCGCCAGCTTGCCAGAACAGGTAAGGGAATCCTGCAGATTACGTTCAGGGATTCCAGGGCATTAATCATATTTCCAAGCCCTGTGCTCTGGATAAGCATCATGGGCTTCCCCCCTGCAAGATAAAACCCGGCACAGATGCCCACACCATTTTCTTCTCTCGTTAGCTTGATTTCAGGAAAATTCTCAGAAACCAGGGGAAGCAGATTTTTGATCCTGTCGCAGGGCAGAGTTGCGGCAAGGTCAATACCTGCCTTTTTCATTATTGCTATGACTTCTTCTTCCGGACTTGCCATGCACATACCTCTTCAGCTTCATTTTTTCTTTAAATGTATTTATTTGGAATTACTCCAGACTCAGATCTTCAGCTCGTTTAGATATTTAGCTCGTTTAGATATTTAACTCGTTTAGATATTTAGCTCGTCTAAGGAAATATCAGGATTTTTGGCAGTAGCTACCGGCTCGATCTGATAAAGTGTGTAGTCCTCTTTCAGGCGTTTATATCCTCCACCTGCAAGGTTCAGAAGAATAGTTTCGTCCTTACCTACATTTCCTTCTTCCACAGCTTTTAGTAGAGAGGCTGTTGCAACTGCTGATGGAGGCAGAATGTCGATTCCTTCGAGGGATTCGAAAAGAGCCTTAGCTTCAAGGGCTTCTTCTCTGGTAATTGCGTACATTATTCCGTCAGTATCGGTAAGTGCATCGTATAACCCGCCCATAACCCCATATGGAGGAGTCCGGTTGGTAAGCACGGTCGCATAGGTTTCTTCTACCTGTTTCTTTGCATCCTTCATGTCAAGTTCTGGAATGATCTCTCTTCTCTTTTCCTTCCAGGCGTTGTACATGGGAACAAAAGGAAGGTTCTGGGTAAGCTGAAGTTTCGGGAGTTTTTGCCCGAACCGCCCGTCGGCTCTGAGACGCATGGCAGCTTCCCATACTGAAATTCCTCCGGTACCACTTCCTACTGCCTGGAAATAGTGATCAGGCATTTTTCCTATAGTTAATGCTGCATCCAGCATCACAGTGCCCATTCCATCTCTTCTGGCGATATTTCTTGCTCCGCCTTCGGATACCATACTAGGCAGCTTTGCAATCCTGCCTGCGAGATTGATAGCGTCAGTGTAATCGTTTCCTGGACTCATACTAATGAGATGGACAGATTCTGTGGGCTCCTCAGGCAGCCATAGCTTCGAAGCTCCGGATTCCGGTACAACTATGTAGACATCAGTTCCTGTCAAAGCCGATACGTGCGCAAAGGCCCGGCCAGTATTTCCCGCAGAGGCAAGGACTACGGCTTTTCCTCCGGTCTCTTTCAGGAGTTGCATGGTCGGGTGGGCTTCAAGTTCTTTGAAACTACAGGTTTTAATGAAAGCCCCTCTTTCAGGCCAGTACCCGCTGAACCCTATATAAAGGTTCGAAAGCCCGAGTTCTCTGGCAAAAGCTTCACTTTTGTAAGTTATGGGCCCCGCATCCGTAGTAAGTTCTTCCTGGACCGGGAGCCAGGAATGAAATCTTCCGAGACCTGGCTGGTTTCTTAACACCAGTTTTTTTTCGAAGTATTCTGCCCGTAAAAAGGCATTATCATTCTCACAGGTGAGTCTGTATTCCTGGCCGTACTCTCTTCCGCACTTAAGACATTTCAGTTTGAATTTTCCCATCGCTATCACAGAAAATTGGGCTTTTAATTAAATATGTATTCCTAAAACGTGGATAAGATTATCTTTTTGTGTTATATTTTTGAGTTAGTTATCTTATTGGGACATTTATTTTCATTTTCAAGAATCGAATCATCTTATTTTGTTTATAGATTAAATAAACTGAATAATGCAGTTAGAGGAGAAAAGATAGGAAAATTGGAAATGAATGATGAAGAACTGAGATGGAAAAAACTGAGATGAAAAAAACTGAGATGGAAAAAACTGAGATGAAAAAAACTGAGATGAAAAAAACTGAGATGAAATGAAGTGAAACTGAAATGAAGTGAAACTGAAATAAAGTGAAACTGAAATGAAAAGGTAAGAAAACTAAAAAGAAACACATTTCCCGCGCTTGAACACAGATGTAGAATTTATCTGTTGAATTGTCCAAAATTATCCATTAAAAATAGTGAAATAGAAAAAAGAGTAACGGATAAGACAGAATGAAGAAAATGAGACGACTGAAAGATAGGTAAGTAGAAGAAATAGAAAAAACGGAATAAAGGTATGAGTAGTTTCTATCATATACTTAATAATAATAATAAACGACCGGTGGAGTGACTTTTACATTTTCATAACTCCTTGTCTTGCCTTTAGGGGGATAAACAAAGGTGACAACGTCAGACTGCACCCCTAATTCATATGGATCACACAGGTAGTTTCCGGCCTCTTCTCTAGAAATGTTTAGTACCTGGAGCGAGGCACTTGATATTCCTATCGTTTGAATCTTTACTCCCTTAAATTCGGAGAAAATTTCCTTTATCTTGGGCTCCAAGTTTTTGCTGCCAAAAAGTGATATATATGCCTGAGCAAAGGGATTGAGATGGTAGTCTATGTAAATGGTCGCATTAGTCTTCTCAAACTGAATCACCATATTGTCAACGTGAATGTATTTCCCTTCTTTGAATTGATCTGCACCGGTTCCAGGAACGAATCTGGCAGCCAGTAGAATAGATGAGATTAGAAGGGCAACTACAATTATCGGTTTTGTTTTCATGGTTCTTACTCAGTAATAATCCTCTTTTCTAATATTTCTTTCCTGCAAATATTTTTTCGGTCAGGCCAGTCGCCCTTCAAAACTGAAACCTTGCCATTTTTATTGCAATTTAGTAGATGTTTAGACACCTTGCAACACCATTAAATATCGCAACACTAAAGGTATCCCACCTTTTAGATTATCTAAAAAAGAATAAAGAGGCCATAAAATGAGTAAAGATATTCATTTCATCTGCCCCAAATGCGGAAATACCACCTACGAAACCGGCGAGATCCGCACCACAGGCGGCTTTCTCAGCAAAATCTTCGATGTCCAGAACAAGAGATTCACCCATGTCACCTGCAAGCGCTGCAAATACACTGAATTCTACCAGACCAACAGCAGCATGTTGGGAGACATTTTCGATTTGTTCACTTCGTAATTAGCCAATAAAGGATTTTTTGGTGGAAATTACTTTTTCCCCCTCCTTTCGTTTTTTTGATTGCTTGTTATCCGGGACTGGACAGTAGCGTCTTTAAGGGAGCTTGTCACGCTCGACGAAGGAGAGCGGTCTTTTTGTAAATTAAGTCCAAACAAAAGAATCAGTGAAAGTGCAATAAACGGAAAAAGTTGGAATTATTCTCGCGAAACCTGCACGCTATTAGTTCTGAGATTGATTTTTATTATTAGGGATAACAAGAAAAAAGCATTTTCCTTTTAATTCTTCAATTTTACGTTCATCAAGCTTCTGAATATGTTTGTTTGTTAAAGGAGAGAATTGTTTTATTAGGGAAGTTTCAATATCATCTGTTTTTTTCTTAATACTTCCCCTTTCTCTTATAAGCATGCATTTCAATTCATTATGATCATTACAGGAATTTATTCTGTTAATCAGTTCCACAAATTCCCTGCCTTTTTCTTTTAATTTATCGAGAATTTCAGCTTCTTCAAAAATGTGGATGAGCTTTAAGGTTATTGGCTCCTGACCTGTCTGAGTATCCCTTGATGTATTAAAATCCGTATTCATTGACATTATATAGACAAATTGTTCCATTACGCCGTCAACTGGCTCTATGACGGTTTCATTCTCCCCAAGTTTTGAATATGAGTGCTTGTCAAGTGTTAAAGCAACTCCTGTAGACCCTCCATATATTGTTTTTTATCATTTCCCCAGGTATAGATTCCATTTACCATAATGTGTGCCCGGTTTCCAGCACAAAGCTGGATATTAAGTTCACTGTTTGCTTTTCTATAAAATATCTTTGGAGATGGATTTGTCTGAGGCACAAGGATTACGTCGCAGGCACGTATCAAACGCTTTCTCAACTCATCATTCACATACTCATAACAGATCATAATCCCTATTCGAAGGTCTTCTCTAAGTTTGAGAATGTGGTTCACTTCACCTGCTTCCATACCTTCCTCAAAACCGCATCCTCTTTCATCCCTTGCTGCCAGCGCTTTTTCATTGTGAACGATTTTAGAATCAGGAATCACAATAGGAGAGATATTTTTCCGTAAATCTTCGTCTCCAAACTCGCGGGTGAACAGTTTTCCGTACTTCATAAGGTTCTTTTCCTGAACATAATAGCTGCCTGCAACAACAATAATTCCATTTTCATCGGTGTACTGCTGTATTTCTTCAAGATATTCAAAAGGTATGGAAAACTCAGGGAATACCACAATATCGGCTTTTTCCTTCACAGCTTCAAGAATTGCCATTACTTTCCTGTAATAAGTCTCATCAGCCGTAAGTTTTACAATGGAATCTTCTCCATAAGCATGATATTTCAATTGCACAGCCGCAATCCGTAAATTAGAGCCTTCAAAAGAGTTGTTGCAGCAGTCATGCTGTAATATCCGAATTTTCTTATTTCCGGGTATATTTTCAAAATAGTCAATTGACCTTATGACTGGTTTTTTCTGCCCTCTTACACTGAAAGTAATTTCGTCTTTTCCTTCCGGGAAATACTTTTTCTCAAGATAATCGATTTCAAGAATATTGTTTTCTCTTTCTTCGGAGGTAAGGAATTTGTTAAAAAGAGTTCTGCTCCCTGCTTTAATTGTTAACTTACCTTTTACTTTTTCAGGGTCATCAAAGATAATTTTAAGTTTCCAGTTTTCGTAGATCAGCTTGATAGGATTGAAAGGCTCTTCAAAATAGTCTTTTGTTCTCCTGTGAATATACTCGAAAAGGCTTTCAAGGGGCCTGTATTCAATTGAATTAATTTTTTCCAGAAAATCAAAAAGAAGTTTATCCCTGGTTTTACAATCTTTTTCTTCAAAAATCTGTGGGAGGTCCTTAAATGAAGCGCAGATACTTGGATTAACATCATCAGACAGAGTTATGATAACCTCCTCTACAACCTTCTTTAATCTTGGCACATCAACTTTTCAGATTTTTCAATTTCCGTCAGGACTTCAAACAGCGCAGTATAGACGCAATAGCAAACGTTTGCTTTTTCATAAGTTTCAGTTGCTTTTTTAAACTGTTCTATTGCCTGATTGAGCAGCTCCAGATCAGGCTGCTTTGAAGAAAGTGCTTCGTTTACAAGTTTTCTCCAGAAAGGTAATATGAGGTAGAATCACAGAGTTTTGAAATAGCCTCGTCTTTTTCAACAGATTTTAACTCTTCTACTGCTTTTATAGCTTTTTCATATTCACCTGCACGTTTTCCTGTATTGGACTCAGCTCTAATGTTCTTGAGCAGAAAGTCAATATATGCACTCAGCCCTGCCCCAGTAACCAGTTCTCTTTCGTGCTTTAGCTCATATTTAATAAAAAAATCCTGATATTTTTTGCACAGCTCGACTGCTTCTTTCAGGCATCTCATCTGATTATATTGATTGCCTTTTTTTGCCTGTTCTGTATTTAACTCAATAAGCTTCATTATCGAATGGGATTTTCTACCTATCGTCATGTATTGCAAAGGTTCGGTGTAGATTTCGAGTGCGTTTTCATACCTTTGTTTAGCCTCTTCAATACGCCCCATATTAGAAAGTAAGGCACCTAAATTGTTCAGTGTTGTTCCTACGTAAGATTGATAAGATACGTTATCGGGGTCGGTTCCGAGGAGGATTTGCCTAATTTCGAGTGCCTTTTCGTACCTTTGTTTAGCCTCTTCAATACGCCCCATATCAGTAATGCCTGCATTAGATGTCCTTTTAAAGTCTGAACATAAAGAAAAATATCAATTTCTTTCGCCTGGCCTGCGGCTTCTTCGGCTTTTTCAAGTGCTTTTAAAGCTTCCTTGTTCTGACCTTTTTGCATTAGCTCTAAAGCTTCATTATAGGAACTTATTGCTGAATCTCTCAAACTCTCCAACATAATAAAAAAATAAGTTAAGGATGGCTTAAACATTGTGTTTTTTTTCTCGATGGAGTTACAGCAAAAAGCGTGAGAATAAAGATTATTTGCTTTTCTTTCTTTGCATACTTGGAAAAGCCGCGCCATGGGCGCGTGGACAAATTCGACCTCAGGCGGCTGACTACAGCTGCTATGGATTAGATTTTAAACCGCTTGATTTCTTCCCACTTGAAATGGAGTTATTTTATTTTTGCACTCAGGGTCTTTTTATTCAGGTATTAGGAATCTCATTTTAACCCACATTTTTAATAATTTGATAGTTATTGACTTCTAAAGAGGGTATTTGGGAAAAGGTAAATAATGTGAATAGAGAAATGAAATAAGAATAAGATTGAGATTCGGGGGAAGGGTAGAATCGAGATTCCTGAGTTTAGAAAAAAAGAAAAGATATACCTACTGCTTGTGAGCATCTTTCTCGCAGCTATCCTCTGTTATACCTTCTATATCGGACAGCTTCTCTGGGGCATAGTTATTGATGTTCTCATTCTGAGGCTTTATTTCCTCATGAAAAGGGAAAAGAGTTACTTCAGGGAGTGTTCCCTGGATGAAAAAGAAGCAGGAACTCCGCTAGATCCCCAAATAAAAAAGAGATTTCGGCTTGCAAACATTCTTATTACTCTCTTCGTGCTTGGACTGATTATTTACTCGTACTTTACTTATCAGTTTCTCTCAGGGATCGTTGCAGGCCTGCTGATTTTGCTTTATATACACATGCTGCTGTTTTCGAAGGAGAAACTGTAAAAAGTAAAGTGTTTGGACTGTTGTGAGCTTTAAGAGATTACAGGCTCTATGACGCTGCCCTCTAGGATTCAACTCTCTATGCTACTGCCGGCGAATTTGAGATAAAAACCTTAAAGCTTTTCCGGATTTTCCGAATTATCCGGATTCAGGTTTTCCGTATTCTCCAGTTTTTCCAGTTTTTCCTGTTCCGGTTTTTCTGGGTTCTCCAAGGTTTCCTGTTCTTCCAGCTTTCCCAGAGTTTCTGACTTTTCCTGCTCTTCCAGAGTTTCCAGTTTTTCAAGCCTTTCCCGGGTCAAAGCGATAGCTTCTTGAATATTCCTATCTTCTGGCTGCTGAGCGAGAATATTTTCCTGCATGGCGAGGGCTTTTTCAAGGCTTTGTTTTGCCGTATCAGATTTTTCAGGGCCCTGCTGGATAAGGCAGTTTCCAAGCTGGCTGAGCGCAACCGCGAGTTCGGCCTGATAGCCCGGGTTGTCGGGCTTTTCTTCAAGCAGCTTTCCATAAAGCTCAATCACCTGACTGAGAATTTCGCCTGCTTCCTCAAAAGAACCCATGTCCGTAAGGAGAGCTGCATAATTGTTCAGGTTCTCACCGGCAGCAGATCTAAAGACTACGTTTTCAGGTTCTTTCGCCAGAAGATTTATATAGATCTCTCGGGCCCGAGTGTAATATTCGACAGCTTGCGGCTTTTCACCTTTACTTTTTAGCAGGTTCCCGGTATTGCTCAGGGTTGTGCCCATATAGTGCTGGTAGTCGTGATTTTCAGGATTAACTTTAAGAAGTTCTGAACCTGCATCAATCGCCTTTTCGTAGGTCTCGAGAGCTTCATCATATTTTGCCTCAGTATAATAGATGCCCCCGCGCATAAACAGAATATAATATACTGCGTCAGTTGCTTTCGCTTTTCTTGCAGAATCTTCGGCTTTGCTTAAGGTTTCAAGAGCTTTATCCAGCTTGCCTTTTTTTATCTGGGTTACTGCACTGTGAATTTGCTTCAGAAGGAGAAGATTTCTGACCTTGCCTCTGGACATAAGAGAAAAATACCTCTTGTTTTTTAAATAACTGTTGATATCGGGTTATGGACAGCTGGCAGGATGTGGCTTAAAGTTAGATCTTAATTACTTCTCAGTGATCTGAACTGGTATAAACTGATCTGAATTAGCTCCTAAGTAACTCTGGTCTAAATTAGCGAATAATGCTCAATGTATATATAGGGGAGATAGCATAAAAGAGTTGAAATTATCTAAATGATTTGAAAATTAACTTTCTATTATATATTAGAGTCAAATATACAAATTTAAATGGTATAACAACAAAAAGTTTCTAGATTATATATAACAAAATGTTTCTATAAATGATATATACACTGGCAGGTTAATTATATATACAGCAAGTTAATATAATTAGCAGAAATATGGGTGGGGTCACAGTAACTGGAAGCATTCGTTATTGTGGCATCCTCTTTTTACCAATCATTTTATCACTAAAAGGTTATTATTTTTTTCGATAACGTCAAGTATATATATTGATCAGTAACGTCTATTGAATAACGTTCGAATATGTGAGCTAACCATGGTGTATAATAATAATCAGAACATAGGCGAGTCTTCGGGGAAGATAGACGAACCCGCTGAAAATATAGGCGAGTCCGTTCAGGACGGAGACACGTCTGCGGCCGATCAGAAGAAGGAGGAGTCCGGTGGGGGTATGACCGAGCCCGAATCCAATCAGGTTAAGGCCGAGTCTGAGTCAGATCAGGATACGTATGAAGACGTTGACATCGGCTTTTCATTTGACAATACTTCTAATATAGATGTACCCAAACTTCTTATCGACCAAGTGCTGGGTCAGGAACATGCCGTCGAAGTCGTAAAAAAAGCGGCCGGTCAGAGACGGCATATCATGATGATAGGAACCCCAGGAACAGGGAAATCTCTGCTTGCAAAAGCAATGGCAGAACTTCTTCCAAAAGAAGAGCTAAAGGATATTCTTGTATATCCTAATATGGAAGACCTTAACAATCCTAAAATAAGGGAAGTTCCCGCCGGAAAGGGCAGAGAAATCGTCATGGCTCACAAGATGGAGGCCAGAAAGAAAGCTCAGGCCAGAAATATGCTCATGATGCTTTTTGTTGTGGGCATTATCATCTACTCTTATTTTGTTGGTCAATTACTCTGGGGCATTATTGCAGGCATTATGATTCTCATGCTAACTCGCCAGTTCTTGCCTAAAGAAGAAATGATGATCCCGAAACTGGCGGTTTCAAATTATGACAAAGAGCATGCACCTTATATCGACGCAACAGGAGCTCACGCAGGAGCTCTGCTTGGAGATGTAAGGCACGACCCATTCCAGTCCGGCGGGCTTGAAACTCCTGCTCACGACAGAGTAGAGGCTGGAGATATCCACAAGGCCCACAAAGGTGTGCTCTTTATTGACGAAATCAACACTCTCAAACTGGAATCCCAGCAGAGCCTCCTGACTGCACTTCAGGAAAGGGAATACCCAATTACCGGGCAGTCTGAGAGAAGTTCAGGAGCTCTTGTTAAGACCGAGCCTGTACCCTGCGATTTTATTATGGTATCTGCAGGAAACCTCGACGCCGTGCAGAAGATGCACCCTGCGCTCAGGTCAAGAATAAAAGGTTACGGCTACGAAGTTTACATGCAGGATTCTATGGAAGATACTCCTGAGAACCGGAAGAAAATGGTTCGTTTCGTTGCCCAGGAAGTTGTTCGGGACGGGCATATTCCTCACTTTGATGAAGGTGCAGTGGAAGAAGTAATTCGGGAAGCTAGAAGACGGGCAGGCAGGAAAGGGCACCTTACCCTGAAGCTTCGTGACCTTGGCGGACTTGTACGCGTAGCAGGAGACATTGCCCATTCCGAAGGTGCTCCATTAACAACCGCTGAGCACGTACTTGCAGCAAAAAGAATCGCAAGATCTATTGAACAGCAGCTTGCAGATAGTTATCTAGAAAACCGCAAAGATTACGAATCCTTCCTTAGAAAAGGTTCTGCTGTGGGCAGGGTCAACGGACTTGCAGTCATGGGTGGAGATTCAGGAATTGTACTTCCCATAGTATCCGAAGTCACCCCTGCACTTTCCGGAGCCGAAGGGCGTATTATAGCAACGGGTAAGCTTAAAATGATTGCGAAGGAAGCAGTGTTAAATGTCTCTGCCGTGATTAAAAACATGACAGGCACGGACATATCCAGACATGATGTTCATATCCAGTTTGTAGGGACCTACGAAGGTGTCGAAGGAGACAGTGCATCAGTTTCCATTGCAACAGCCGTCATATCTGCCATTGAGAAGATTCCTGTAGACCAGACCGTGGCAATGACAGGTTCCCTTTCAGTCAGGGGAGATGTCCTGCCTGTAGGTGGAGTTACCTATAAAATTGAAGCTGCAGCCCGGGCAGGCATTAAGAAAGTAATTATCCCCAAAGCAAACGAGGCAGATGTCCTTATCGAAAAGGCGTACAAAGAGAAAATTCAGATCATTCCTGTCTCCTCTATTGCGGAAGTAATGGAACACAGTCTTGTAGGTCCGAAAAAAAACTCAATTATCGAAAAATTGCGAAACATTACAAAACTCAGCTTCGATATTCCTGAGGTATCACCTGCTTCCGTGCAGGCTAAGAACCTTTTTGGATGCAGGAACTGATCATGACTATTATGCAGGATATTAAATTTTATGACTGCAGAGTAATTGAGGGCAGTTCCACCTCAATTATTCTGGATAACGGAAAGATCGAGGAACTATCCAGAAACTTTACACGGGGAGCCGGTGTAAGGGCTCTCTGTGGTGGTTCCTGGGGTTATACGTCTGTGGAAGGGGAAATCAACCTCAAACAGGGTGTCGAGGCAGCCTCAAAACTTGCTATTTCTATGAATGCCAGTACCCCCAAGGAAGACGTGGAACTTGCAACCATAAATCCTCCGGAAGTAAAGAATCTCCCTGAGATCAGAATCGATCCAAGGGATGTTTCTATTGAGGAAAAAGTCGATCTTTTAAAAAGCATAGAAGCCCATGCAAAAGTAAAGGGCATCAACAGCACCAAGGTAATGTACCTGGAATCCGAATTTAAAGTAGAATACAGGAGTTCCGATGGAATTGAAGGTGCTTATGAGCTTATGAACGTTGGTTTTGCGGTTTCGGCAGTTGCTTCGGAAAATGGGGTATATCAGGCAGGCAGAGAGAGCCGTTTTGGATACGGGTATGAGGTTTTCGAGAAAGAAAATGTTCTGGAACTTGCTGGTAAGGCAGGAAATACTGCAATAGAACTTCTCAAAGCGAAAACCCCTAAAGGCGGAGAAATGCCTGTGGTCCTTGACCAGGAACTAGCTGGCGTCTTTGCCCACGAAGCCGTTGGACACGCAGCTGAAGCTGATCTTGTCCTTGAGGGAGACTCCATCCTTGAAAACCGGATAGGAGAACAGATTGCATCTCCCCTTGTTACGATTATCGATGACCCTACCCTACATAAGTTTGGATACTATCCTTTTGATGCCGAAGGGGCACAATCAAAAAGGACAGAAATAATCAAGAACGGGGTTTTTAATTCTTATCTCCATTCCCGGGAAACTGCAGCGAAACTTGGAGGAACTCCAGGGAACTGCAGAGCTCAGGGCTATTCAATGCCCGTTGTAAGGATGAGCAATACATTCATAGATAACGGGGATGCCAGGTTTGAAGAGATGCTTGAAGAGGTAAAAGATGGGATGTACCTCATAGGCTCAAGAGGAGGGCAGGTAAATACCGGAGAAGGAATTTTCCAGTTCAATGCCGAAAAAGGGTACCTGATAAGAAACGGAGAACTCACAGAACTTGTACGGGACGTTTCTCTCTCCGGCAAAACTCTTGAGATTCTCAACCATGTGGCACTTGTGGGCAACGACCTTAAAATGACTGCAGGCAGATGCGGAAAAGCCGGGCAGCTTGTATCCGTATCAGATGGTTCTCCTCATCTGGCTATCTCAAAAGCCCTTGTGGGAGGTGCCTGAAGATGTACGAGCTTGCAAGAAAAGCTCTCAAGCTTGCAGAAAAAGCAGGGGCTGAAGAAGCTGAAATTTATTATGCTGCAAACCACTCAACAGGCGTGAATTTTAGAAAAGACGCTCTTGAGAATGCTAAAGACCGTTTCTCGGAAGGCATAGGAATCAGGGCTATAGTAAACGGAGCCGTGGGCTTTGCCAGCACGAATTCGGCAGCACAAATAGAGGATGCTGTTGAGGTTGCAGTTGCCGAAGCCAGGGTAAGAGAAAGTGACCCTGATTGGGTAAGTCTTCCTTCTAACGGGAAATATCCCACTGTCTCGGGTATCTTCGATAAAAAAGTAGAGACTCTGGAACTTGAATCCTGTATTGAGTATGCTCTGGCACTTATTGAAGGCACAAAAGAAGTTCCAGGCACGCTTCCAACATCAGGAGGCTTTACCCGGTCAAAGGGCAAGCAACTTATCCTGAACACAAATGGTATAGAAATCGAAGAGGAATCAACAGCAATTTCCGGTTTTGTGGATGTCATTACTGTAAACGGGCAGGCTTCAACAGCCTATGACTTTGGGATTTCCCGTTCTCTGGATATTGATTTCTTTGCCCTCGGAAAGAATGCAGCCGAGCTTGCAATGAAGTCCAATGGCGGAATAAAGATCGAACCGCAAAAAACCGATGTGGTTTTCCATCCGTTTGCCATTTCAGACATTATAGAGGAAGCGCTTGCTCCTTCGCTTGATGCCGATAATGTCCAGAAGGGAAGGTCAGGCTTGATAGATAAAGTAGGAGAAGAGCTGGCGGTGCCTGAACTCAGTATCTACGATGATGGACTCATTGAAGCAGGAATAGAAACATCGGCTTCGGATGACGAAGGTGTTCCTTCGCAACGCACTACCGTGATTGGAAAAGGTGTGCTTGAGACTTACCTCTATGACAGTTATACCGCAGGAAAAGCAGGCGTAAAGAGTACAGGAAACAGCTCAAGGTTTTCTTACACAAGCCCTCCTTCAGTAGGGCTCAGGAACGTTATCGTTGATTATCCTCAGACAGATGTTATTGCCGATACGCAGTCAGGGATCTTCGTAAACACGGTAATCGGCGCCCACACAGCAAACTCGATTTCAGGAGACTTCTCCGTAGAGGCCAGAAATGCCTTCACAATCAAAGACGGAGCTCTTGATAAGCCTATAAAATCCCTTATGATTTCTGGCAATGCTTTCGAGCTCTTGAAACAGATCTCAGGAGCAGGCTTTGATGTCAGGAAAGTTGGAGGAATAATTACACCTTCTATCCGGGTTTCGGATATGAGTGTTATAGGTTAAGGGCTCTTAAAAGAGCCTGTCTTCTTTCTTTTTTCAAGAATTGATATGTTGATTACTACCTCGACTATGCCAGATTAGACAGTTATTCCAATTGTATTTATTGATTTTACTACGAACAATAACTTTGTATTTTTGGCTTATCTCCTTTCGAGTATCTCCTTTTGAATATCTCCTTTCGAATCTGTTTTGCCACATAACTAACTTGTTTCTAACATGTCATACACAGGTCCACTTTTATATGAACTCATGTTTGGGACATATGTGATCTTATGAACATGTGAGATACAGCTATAGTTTCAAAAACATCATTAGCAATTAATTTTCATATTTTAATATCTGCCTGCCAATACAGGTTACATGCAATTGTGATTATAAGTCCTAAATACAGATTCTCTAGTAATTATATGTTTTTAATTATATATAATAATTATTAAAAACCATCGTTTTTACAGGTAAAAAATACAATCAGTAAAAATACGGTTCTGTATACGGCTCTGTATTGTTTTGAATGGGGAATTAAGTGGGAGATTATTTTCCGAATTTTAACTTTGATCACTCAGAATATTACTCAGAATACTTGATTCAAAGAAAAAATTTTGAGTTTATAGATTAAGCTTTTAAATAAAAAGGTGAAGATAATGCAAACGAAAGCCAAATGGACGTACATGGTTTATATGGCCGGTGATAATAATTTATCAACGGCTGGTGATGAAGATCTAAAAGAGATGAGACAAGTCGGTTCGAGCTCTGAAGTTAATGTTTTAGTCCAATTTGATAATGCGGGTATTGAAGGCACCAGGCGTTTCTATATTCAACGTGGGGGTATCAACGAGAAGGTTGAATGTTTAGGAAAAACCGACTCTGGAGATCCGCTTGTTCTCGAGAATTTCATAGCCTGGTCTTGTAAACATTATCCAGCCGAACGCTACGCATTAATTTTGTGGAATCATGGTGGGGGATGGAAACCTGGTGATTTTGACAGGCTCGCCAGATATGAGAGGACCAGGAATTGGAATGTACGTGAAGCGAATTTTTTATCAGCGTCAGAATTAAAGAGAACCTTATTCAATACGACTATCAGTAATATCCTTAATTTGGACTTACCGGAATTGAGGGAGATCTGTATCGATGATGGATCAGGCCATTCTCTAGACACAATAGAGCTAGGCAAAGTCCTTGCTTATGCAAAAGAAATAATTGGACAAACATTGGATATTCTGGGTATGGATGCTTGCCTTATGAGTAACTTCGAAGTGGCTTATCAAGCAGCACCATACGTAAAATATATTGTTGCATCTGAGGCAAATGAGCCTAATGAAGGATGGCCATACGAAGCCATACTTGACATGCTGTCCAAAAATCCGGAGATTGCAACGCCAGATATTTGTTGTGAGATTGTGAAGGTTTATACAGAAACTTACAAAAAATGGGGTCGATCTAATGTGACTCAGTCGGCTTTCGACCTTTCAAGAGTTAAAGATACCACAAAGAGTTTAGATTCGCTGGCTAAAGCATTGATTGATAAGATGCCTGATGTAATTAATAATATGCAGAGAGCTCAAAACAAATCGAAGAGCTTTTGCACCTACACTCTATGGGATGTGTCCCATTTTTGCAAGGTATTATCAGGTTTAATTCAGGACGATAATCTAAATCAGGCGATACAAAAAGTTATCACTGAATTTGAACCTAATTCGGAAAAATTCATTATTGCAGAATCGCATCTTGGAAATGGCTATGACCAATGTTGTGGAGCATCAATTTATTTAATTCCACCACTTCTTCCCGTTTCGGAATATTATGCAGACTTAGAATTTGCGAAAAACTGCAAAAGTTGGCCACTTATGCTTCAAAAATACCACGATTAATATCACAAGTAATGATCGGGAAAAATTAAAAATTTAATTTATTGGTCATCGGTTACGGAATTTTCTTACCTGAAAGCTATCGATTTTGCATTCGAAGTCAGCCTTAAATTTTAGCCTATTTACATGAAATAGGTACCAGGTTCCAGCTCATAGTTTATTAAAATATTTGATTAATGTTGAGGACATTGACGCAATTTATCACAAATCCTTACTTAACCGAAGACGCATGAAATTTAATTACATCAGGAGCGCAGATGATCACCAATATCCCCTCTCAAGCATGGATTGAAGCAAAATCTTACATGGATTGAAGCAAAACCTTAACATTATACATAGATAATATGAAGGATGTCCAGAACCATTAGACCTAATTTAAAATTAACTAAAATTCATCTCATCTATAAAAAACTCAACCAAATAGAAATGTGATCTGAAGGAATAAGATCCCAAATATCTTGGAGGTAAAGTCCATACTTGATTTTTAGAAGATTTGATGAATACCACAAATAAGATCAATAGATCAGTATAAAATAAGTAATATATTAGTTGAACAGGAAACTCTTATTAACAAAGGTTAATTACCGAAGATTATTGTCGGACAACCTGTTTAGGGTGGGATAGCCGCCCTAAAACAAATGAAAGTTTATGGCTTTTATCATTTTTCAATTTTCGTTTTCGGCTTCACCTTTTACGACCATCACAGGTGTTTTTGAATGCCTTACTACATTTTCGGCTATGCTTCCAAGCAGGAACCTATTAAGCCCGGTTCTTCCAAGTGTACCCATAACTATAAGATCCATATCTTCCTGTTCTGCAAATTTCATAATTCTGTCTGCAGGATGCCCTTCAAGAATTACCGGTTCGACCTTAACACCTGAAACTTTTCCCGCCTCTTCAACAAAAGTAACGGCTTTTTTCGCTTCAGCCTCGAGAATTTCTCTCAGTGACTCCTCCCACCCGAAATTTCTCGGAGTATAGCCCGCTGAAGCAATTACGTATACGGAGTAGAGTCTTGCTCCAGTAATCTTAGCAAGCTGAAGTGCTGCCTCAATTGCCTTTTCTACCTGTTTCGAACCGTCGGTTGCAATCATTATTTTGTCGTAACTTTTGTCTTCCAAATTAAAATCCCCCAATTAAAGCTCCATATTTTTATATTACGATTTTTACGTTACAATTTTTACACTACAATTTTTACACTACAATTTTTATACTACAATTTTTACACTACAATTTTTATACTACAATTTTTACACTACATTGTACAACTCTTATTCCGGAGCTTTCTATTACATCTTTGGAAATCTCTCTTGTGCAGACATTTGTATGTTTTTGGCTCTTCGTTGTTTTGTGTGGATATCCTCGTAATGTCTTCATAAAAACCAATGCGGTCTCGAATTGAAAATCATCTTATCCACAGGGAATGACAAAGAGCCTGTTTATTCACACCTGATGGGAAAATACATCTCCCAATACTGATATAGAGAGTCATATATAAATTACTTTTTCATTAAGTGTTATTATTTACTAATTAGATTCCCTCATCCCTGATATGCAACAAAAAATAATATTGTTTTAATATTATTTTACTGTTTTAATTCAGTATATTAGCTATATAGGGACAAAAAGTCCTCGAAGTTGAATTTATTCTCGACCATTCTGACACAAAAAGGAATTCTTTTTTTGCATACCAGAACGCTTATATATGGTTTAATCCTCACAAGGAGGTTGGTGAACGGGTAAGCTCAAATCAAATATTATTGACAATAATTATATCCAACATATTTTAACCTCCTCCAAAAAACCCCGTTCACAAACATATTTTTTATATTTTTCTTAAGTATATGCAAGTAATTTTTAGTTATTTTTTTAATTTCTTTTCTGTGAGAACTTCCTCTTCAATTTTTGAACATGCATTTTAGATAAATATCCTCCAAACAATTCCTTCACCGTTATCTTCTGTACCACTACTCCCTCATCGATAGCTTCCGTACTGATGCGCCCTTGCACTGATATTCCGTACTGATGCACTCTTGCACCGCTGGCTCCCATTGATAGCCCCTAAATTATGGAGCGATACTTAAAAGTACTAGCAGGATTGCAAGCCTTACAAACACGCTTATTGCCATTGAGTATATGACAATCTGAAGACCCAATTGAGTCCCGAAAATTGCTATTTTTCTTGGAAGCTGGCTTCGGAGAGCGAAAATAGGGAGCATGAACATACTGCCAAGCATGAGAACAATCATTGCCTGTATGTTTGTAATTTCTCCTGAGTGAATCATAGGGCCCAGAAGCGAGATTCCTAGGATTGGACTAGCCACATAGCTTGTCAGCGGGACAATCGACTCTGGAGGAATTTTAAAAAGTTTAGCAAGGGGAAGCACACTGAAAATTCCAAAAAACCCCTGTTCCTGAAGTACAAAAATAATGGTAGTTGCAATAATATAAACTCCTGCAATTTTTAAAAAAATCCTGAACTCTTTTCTGAAAGCCCGGATAATCGCACTTTTCAAGGAGATTTTCTCTCTATTTTGCGATTCAGGGATTTTGCAGGAGTTGCCTTTAAGGAACAGTTTGCTTGCAATTGCAATTACCAAGATTTTGAACACTGCTGTAACTACGAATACAATAGAATAAAATCCCCCTACCACAAGGCCAAGTGCGGGCAGAACTATTGGAATCTGATAAGTAAAAAGTTCCCGAAAATAAACAGGCGTAGAATTCATCATCGCACAGAGTAAGACCTCTCGATTTTCCAGACAATTCTCTTTTTTTGCCTGGGAAAGCATGCTATTTGCAGCTACCGTAGACCCTATTGACACCAGGAAAGCTGAAGCGCAGGTATCAGGCAGGTTAGTGTAGGCAAAGATAGGACTTACAAGCCTGGAAAATTTCTGCATCAGGCCGAGTTCTACAAGTACGCTTGTACCCACAAGCCCCACAAAAATCATTACAAGTACTGGAAACGCAAAATCAAGTACTTTGATGAAAAGACCTATCATTGTTAGTTAGTTCCATAGAAAAGTAATCAATATATCCAGAAAAGGTATGGAACTCAGTTCCGGAAAAATTTTAAATTTATGTTTATCTGACCTTTTAAACAGTTTCTCCCCGTACGACAAGCACCGGTTTTTTTGAGTGCCTTACCACATTTTCGGCCACGCTCCCGAGCAAAAACCTCTCAATTCCGGTCCTTCCGAGTGTGCCCATGACAATAAGGTCAATATTGTTTCTTTCTGCAAAATCGACAAGCTCATTTGCAGGAATTCCTTGCAGGATTACGGATTCAACCTCAACATTTGCAGCTTTCCCAGCGGTTTCGACATAAGAAGTGGCCTCCTTGCCTTCAGCCTTGAAGTATTCAAGAATGGCCTTTTCCCATCCAACGTTCTTCGGATAGGTTATCGAAAACCCTTCAGAAGCAATCACGTACACAACATATAGTTTTGCACCGCTTATCTTTGCGATTTCAACTGCTGTTTCGACCGCTTTTCTAACAGATTCCGAACCATCGGTCGCAACCATTATCTTCCTGTAAAAACTGTTAGTCATACCTGACTCCCCATTTTCTTTTGAATTTATATTTGTTGATATGACATAATCCTTTATAAAGTATCATTCAGGAAAGAATCGATGGCGCAGATCGGAAAATTGCTTGAAACCGAGTGCGTCATCCAGATTTTATTTATTTGCAAGTTCTACAGCAGTTCAGCTAAAGTAACTTTTCTTTAAACTTCGTTTACCTCGGCAAAAACAAGAGCATGTGTAGGGCAGGCTTCAACGCATGCAGGCATATCTCTACCCTCGCAGAGATCACACTTTATTCCTGCTTCAGCTTGCCTGCTGATTACCTTACGATTGTGATTCATGGAACTGGTCCAGCAGCCCATAACAAGAATCATATGATATAAAGGAGTAAAACGTGAACATACTGTAGAACAGGTCCAGCAGTCTACGCAAAGATTCGGGTCATAGCTTATCATGCTGGCGTTTTCATCCTGATAGATAGCTTTTGTAGGGCAAACCGAAACACAGGGAGCATCCTTACAGTGACGGCAGGTAATGGGAAGAGAAACTCCAAGGTCAGGGACAGGCTCCAGATTGATACGTTTTTTCGGAGCCGGCTTTTCTCCTATAGCCAAAAAGAGGCTTTTGCTCTCTGAATGTGCAATGGCACATGCAGTCTCACATGAACGGCAGCCCATACATCGTTCGGGACGAATCATTAAATCCTTCATTATAAATCATCTCTTAGTTCAAGCCTAGAGCCTTTCTTTTTTCGTCAATATGCTCAAGCATCAGGTCTGCAGCTTTAAGGGGATCAGGCTCAACCGCAAAGCTTGCTCTGACTACGTCGTTCAAGCCTCCTGTCAGAAGGGACGTAACAGCCTGACTTCCAAGAACAGCCGGAATAGTCCCGAGCACGGTAAATACACCGGATGAAACTACATAAGCCCCGATACTAACTGCCTTTTCGCTCATCCATTCGGGAGCTGCTCCTGCTGCTGGAAGATCACTTATGTCCACACCCAGGCGATTTGCAATCGCGGATGCAAGCACAAGGATACGGCTGATATCAACACAGGAACCCATGTGCAGGACAGGGGGTATGCCCAGAGCCTTACAGACAGCTTTTAACCCATCGCCTGCCATTTCGGAGGCTTCCGGCAGAAGAAGCCCTGCTTCGGCGCAGGCAATTGCATTGCAGCCGGTTGTGACCACAAGCACATTGTTTTTGATCAGTTCTTTAACGAGGTTGACATGGCCGTAGTTGTGCTTTATTTTTACGTTATTGCAGCCGACAACAGCCCCAATTCCTCGAACTGCCCCGCCTGTTATCGCCTCAATGAGAGGGTCAGGGCTTCCTCCAAGAGCATTGAGAATAGCTTCGGCACTGAAGCCTGCCATGCACTCCTGCTTCTCTTCAGGTATAGTAACCTTTTCCGGAATCCTGTTAGGGAAGTTTTCGACAGCAGTCCTTACGATTTCTTTTGCAGTTTCATAAGCTCTGTCCTCATGGAATTCCATTCTTACGGTGTTGGGAAAATCGGCCTTTGGAGATGTGGATATAAACTTTGTGTGGTAGCAGCCTGTAAGTTCTCCAAGCGAGGGCATGATACACTGGACATCAACAACCATAGCTTCCACAGCGCCTGTAATTACTGCCAGTTCCTGCTGAAGGAAATTTCCTGCTATGGGAATCCCGTGACGCATCAGGGTCTCGTTACCAGTACAGCATATTCCTATAACGTTGATGCCTGCTGCACCCTTTTCCTCTGCAAGTTTAAGGAGTTCGGGGTCTTCTGCAGCTTCCACGATCATTTCTGAGAGAATAGGCTCGTGCCCGTGGACAATTACATTTACTTTATCTCTGGACAGCACCCCCAGATTAACGGTGCTTTTTCTAGGCTGCGGAGTTCCGAAAAGTATGTCCTGGACATCGGTGGCTATCATCGAGCCTCCCCAGCCATCGGAAATCCCTGTACGCAATCCTTGCAGCAGGATATGAACCGCATCATTGTCCACACCTATATGAGTCCTGTGCATGCATTCCACGATTTCCCGGTCAATTCCCCTGGGCTCTATTCCAAGCTCGGCCCAGAGCTTGAGCCTTGATTTAGGAACTCTTTTGGTACACTGGAGATGTCCGTCCTGTTTTCCGAATTCCTGAAGCAGTACATCGGCAAGGTTGGCTGCAATTTCCTCCAGGCTTTTTCCATCAGAGGGAATTCCATATTCCGAGGCAAGAGATAGCAGTTTTGCTTCATCTTTTATTCTGTAACTTCCAGCTTCTCCTTCACTCATTTTCTTAAAGGTAAGAACAGCGTCTCTTGCATGGTCGGAATGAGCTGCTGCACCTGCGGCAATCATTCTAAGGAAATTCCTTGCAACTATGATGTCTGCAGTAGCACCACAAATTCCCTTTTGAGCTCCCTCTCCGAAGGGATCTATCCTGCATGGACCCATATTGCAATTCCGACAGCAAACTCCTAGCTGCCCGAAACTGCACTGAGGAAGTTGTTTTTCATATCTATCCCAGGCGGTTTCAATGCCTTCTTCTTCAGCCTTCTGAAGAATTTTCTGGCTTGCAAGGTCAATGCTTTTCTCATCTATTTCCGTCTTCATCTCATATCCCACATTTAGTATGAAAATGCTGCCATCTGCAAGCATTTTCATTGGTTGTGCATTTTATTCAAAATACGTGTTTGTTTCTCGATTCCTTCTGGAACCACCGAAACTTCACTTCAAACTCCCTGATTTGAAGAATTAGTCCCTAAATCTGTGATCCAAAAGCAACTTTATCTGGCTGCTTTTTTATTTTTGAGTTCCAGCCCTATATAATCTTAAAACTGGTTAATTTGGAAAAATTCTTCAGGATAATCAAATTTTATTGTTTTATAAACTTTTTTAAAAAAATCTGCAGTTGTATTTAGATAGAGCTCACCCTAAAACCAAAATTGACACCCTGAATCTCTAATTTTGAACAATGAATTGAGTTTTGAAATTAACTTAGTTTGAAATTAACTTAGACATTTGTTCAAATCTTTGAAGATCTTTGAGAATTGGCGATATGTTTGTGGACTACTTAGAGGCTAGTGCACTCTTTCTGTGTTTATTCCTATCCCATTTATTTTCTAGACTCGATGTAATCTCTCTTGACTTCATCGAGTCTGTATTCCATTTTATACCTTATATTGTGGTTTCATTATTTTCAAGTTGTGTAGAGAAGTTGTGTTTCACTGTTGTGTAGTAAGTTGGGTAGTAAGTTGGGTAGTAAGTTGTGTTTCTACTGTTGTGTAGTAAGTTGGGTAGAGAAGTTTTGGAGGCTGTCTAAAGGTCGCTTATTAACAAATTTTTGATATGTACCATTTTTCCAATTTATTTTTAGGCTTAGATTAATGTTGCACAAATAACCCCGATCTGTTTAATAGGTTTTATCAGAAGTTAAAAGCATGCCATTTCCGATAAAAATCCTTGTGAAGTATTTGCTTTGAAAGCTTCTTCTCTGTTTTTTATTCATCAATTGGTTCTCCTCTATCCTAAGTTTTATTCATTTTTTTTGCCATAGAATTACGGAATCATATTTCCGATTTATAATATAAATAAATTATGTTTGTAAGATAAAAAATTAAGCAAAAGTACCATATAATATAAAAATAGATTGCTTTATTCTAAAAAGATCTATATGGAAAGCTCTCTAAACTTATTTTTACTATCCCAGTTTAAACTTAGAAATCAAACAGTACAAATTCATTACAAAATATTTGATATATTATAAATAGAGAGTATTATAGAGTCAATGGATTGAAACTTGTAATTCTCTAGTGGAATTCACATAAAATTTAAGAAAGTCTTAAAAGTCATTTTGAATACCGTTACCCAAGTAAAAGTATTATAATATGTATTTATAACATTAATAAAATATTATTTTTGATATTAGCTTATATAAAGAATAACATTCGATAGAGTGGACAAGCTTCAAATCATAAGTGCCTGTAAATATATAGATTACATTAAAATAGGAGTATGAATTGAATACGGTTAAGTAACGGGATAAAGTTCATATCCGCAGAACAAAAAGCAAGGATTAAAAACAATCAGCTTTCCTTACTACATATTAAACTTTGTCTCCTCCTATAGGAAAAGCGACTTTAACGGTGAATTTTGGTGAAAAAAAATCTTATGGATATTCTGGCCTGCCCTATATGTAAGGGCGACCTGGTTTTGAACGTTGTCGAAGAAAATGAAGAAGAGGTCATATCCGGAACCCTCTACTGCCCTGTATGCAACGAGCACTATCCCATTGATGAGGGAATCCCAAACTTACTTCCTCCTGACCTTAGAAACTGATGTGAGGGTTAAACTTGCAGCAGACATTCCAGAATGTTATTATCAACCGACAAGAGATAAACTCAATTGAGTTTGAAAAGGAAAGTGTTGAGATTTCACTATCTCCCGGCGGAGAAGAAACCTTCGAGATCCTGATCACAAACTACGGGTCCCCTACGCATATTCACTTTTCAGTAAGTGACGAATTAAAAGGTCAGATCATTTTTCGGAGGGATAACCCATATGTGCTTCAGAAAGAATACGTTTCTGTAGTTGCAAGAATCCCGCAAGAAGGCAGGGTGCTTACAAAAGGACAGATATATATCACGGCGGGTTACGGCTCAAGAAAGAAAGGTTTTCCAGTCCAGCTTGGAAAAATCGATCCAAAGCCGCAGGAACACTCCGAAGATGATCACCATGCAGGAAATCAAGACGAAGAATTGAGTTCTCAAAGATCCTCAGCTACACTACCTGTAAAGATGCTCTCTCACCCAAAATCAGGAAGCGGAGTTGACGGGTTTTCATCTTTTATCCACAGAAGCTTTACAGGAAATTTTTCAGCCACGGGAAGAAAGATTCCCAAAAATATAAGTGAAAATGAAAAACTTCCTATGAATATCGCTTTTGGAGGCTTTTTACTACTTGTATGCTTATTCTTCCTCTACTTTATATTGCCATCGAGCCTGCAGTTTAAAGTTGGCTTTGCCCAGTCGGTTTTGTTTTCAATACTTTTTGTGACCTGTATGATATATATTCTGCTGAAAATTGCAGAAGAGATCTAAACCCTTTAGGAGAACTACAGTTTAAACCCGAGTTTATATATTTTGAACCTGACATCCACTCAATTCATTTCCGATTCATAACTGAGAGTCGATTTTCAGGTTCATAAGTCAGAACTCATTTCAGGTTTATAACTGAGAGTCGATTTTCAGGTTCATAAGTCAGAACTCATTTCAGGTTTATAACTGAGAGTCGATTTTCAGGTTCATAACTGAGGTTAACTTTAGATTTAGAACTGAGATTAACTTCAGATTTAGAACTGAAATTAACTTCAGATTTAGAACTGAAATTAACTTCAGATTTAGAACTGAAATTAACTTTTTAACCCGAGGTGAAAATTCACTTCAGGAGCATAAGTAAGACTTCATCTTGTTCAAAACTGAGAAAATCATGGAACAATCCATTATGGGCATTCATAAATATTTATAATTGCAGAATAACCTGAAAACAAGAAAATTGTACTTTTCTGTATCTTATTTTCCTTCACTCCAGGCTTTTCAGTCCGCCGGCACTTTAGCTATTACTTAAAGAATTCTATTTCATTTGGGTCTATTCTCTTACTTTCACTTCTTATTTGAGTCTGTTCATTTTTAGAAGTTGAGAGTAATTTTTATATCATGAAGATATTGGTATTGTGTTCGTACCAGAGGATTAATGACAGATTTCTTATACATTACTAATTTAATTATTTCCTGTCTAACTCCGTATAATATCCTTTAGCAGTCTGAAACTACTATTAGGAAAACCTAGTGAGGAAGCTTATCCATGAAGTATATAATAGTTACCGGTGGGGTGATGAGCGGGCTTGGGAAAGGCATTACCATCGCATCCATTGGCAGAAACCTTAAAAACAAAGGTTATAAAGTTACGGCTATCAAGATCGACCCTTACATCAATATTGATGCAGGCACCATGAGCCCCTACCAGCATGGGGAAGTTTTTGTGCTCAAGGACGGAGGTGAAGTGGACCTGGATCTTGGGAATTACGAGCGGTTCCTTGATACTGAACTTACAAGGGACCATAACCTTACCACAGGCAAGGTCTACTTAGAAGTAATTTCCAAAGAGAGGAGAGGAGACTACCTGGGAAAAACAGTTCAGATCATTCCCCATGTCACAAACGAAATCAAAAGCAGGATCAGGAAGGTCGCTGCTCGGAGTGGAGCCGATATATGTCTTATTGAAATCGGAGGGACTGTTGGGGACATTGAAAGCATGCCTTTCCTCGAAGCTGTACGCCAGATGCACAGAGAAGAACCTTCCGAAAATGTCGCATTTATTCATGTCACCCTGGCTATGGAAGACCTTCAGGGAGAGCAAAAAACCAAGCCTTCCCAGCACTCCGTAAAGGAACTTCGTGCCCTTGGGCTCAGTCCTGAAGTAATCGTTGTAAGATCAAAGTCACCTCTTCAGGAAAGCGCCAAAGAGAAAATTGCCCTCTTTTGTGATGTGCCACAGGAACTGGTTATCAGCGCTCATGACGCCAATGATATTTATGAAGTGCCTCTTGAGATAGAAGAGCAGGGATTAACCACCCAGCTCATGAAACACCTGCAACTTGAGTCCAATGTCGAAAACGGTGCATGGAAAGAGATGGTTGCAAGGATGCACTCTACAACCAACACGGTTAAACTTGCAATTGTTGGAAAATATACCAATCTTGAGGACTCTTACCTCAGCATCCTTGAAGCTGTCAAGCATGGAGGAATTGACAACGGATGCAGAGTTGAAGTCAATATGGTTGAAGCCGAAATTCTGGAAGAAAATCCAGCCGAGGTTGAGAAGCTAATACAGTATGATGGGATTCTTATTCCGGGCGGTTTTGGTGGGCGAGGCACAGAAGGCAAGATGACGGCAATTAAATTCGCCAGGGAAAACGATATTCCGTTCCTTGGAATCTGCCTGGGCATGCAGCTTGCAGTCATCGAATTTGCCAGAAATGTGGCTAAACTCAAAGGAGCAAACAGTACGGAATTTGATGAAGATACCCCTTACCCTGTGATTGATCTCCTGCCTGAGCAGACCAGTGTTGCAGAAATGGGCGGAACCATGCGCCTTGGGGACTATGAAGCCATCCTTACAGAAGGCTCTATTGCCGCTAAAATCTACGGGACCAATTACATTGTTGAACGCCACCGCCATAGGTATGAGGTTAACCCGGAGTTTGTTGACAGGCTTGAGTCTTATGGCATTGTCTTTTCCGGTAAAAACAAGAACAGGATGGAAATTGCCGAGATTCCTGGCAAGCGTTTCTTCTTTGGTTCCCAGTTCCATCCTGAGTTTAGATCACGGCCTGGAAGACCGTCTCCTCCATTCAATGGTCTCGTCGCGGCAATGTGCAAATACAGAAAGGAAAGAGAAGGACGATAAAGTACAGGAAGGGAAGAGAAGGATGATAAAGTAGGTAAAAGTTATTTTATGTGATTCATCACCTTTAATTCCTTTTTTATGAATATTTTAATTGTCTAAGGAAAATTCAAGCCTTTAATCTAACTTAACACTTTGTTAAAAATATTTATTTGGCTGGAAACTGATAAATACTTTTAAAATTGAAAAAGGTAGATTATGCGACATCTATTGAGGCATCTTACATAAATAGTGCCTGTACAGATATCGCAACTTCACCAAAACCTATGAAGGTACATATTATGGCAATGTCTAAAAAAGATCTGGAGAAGAAGAAAAGCGCTAAGAGAGAAAAGCTTGAGGAGCTGGAAAAACAGGCTTCTGCAGGTAGCAAGGACGCAAAGAAGAAGCTTGCAAAGGAAAAGAGGAAAAAATAATTTCTTTAGAAGTTTTTCTTTTCTAGATAGCGTGTAAAAAGATCCGGGGATTATTCACCCCCGATCAACACCAATTTTTAAATTTAAACTGTACAGGAAGTATTGCTAAATACCTTTTTTCTCGTCCTGGACACCTTTCTACCCTGTAATTTCATCGTCATTTATCTTTCTTCTTACCCAGTTTTTATCGCCTTTTTGTGACTTTTATTCTCTACAAAAAACGTGTTGATTAAGCATATTTTATTATAAATAGGGAATTATCAAAAAACAATAAATCCCAGGGAAAAATTAAAACCGGAGGGGAAAAACGAAGCATAATCCCCATCTGTAATTTAAGACTTAAACTTGAGCTGATCCCAAAACTCAAAATTGCTTCTCTGAATCCTGTATTCCGAACAATCAATCAAGTTTCTGATCATGAAAACAATCCTGAAAATTCTTGATGATTAAGAACGAAATGGCTTTTGGGATAGGCTCCTTAATAAAATAAGTACAATTAAATAGAGTCAATAATTACATAAGCCCATTACTTAAGCACATTGAGCTCTTGTTCAAGCCCAACATAGAATTCAATTACTTAATTTCATTTTCAAGTCAATGTTTAACTGCAGTTAATAAGTCAATGTTTAACCGCACTTAATTATACCCTGACATTAAGTATTTGCATCACTTTATAACCACGGAAAGCATGGAAAGCGCGGAAATTACGGAAGAATTGTGTTCCCATTTCCTTTATTCTATGTTTTCCGTGCTTTCCGTGGTAACATTTCAATTTAGATTGATGAAGAAATTTTGGTCGTTGAATATAAAAAAGCAGGTAAAGCAGCGAGCACAGGTTATTGGTATGTTCTACGGACAAATTATGAATGAGAGTAAAGAGTCCAGTAATATCCAGAAAGTTAAGTTCGTTTTAAGAAAAAGATAAAGTTGACATAAAGAGTTGATACCACGATTGAGCTGATAATTAAAGCATTCTGGTTGATGCTTCCAGCATACCTTCCCAACCCATTTGCAGCTGTTTTCGGTGGCGGAAAGCCAATTGACTGGGGCAGGACATATAAGGACGGAAGAAGGATCCTTGGAGACGGAAAGACTTATAGAGGACTCTTTTCAGGCATATTTTGCGGGTTTATTGCAGGATGTATTGAGATCTGGCTGAGTTCCAGAGGATTTGAGATTATGGGGATCGAAATGCCTGCCTTTGGCCCGGATTACAAAAGCGCTTTGATAGTTGTGCTCGCCCTCTCCTCCGGCGCTCTGTTCGGAGATATGTTCAAGAGCTTTTTCAAGCGCAGGATGGGCTTGAAAAGAGGAGCATCTCTTCCTCTGGTAGACCAGCTTGACTTTGTGGTGGGGGCCTGGGTATTTACATACCTTGTAGCCCCTGAGTGGTTTGTGAGCAATTTTACTCACGGGATCATGCTTACCATTATTATAATAACGCCTCTGCTCCATCTTACAACAAATATAATCGGATACCTTATAGGTGTAAAGAAAGAACCCTGGTGAAATTACACCGGAAATTCATAAGAATCAGTGTAGGAAGAACTTTAATAAAGCACTTATAGCGCTAATAAGGCTGCAAATACGGTGAGAGAATGAGCAAAACAAATTTAGAAACAGGAAATAACATTGAGAATCAGAAACAGGAGCTGATCGCAGCCCTCAAGGCCTGCGGAGCCGTACGCTACGGAAATTTCACACTTGCCTCGGGAAAGAAAAGCAAATATTATATAGATATCAAAAAGGCCAGTACTGACCCTAAAACCCTGAAACTTATAGCACGTCAGGCAGCATTCAGGATAAAACAGATGGATGTGAACATAATAGCAGGAGTGGAACTTGGAGGTGTGCCACTGGCAACTGCAGTTTCTATGGAAACCGATCTTCCTCTGCTTATTGTCAGGAAAGCTATAAAGGACTACGGTACAAAGAGCAGGTTTGTAGGTGATATTAGACCGGAAGATAGGCTTGTAATGCTCGAAGACGTAACAACAAGTGGAGGCTCGGTCAGGAACGCAATTGAGGTTGTCAGGGAAACCGGAGCAAGCGTCAAATATGTAATCAGTGTTGTGGACAGGGAAGAAGGAGCAATAGAAAATTTAAAAGAAGCAGGTACGGAACTTGTACCTCTTGTAAGTGCAAGCGATCTCTTAAAGTAAGGAAAGTGTGAAGACACATCCTGCATCTAAAGCTTTTCAGATTTTGCCTTCAAACCCATCAATTGCTGCAGGAAGGCACTCCAGAACTTTAGCAAAACCGGAGTGATGAAGGTTCAATACCACTGCAGCAACAATTTCTTCGCGGGTTGCACCCTCGTTCTTTGCCATCATTGCATGCATCTGTACACCCCGTGGGTTTCGATTCGCAGTCTGAATGGCTATGTTGATCAACTGCTTTGTTTTAGCATCAAGACCTTTCAGTGCTTTCTGTGCTCCAATAAGGTCGTTAAAACGTGCTGCGACCTCAGGACATTCTGTTTGGAAGATTTCATATGGATTTTGACTCATAGTTTTCATCTCCTGAAATAGTCTAATTATGTTTTACTTTATAAAAAGTAGGTTTTTCGTCAGGGAAAAAATAAGAGTTTTTCTCCCCGCTGAGAAAACCTAGAATATCCGGTTCAGAGAAAAGAGTTTAGATCACTGAAAACGCTGAAAACATTGAAAATGCTGAAAACATTGAAAATGCTGAAAACATTGAAAATGCTGAAAACATTGAAAACGCTGAAAACATTGAAAAATATGGAGCAAAAATTAAAACAAGCCTTAAAATGAAAGATTTTTAGTTAAGTTTAAAGCCTGACAATGAGAAGATATTTATTAGAAGAAATAGAGAACTAGGAAGTCCTTCAGCATATTCCTAATTAAAATTATTTGGTAACAAATCATCAATAAATTGTCAATAAAAAGAGACAGCTGCATAAAGCAGTATTGAAAGGTTTTGAGGACTGGAAATTCATTACCTTTTTCTCATCTCATCTATTTGACCTTATTATCAGTACATATTGAAACCATACTTATACTTGAACATAACAGGAATCTTTTTAAAACCAGGAGAATAAAAATGAAAATTTTGCTTATCGGCGGAGGCGGAAGGGAACACGCAATCGCCGAGGGAATCAAGAAAAGCAAGCATAATCCCTCTCTTTATGCGTTAATGGCGAAAAAAAATCCCGGAATTGCTTCCCTCTGTGAGGACTTTTTCCTTGAGAAAGAAACTGAAGTTGAAAAAGTTGTTGAGTACGCAAAAGCCAGAAACATCGAAATGGCTTTTGTAGGCCCTGAAGCCCCTCTTGCAGCAGGAGTTGCAGATGCCCTCTGGAAAGCAGGAATTCCGGTTGTAGGGCCTAAAAAAGCCTGTGCAACTATAGAATTTGACAAGGCCTGGGCAAGAAATTTCATGAAAAAATATGAAATCAAAGGCTGCCCTGCATATGAAGTTTTCACAGAGGAAAAACCTGCGCACGATTTTATAGAAAAACTGGGCGACGTGGCAGTCAAGCCCTCAGGTCTGACAGGAGGCAAAGGCGTAAAAGTTATGGGAGACCAGCTCCCTGACCTAGAAGCCGCCAAAGCCTACACAAGTGAGCTGCTTGAGAAAGGGCCTGTAGTCATTGAGGAACGCTTTATAGGAGAGGAGTTTACGCTTCAGGCCTTTGTAGACGGAAAAAGCCTTGTTTTCTTCCCTGCAGTGCAGGACCACAAAAGAGCCTATGAAGGAGATCTCGGACCCAATACAGGCGGTATGGGTTCATACACTGATGCCGGAGAAATCCTGCCTTTTATGCTCCCTGAAGACCTTGAGAAAGCAAAGAAGATTATGAAGGATACCGTAAAGGCGCTTTCTGAGGAAACCGGGACCGGATATCAGGGTGTTCTCTATGGGCAGTTCATTCTTACAGCCAGCGGTCCCAAGGTAGTGGAATTCAATGCTCGATTCGGTGACCCCGAAGCAATGAATGTGATCTCTCTCCTTGAAACAGACTTCGTGGATATCATGTCTGCAGTGGTTAAAGGGACTCTTGGAAATTTGCCTGTAAGCTTTAGCAAGAAAGCAACTGTCTGTAAATATGCAGTTCCTGCCGGTTATCCAGAAAATCCTGAAAAAGACAGCGAAGTAACTGTAGGAAACATAGGGGATGCGTCCATTTATTATGCCAGTGTCTACGAAAAAGAAGGAAAAGTTTACACAACCAGCTCCCGCGCAATTGCAGTTATTGGGATTGCTGAAACTATAACTGCAGCCGAAAAAATTGCCCAGAATGCCCTTGAAAATCTCCACGGCAAGCTATTTTTCCGGAAAGACATTGGGACTGCCGCTCTTATCCAGAAGAGAATTGACCATATGAAAGAACTTAGAGGCTAATTGCCGAAAATAAGGCTAACTGCTGAAAGTAAGGCTAACTGCTGAAAGTAAGGCTAATTGCCGAAAATAAGGCTAACTGCTGAAAGTAAGGCTAATTGCCGAAAATAAGGCTAACTACCTGAAATGTTCTGCAAAAGTACAGCGTGCAAATAAGTACTATGCAGTAGTATAAACTAAAATTCAACCAGAATGAAGTAATTTCGGTTAAAAAAGAGAAACTCAGCTTGAATGAAGAAATTCAGCTTGAATGAAGTAAATTCAGCTTGAATGAAATAAATTCAGCTTGAATGAAGTAAATTCAGCTAGAGTAAGTCGGGGTTGAAGTGATGAAGAAGGATGTACTTTCGATAACTGACCTGTCCAAAGAAGAGATTTATGAACTCCTCGAATCGGCCATGGACCTGAAAGAAAAACGCAAAGCTGGAGAACCTACAGAGTACCTGAAGAACAAAAGCCTGGGAATGATTTTTGAGAAAGCTTCCACAAGAACCAGGGTTTCCTTTGAGGTTGCAATGACCGATTTCGGAGGACATTCCCTTTACCTGAATTCCAGAGATATCCAGATAGGGAGAGGCGAAACCATTGAGGACACTGCCAGAACCCTCTCAGGCTACCTTCACGGAATCATGGCCAGAGTTATGAGCCACGAGACCGTAGAGAAATTGGCCAAATACTCAACCATACCCGTGATTAATGCGCTTTCGGACATGGAGCACCCCTGTCAGATACTTGGCGATTTCATGACCATAATGGAGTACAAGGACAAATTCGAAGACCTGAAGTTCGCCTGGGTAGGAGACGGAAACAACGTCTGTAATTCAGCCCTGCTAGGCTCGGCGATTGTGGGAATGGAATTCGCAGTTGCCTGCCCGAAAGGATATGAACCTAAGCCCGAGTTCCTTGAAAAGGCAAAAGCCCTCGGAGGTAAGTTTACAGTTACGGATGACCCGAAGGTTGCCGTAAAAGATGCGGATATCATTTATACGGATGTCTGGGTTTCCATGGGTGATGAAGCCGAACAGGAGAAACGCCTGAAGGACTTTGCTGCTTTCCAGGTCAATACCGAACTCCTTGGAGTTGCAAAACCGGACGTAATAGTTATGCACTGCCTGCCAGCCCGTAGAGGCCTTGAGATTACGGATGAAGTTATGGACGGCCCGAATTCCGTAATTTTTGAAGAGGCTGAAAACCGTCTGCATGCGCAAAAAGCCCTTATCCTGAAATTGATGAGATGAAAATTTCATCAATTCCAACCTATTTTATATACCAATAAATAATCGTGGATCATTTGGCTTTTGTGGTTTTAAGTTTCAGTTTAAAAATTACTTAAAACCTATTTTAGAAAAAGGAAATTCTTATAAGAGTCCCGGTGAATTTCGCCTTCTGAACAGGCTTTCAAGGAAAAAGTATAAGAACAAAGAGCACTACTATTGCTCCTGCAACATAAGCTACATCGTGCGAGAGTTGCCCAGCCAGGTCAAAGGCGCCAGGTTCAGAGCCTGGTTTCGTAGGAATTCGTGCGTTCGAATCGCACCTCTCGCACTAAACTTTTTTATTAGCTCTTATTTTTGCATAAGTGATCTAATTTTTTACTTTTTTGAATCACGGCAAGAAGCTTGGAGGAAAAGTTTTGGAACAAAAATATGGATTTTAAGATCTATTACTGACAATGTTTTCTTTGGCATTGTTGTTTTTAATCAATATCAGAATAAGTACTCCAATCCATGAGATTAAGAGTAATAACCACCATTTGCTTCTTCCCTTTATTTCCAGTGCCCAATCAGAAATTGGAAGCATTATTGTAAACCAAATGAGCAATGAGAGAATCATTGCAGAGAATTCGTCTAGTAATTCAGTTTCTGCAATTCCTGCAAGAATTCCAAAAACCGCGCCTACAAAGACAATAAGTCCATTCGTAAATCCAAGTGACAGAAATAATAAAAGATTTGGGTTCTGTTGAGCCCATGCTTTGAACCTTTCGTATCTCTCCATATTCCCCCCTCAGTTCAACTCACTAAGCTATGGGGTATGCGATATTAATTCCCGAGTCTCTTCCATAATGGATTAAAACAATGTTTGAGAAAAAGCAGGTAAAACATGCCCGCCTTCTATATGAAGGGGCTTGATACCTGCCGAATCGTCATATCCCACAAAGTATAAAGTTTTAAAACTATTTGTTTTTTTTTAGAATTTTAGTGACAGAACTTTTAATGTGTGTTTTAGCTAAGGGTCACAGAATATCATTGGTTAGAATCCCACCCAGACTTTTTAATCGATAAATTCTCTTCAGTTATTTTTTCAGTTATTCTAATTCACTTGCTTTTTATGGAGCCAGGAAAAGAACTTAATCAAAGGCGCCAGGTTCAGAGTCCAGTTTCATAGGAATTCGTGCGTTCGAATCGCACCTCTCGCACTAAAAATTTTATAGATACTTTTTTGTGATTTTAAGCCGACTTGAGCCAGATTATCTTTTTCTGTCACTGTATTCGGCCCCACATTTGAAAGAATCATTAAAGCTCAAAGTTTCTGTTCAATAACTTAGGGAGATGACCCGATTGTTAATGGATCAGCAATCGCAGCACCGATTAACAGCCCCGTGGAGATCGCCACAAAGGTCAGAGCTACCTGGATCAAACTGGCAATGGAAGAGGAATAGTTCTGTCCCACTAATGCAGCTAAGCTGAGAAACCCAAGTGATCCTGGAACCAGGACCCAGAATGCAGGTATTATAGACACATAATACGGTGTTCTAAGTTTGGATCGTTCCAGAAAAGTTCCTAGCATTGTCATGATGATGGAACCCGTGAAAGCTCCAAAAAGTCCCCCCAAAAAGTAGTTTCCTGCTTGCTGTCCAAAAAAAGTGGCTAACAATACAATTAAAACCCCTAACATGTCCTTGTTTCTTATGCACATCAAGAGGTACATCCCAAAGGTGAAAATAAGAACCCCAATATAGGGAGCCCACCAATACAAAGGAGTTGCCGTGTTGGCTATTATGTAATCTTCGGGCAAACCTACAACCTGGAGGCCTATTATCACTCCAAATAAGAGAAGTAGCAGTATTACAACTCCCTGAACCAGGCGAGCTGCACCAGATACCAGATTGTTTGCTGCCAGTTCGAACATTCCCGTAGACAGAACTGCTCCGGGAATGAAGTAAGCAAGTGCAGGGACCATTATGGTTAGAGACCCGTTTATAATTCCCTGTTTAATACCGAGAAAGAATATCGTGGAAACGATAAAGGCCGTTAGAACAGGCAGAACCAGAGTAAGTCTTGTTTTATCCTTGGAATAAGCCAGTATAAGTCCAGCTATGGCTCCTAATGCTCCACAAAAAAATAACCCATTAAAGGTTGGTAGAAAGAGCATTCCCAGGCCTGTGGAAAACAGTGCGTAACCTAAAATATTTTTAATATAATTATGTTGGCGCTTAACATTTATTATTTCATTAATACGCCTTATTCCCTGTTCAGGCGTTATTTCAGCTAGGACTTACGCAGTTAAAATGCCGAAAACTTGATATCTTTATAAATATACTTATGGCTTAGTGTTTCTCTAAAAACGTACGGAGTTATGGACATAAATCCACCTAAGTGTACCGACATTGACTACATTAATTTTCTCATTGCGGCTTCTAACGTTTTTAGCTGTACTGAAGCTGCTAGATGTTATCCAGACATAGCTAATGCTCCTTCTCATGATGCTTTTACTCGTTGCCTTCAAAGGCAACCTCCAGACACGGAAGCACTATGGGAGGAAGTAAAAAGTTATGTCAAGCTTAAGGGAGGATACCTAATTGTTGATGATTCAACATTAGATAAACCATACGCAGAAGAAATTGCTTTTGTTCGTCGTATGTGGAGTGGAAAACATCATCGTACTGTAAAGGGAATAGGCCTGGTTACCTTAGTTTGGACTGACGGTACAACCGTTATACCTATCGATTTTCGAATTTATAACATCGATGTAGACGACAAAACAAAGAATGACCATTTCCGTGATATGCTTGACAAGGCCGAAGAACGTGGTTTTAATCCCAAATTCGTTTTATTTGATACATGGTATGCAAGTGTGAAAAACCTTAAAGCCATTAGACAGAAAGAGTGGCATTTCCTTACAAGATTGAAAAATAATCGTTTGGTAAATCCTGACAACAAGGGAAATGTGCCACTTGAAACAGTAGATATTCCTCCAAAAGGACGTGTGGTTCACCTCAAAGCATATGGATTTGTAAAGGTGTTTAGGATAGTTTCAAAAAATGGAGACACGCAACACTGGGTTACAGATGTGCAAGAGATGGATGAAGCAAAACGTGAAGATTTGGCAAAGAAGTCATGGAAAATTGAGGAATATCATAGGGGAATAAAACAGTTCTGTGGTGTCGAAAAATGTCAGGCAAGAAAGGAAGAATCACAAAGAGCACATATAATGTTCTCATTAAGAGCTTTTCTTAGACTGGAATTACAAAGAATCAAAAGTGGAATATCCTGGTTTGAAAGTGCTATGAAAATTAGAAGAGTGGCAGTGACAGAATACTTAAGGAATCCCCAATACACGTTAAATTAATTCAAATATTTGAAAGTTTGGAAAAAACAATATGCTAGGAGCCAACTGCGTAACTCCTATCAGCATTTTCTGCCTGGTTGATCAACTCATATAATCTTGAAACCTGGTCTAAAGGAAGTACTCCGGGTTTCTGCAGGGTGACTTCCAGAGCCTTTGAATCGCTATTTGCAATCTTTATGATTAAAAAAGTAGGTAAACTAATAACCTCCTCAGCTTTGAAACCATAAGCCTGACATATTTTTTTCAAAATTGACTCTATGGACATTACCGCAATTCCTGCAGTAGTCAGAGCTCTGGAAAGCTCTGTGAGGAATTTCAAAAGTTGGTGAGGTATCTCCCCCTCATCAGAAATAGTTAAAGAGTTTATATGAGATGAATCAGTATGTGGAACCATTTTATCAATTCTTGAATATATTCACTTTGAATTTTCGGTATATAACGCATTCCCCGCTTCTTCGCGAAGCCATGAGAAATATCCGAATGATCTCTTCCATACAGATGGACGTGCTGATATGCCAGTCACCCCATACTTGAAGTACAAATCAAGCATAGTAGGCTTTGTGACCGAGTTAGTGTTTGAGACAATTAATGTTTTCACGCTATCGATTTTTAATCTAGCTTGGATACATTTTTAATCTAGCTTGGATATATTGGATTTTTATGCGGAAGGTAAAAGCAAATATAGAAGTATCAGATACCAAAAAACGATGTTATTCAATTTTAACCAAACGCTCTAAAGTAAGAATTACTTGAATTTTTCCCAAAAACGTCATCTGGAAAAGCACATATTTTTGACAAATACTGAGTAATGTGGCATTCACTGTCATCACATTATTATATATTTTGAATTTGGAACTTGACTTATTCATATTGACTTATTTATATTGTTAATTTATAGAGATATATTTATGTTAACTTATTTATGTTAACTTATTTATATTAACTTATTTATATATACACTCGATCTGTTTTATTAAAAATCTCTCAGCCAATGGCCCAGATTTTGGGAGAGATCAAATTGAATTATTATAAAAAGTATATAAGAAAAGTTATATTCAAGCCTCGCGTTTACGAATCCTATGAAAAAAACATTTTCCAATAAAATTCTCATTATAGGTTATGGATCAGTTTCACAATGCACCCTACCCCTTTTAATGGATAAACTTGATGTTCCGTTAGAAAATATTACCTTAATTGATTTTGAAGATAAATCAAAAGCCCTAAAAAAATATACAAATCAGGGATTAAGATTTGTCTGTGAAAAAATTACCCCAAAAAATTTGAGTCAGGTTTTGTCACGATATATGGAAAATGAAGGCTTGATCATTGACCTTTCGTGGAATATCGATGCCAATGAAATCATTAAGTGGTGTCATGATCACAATGTATTGTACGTTAACACGTCTGTTGAAGTATGGGACCCTGCTGAAAAATTTTTGACTCAAAGCCTATTGGAAAAATCGCTTTACATAAGGCAAATGAGATTGCTTGAACTTTCCCGTGATTGGAAAGATGCGCCAACTGCTGTTGTTGACCATGGCGCAAATCCTGGTCTGATAACTCACTTCGTAAAGCAAGGCTTGCTGGATATTGCCGCCAGCACCTGTGCTGATAAGAAAGTCTCTCCCGAAGATGAACAGGAAATTACCCTTCTTGCAAAAAACAGGGACTTTGCCCACCTCGCTAAGAAATTGGGAGTAAAAGTGATCCACTGTAGCGAACGGGATACTCAAGTCGCAAACAGGGCAAAGGAAGTTAATGAATTTGTCGGAACATGGAGCATTGAAGGATTAAGGGAAGAAGGAACTGCTCCGGTTGAAATAGCCTGGGGAACGCATGAGAGCAAATTACCGCCCCTGGCGCATATACCTCCATACGGACCGAAAAATGTGATTCTCTTGCCTCAGATGGGCATTAATACATGGGTCAGATCGTGGATACCGGATGAAGAAATTGTAGGTATGGCGATCCGTCATGGCGAATCATATGGCCTTTCAAAACTGTTAACTGTTTGGGAAGACGACAAACCGGTCTATCGTCCTACCGTGCATTATGCTTATATGCCCTGTCATGATACGCTTTCCTCTCTCTGCGAACTGCGAGGCCGAAATTATGAACTTCAACCGAGACTTCGGATTATGACAAATGAAATCACATCTGGCGAGGATATAATGGGAGCACTCTTAATGGGCCATTCTTATAATTCCTGGTGGACTGGAAGTGCATTGAGCATTGAGGAGACCAGATCCCTTGCTCCCGGTCAGAACGCTACAACTCTTCAGGTAGCAGCAGGCATTGTTGCAGCTATTCTCTGGATGCTTGAAAATCCGCGAGAAGGCATTAAAACACCTGAGGACTTGCCTCATGATTTTGTCCTGGATATTGCCAGACCGTATCTTGGAAAGTTTATTTCCACACCATCGGACTGGACGCCGCTTAAAAATCGCAAAATATTTTTCAAAGAAAGCCCGGCAGTAAAACACAATCCTGATCCATGGCAATTCGAAAATTTTCAATTCGTAGGTTAATTTCAAGTAAACTACCCCTTCAAGGGCAGGACTTATGTCTGTCTAGGAAAAGTTCTTTTCCGTGCCTCTTCATTGAATACCAAGCAGAAGGAACAAAAATCATAATAGAAAGATAAAGAAAGAAACTAGAAAGATAAAGAAAGGAACGCTAGGAGAATTTCAGTCAAAACTTTTCGGCCTGTAATTAGCGTTCCCACTGCTTTTTAACTGTTTTTTTATTTATTAGAATCGCACATCTCGCACTAAAACTTTTTTGATTTTTCAACTTTAACAGTTTTTTGTTTTTAATTTTAAGATTTAGCGTATGTATTTATCAGAACTGATTTAATTGCTAGGAAAATATCAGATGTTAAAATTAATTAAGATTGAGTAAGCAGATATCGAGTTTTATGATAAATTCTCAAATAATATACACCGCATGGAAATAGTTGCATAAACTATCTTTTCACAAAAAAAGCTGACAGTCTCATTTTTGTTTGTTGCGCCAAGAGAATAGATTAAAGGAATATAATGTTCAGCGGAGTTAACAGATAACAATGCGTCTTCTCCAATTAACTTGTAATTTACCAGTTTAAGATCATCTCTGGTTGTGACAAACTTTTTCACTTTCTCATCAAAACTTATTGCCCATTTATAAGGACTTTCGGATATATCTGCCACCATAAGATTATGAACGACATTGCCAGTACAGAAAATAAGAATTTCTTCTTCTCTTAAATTATAGAGTTTCTTTCCCAGTTCATAATGCTGTTGCATACTGAGCTTTCGATTTATACTCAGCTCAACTACAGGAATCTCAGCATTTGGATACATCTTAGAAAGTACACACCATACTCCATGATCAATGCCCCAATTAGAGTCGAAATTAACATCTTCAATTAGATTTTTTATATTAAGAACAAGTTCCTGTGAACCGGAACAATCATATTTTTTATCATATAATTGTTTAGGAAACCCATAAAAATCGTGAATTGTTTTGAGTATTTCGTTTGAAGTAACGCTAGTATCTTCTCTTTCATAGTGTGCAGATATGGCCAGTATTGCTTTAGGTTTTGGAATTTTTTTGGAAATATTTACCCAATTTTTTGTAAACTCATTGTCTTCTATGGCATTCATTGGTGAACCATGACCCACAAATAATACAGGCATAATTTTTTCCATACATTAAACTCCGGTTTAATTATCTCTTAACTGTGAAAGACTAAGCATTTGAGGTGAAAATTCAAGGTAAAATGTTTCAGTTCGAATTTATTTTTTGAAACTTTATGTTTTGACACTCTCGCAATTGATTACTCCATAGAAGTTGTTATTTACCAAGTAAATTCCAGAGGAATAAAAATCAAACAATAGTCTTATAGAAATCTTAAGGGATTGAATAGATCAACGAATTTGTTTTCTTGACCATTAATGAGATCAGTAATTACCATGGCAGCAGTGGTGCCGTTTGCCATTCCCCAAAATCCGAATCCAGCTGCTACATAAATGCCTTTTTGAGATGTCATGCCTATAAGAGGTAGACCATCGTCAGTAGTGCAGTCTTTACTGGACCAGCGGTATTCAATAGACTTAACATTAAGGTGTTGGCGTGCATAGTTTTCAAGCCGGCCATAGTAAATATTTTTGTCAGCTACATCTGCAGGACTATGTTCTCCAGCAACAATGATCAGTTTACCTTTATCTGTAGGGGTAGTCCTATATGTGTGAACAGGATTGAAATCTATAAACATCCCTTCAGGGAAATTTCCTTTAGCATATAATGCTAACACATAGGATCTTGCTGAATGCAAATGCCTGTAGAGTTGGTCGGGATCATATACTGGTGTATGTGTTGCAATTATTACTTGATCGGCCATTATTGAGCCCTGATCTGTTACTACTTCTTTGATTTCACCATCTTTGACAGTGATGGCAGAAGTATTCTCAAAGATATAACTTCCTTTTCCAATTATATGTTTTGAAAGAGCCAGAAGATACTTACGCGGATGAAATTGGGCCTGATTCTCATATTTGATAGCGGGACCAGTTTCAAAAGGTAAAGGCACTTCTTCGGTGTAAGAAACTGGAAGTCCTAACTGTTTTGCAGCTTCAAATTCACCTTTAATCTCATCAATTCTTTCACCGGACTCTGTGTAGATGTAAAGAGGAAGGCGTTGAAATTCACAGTCAATGTTCCACTTTCTTACAATCTCAGCTATCTTTTCAACTGCCTTAATATTAGCATTAGCAAAATCCTGAGCTTTTGACTTACCTAATTTTGATACAAGATTCTTGTAAATTATATTAGGTGCCACACTTACCTTAGCCGTGGTTCTAACTGTTACTCCTTTTATGATCCGATCTGCTTCTATTACTGCTACTTTGTACCCGGCTTCCATCAACAATGCTGCAGAAGTTATACCTGCAATACCGCCTCCCAGAATCGCCACGTCAACTTTCAACCTTTTGTCAAGTTTTGGAAAATTTGTACCAGGAGACGTTTCTAGCCAGAAAGAAATTTCTTTTACAGTGATCTTTTTCCCATATTCCATCCTCTGACCTCGCTGAGTTATTTATCTCTTATTGGATGATAAATTAGATTGGAAAAGCACACTTAAATTACTCTTCAGCTTATATATTAAATAATTACAAAAATAAATCAAAAAGATTTGAAAGAAAAATTTTCTATAATTTAAGCTGTAGAAATATAAAGTTTCAATCAAAATCGCACCAGTGCTCCGGTTATAATGCAGTTATTAATAATCGATTATCCACCATCCTAAAGCTTTTTTGATTTTAGAGTATTTCAACAGCGCAATTACTTTTTTGAAAATTTATTTTGGTACCAGATATTATCAGACATTATTGTTGACACTGTAAGATAGCATTTATATACAGATATTTAGGTACCTAATTATATTAGATACCTAAATAGTGTGTAGGTAGTCAAATGCAGAATCAGAATGTGATACAGCTGTATAATACGTTGAACCGTCTAAGCAGGCAAATGCACCGTTTTTCTCATAAGGCGGAACACAAACGAGGTCTATTCTTCGGGCAGTCAAAATTGCTGCAGCTAATCTCAAAAAATGAAGGAATTATCCAGCGAGACCTTGCGGAACAAATGGATATGCGCCCTTCATCTATGACAGAGGCGCTAGGAAGGCTTGAGCAACTTAACTTAATTTTGCGTAAACGAGATGAAAAAGATCAAAGGACAATGCGCATCTACCTGACAAACAAAGGCAGGGAAATTGTTGAAGACGCTGTTAGGTCCGAAGAAGTATTCATAAAAAAATTTACAGATATAGTGTTCAAAGAAATCTCGGAAAATGAACTAGAAAAGATGCTTGTAATTACTTCAAAGCTGTGTAAAAGTCTTGATACGCTGAACTCGAAAGAATCGAAAGATAGAGACGAAGAATGCTGTCAATAAATGCTGTCAATAATCACTGCCATTGTAGAAAAATAAGGACACAACGTTATCATTTTGAATAATTACAAAATTTTGAATAATTACAAAACAGCGAAAGGATATATTTATGTTTCAACTTATTAAAAAAAATCTTAAGGGCATAGCTCTGATTTATTCTTTACTTGCTCCTCTTTTGATGTTGATAGAAGTTTTCATGGACCTTCAACAACCCAGGCTTATGGCAAATATTGTGGACATAGGTGTTCAAAACAGAGACCTGGGATATATATTATCGACAGGCTTAAAAATGGTGCTTTGTGCGCTTACCGGATTAATTGGCGGCGCAGGCTGCGGTGTGATCGCCTCGTTTGCATCTATGATGTTAGCCGGGAGTTTGAGAGAAGAGCTATTTCATAAAATACAGTCACTTTCGTATATGAAAATTGACCATTTCAAAACATCGTCACTTATTACAAGGCTGACCAACGATGTAACGCAAATTCAGAACATGTTTCTCATGTTGCTGCGTGGGATGGTGCGTTCACCATTGTTGTGCATTGGCGGCATATTTATGTCCTTTTTGCTGAGTCCCAGTCTTTCAATTGTTTTCTGCATCATTCTGCCTATTCTCATCACCTGTGTTGCATTTGTGATGATGAGATCGGTGCCTCTGTACACACAGATGCAGCTCTGGCTTGACAAGGTTAATACCGTCATGCGTGAAAATCTGCTGGGTGTACGTGTTATAAAAGCCTTTAATTTAGAAGACAAACAGAATGCGCTTTTCAGCAAAGTGAATACAGAATTTACAGAAAAAAGCATACAGGCACAGAATCTGACCTTTACGCTGATGCCGATAGCTACTCTGGTTATGAATCTAAGCATGGTTGCCATCCTGTGGTTCGGAGGCAATATGGTCGTTTCCGGAAATATTGAAACAGGCAAGATAATGGCATTTGTCAATTACCTTGTGCAGATAACAAACTCTCTTATAATGCTTGTCAACATGATTGTAAACATTTCACGCGCACAGGCATCTGCAGGACGTATAAAAGAGGTTTTGGACTGCGAAGCGAGTATTAAGCAGTGCAATTCCCCCGTATTGCCAGAGAATTATGACATTGAGTTCAAAAATGTTAGTTTTAGATACGGTGAAAGCGGAGAATATGTTCTGAAAGATTTGTCATTCCTGTTAAAGGAAGGGCAGACAGTAGGTATTATCGGAGCTACCGGCTCAGGAAAGAGTTCAGTTGTAAGTCTGATTCCGCGGCTGTATGAGGCAACCTGTGGACAGGTCCTGATCGGAGGTTGTGATGTTAAGGACATACCAGTACAGTACCTGCGTAGCAATATTGGAATCGTGCTGCAGGAAAACGTCCTTTTTCAGGGGACAGTTAAAGAAAATATGAATTTTGGCAATGAAGAAGCAGACGAAGAGGAAATATGGAATAGTCTTCAAGCTGCTCAGGCAGAAGATTTTATTCAGGCCCTCCCTTACAAATTACAAAGTCAAATTGAACAAAGAGGCAAAAACTTTTCAGGTGGACAGAAACAGCGCCTTTCCATAGCAAGAACTCTTCTGAAAAATCCAAAGATTTTGATTTTTGATGATTCCGCTAGCGCAGTTGACCTTTCGACCGAAGCTCGCCTGCAGTTTGAAATTGCAAAAAAGATGAAGGAAAACACAGTAATCGTCATTGCGCAGCGTATATCCGGCGTTATGGACGCAGACACAATATTGATGCTCGACCATGGCAGCGTTATTGCGAAAGGTACCCATAAAGAATTACTGCAAAGCAACGAAGTATATCGCAATATAGCCGTTTCACAGCTTGGCAAGGAGGTGCTCCTGAATGCCACAGAATGAGGTGATGCCTCATAATATGCCTCATAATATTACAGGCCGCCCTGCAGGGGGACCGAGCGCTTTTCTTCACAAGGAAAAAACGGAAATCAAGGACGTAAAGGGAACACTCAAACGCATTATTATGTACCTTGGCAAATGGCAACGCACATTGCTCATCGTTTTTTTCTGTGCCCTTGTTACAACAGTGATCACTATTATCGGCATTCAACTAAATGGGTACGCAGTCGACGAGTTCATATCTAAAAAAGATATTGTCGGACTTGCTCGCATATGTATTGTCATGGTCCTCATTTACCTTGTTTCGGTTTTTTCTACTTACATGGAGAATTCCCTAATGATCCGTGTTGCTCAGAAAACTTCGGCCAATATCCGGAGCGATCTTTTCAGCAGCCTGCAAAAGCTGCCCCTCAAGTATTTTGATACCCATTCAAGCGGGGACCTCATGAGCCGCCTGACAAACGACGTTGATAATATCAACCTTACACTTTCACAGAGTGTCGTGCAGCTTTTTTCCGGCATTGTCAACGTTGTTGGTATGCTAATAGCAATGCTGTTGCTCAGCCCTCTACTTACTCTAATCGGGCTGCTGACAATGCCTCTGATGTTCTTTACATCAAAAGTCCTCGCTGTAAAGTCCCAGAAGTTTTTTAAGGAGCAGCAATATGAGCTTGGACGGCTTAACGGATATATCGAGGAAATGGTCTCCGGCCAAAAAGTTATTAAGGTCTTTTCCCGAGAAAAGGAAGTAGAGGATCACTTTAAGGGGATCAACGAAAAGCTTGTCTCCAGTTCTATGAAAGCACAAGCGATAAGCAGTGTTATGGGACCGGTGAATAACACTATAAATAATCTGACATATTTGATTATCACGGTCTGCGGTGGCATTTTAATTATAAAGGGGTTTGCTGGAATCACTGTAGGCGTAATATTTTCTTTCCTGCTCTATATGCGCAATTTTACCCAGCCGATCAATAATATTCTTAACCTTTTCAGCACTATCCAGTCAGCCCTTGCAGGCGCAGAGCGAGTGTTTGAGGTAATGGACGAAGAAAAAGAAAAGGACGCGAATAATGCCAGAGACATTCAGAAAATTGAAGGCAACGTGAAAATTGAATCCGTTAATTTTTCATACATACCAGGTAAGCCTGTACTTAAAGAAGCAACAATTACTGCGAAAAAAGGCCAGACGATTGCCATCGTGGGCCCTACGGGTGCAGGGAAAACAACTATTATTAATCTTCTCACCAAGTTTTATGGAATTGATGACGGAACAATCTATATTGATGGACAGAATATAAATGCCATTACTCGAAAGAGTTTGCGGCAGTCCATTTCAATGGTACTCCAGGATACTTTTCTCTTCTCGGACACAATACGCGGGAATATCCGCTACGGCAAGCTGACAGCAACGGACGAAGAAGTTGAACAGGCAGCAAAGCTGGCACATGCCCATGAATTTATTATGCAACTGCCACAAGGTTATGATACAATTCTTTCTGACAATGGCGGCAACCTTTCACAGGGACAGCGGCAATTGCTCAGTATTGCGAGAGCGATGATCGCACAATCTTCTGTGTTGATACTTGATGAAGCGACTTCTTCAATTGATACACGGACAGAGCTGATTATTCAGAATGCTCTGCTCAAACTGATGCACGGAAAAACAAGTTTTGTCATCGCACACCGACTTTCTACCATCAAAAACGCAGATAAAATTATCGTCTTAGACGGTGGACGAGTAGTAGAAACAGGTACGCATAGCGAACTGCTTCTTTCGGGCGGTTTTTATGCCAACCTTTACAACAGCCAGTTCAAAAAAGGTATGGCAATATAAGTTAGTCGGATGGCTCAACAATGACAATCTTTTGCTCTGCTGTCGAGTTTCCTTGCAGGTTTTACCCGTGTTGCCATGAAGCCGGTTACAGCATTCGGGGTTGGTGTAGTTGGTCAGAGCAAAATATTTATTTCAGCTTTTGCAAACCCGGAAACGCTATTCCAGCCACACACAAACACTAAAAAAGAACTTGATGATATCACAGACTTCCTTCGGACGCAGCTCAGTTTTCATCCTTGCCATGGTACTCAATGGTCTTGGTTTCATAGATCAACGTTTGTGTCTTTATCCTGATTTTTTAAGGAATATTTCTACAGAAAGACTCTTTAGAGAAAGTGTAACAAAAAAAGACCTGAATCAAAACTTACGAATACTAAAGATACACCAGAAATTTTGTGAGGGCATTATCTCTCTTTAATTTGTCCAATAATATTGGATACTTCTTGCATGATCAATATAACCGCAGGAAAGATCACGAGTGCTAAAAACCCCTTTTTAGTACTTGCAATATGAACGAGTAACCCAACGTATGGGATTTTAAAAAACAGAGTTCCTACCAGATCTTCAGGAGCTACCGTATAACCATCAGGTTTGGTGTATGCATCTCCCTGAGTTATGTATCCTTCATCTACAACTTTGACTACTCTGTGAGTAACTATGTATCTCTGATTTTTACCGAATATATGGTAATAGGATACAATATCCCCAACATTTGGCTGGGTTTCCAAAGTATTTACTACAATTATATTGCTTTCTGTTATAGTTGGTTCCATACTGTTTCCTGTTACAGTCATGAATTTGACTGGCCCGGTAGGAATCATAGTAGCAATAATGGGCATGACTATAATGAAGATTAAAATAAAAGCAAGAATATTTATGACTTTCATAATCTTACGCCTGAAAGTATCAAAAACTTTTTACAAATTATTTTTTACAAGGTCATATTGTATGAAATACCTGTTATATTTATATAAATTATAAAAAAATCAATAACTAAAAAAACAAATCCATGTTTTTAAAAAATGGTTAATCCTTTTTATTTTTGTTAATAAAAAGGATTGAATATTTCCTTAAGCTTTGTACCATGTTTAAATTTCATTATAATCTGAATTAATCAGCTCCATTACCAGTTATCTCTTCGAATCCTTCAGTAGGTGAATTCTGACTACCTCTACATCTCATATTGAAAGTACAAGAAGACCCTTGATAGTGATTATCAGCATCATCAGCAAATTTGCCTTCAATTATGAGGCCCCAATCCTTATGATCTCCCGCTTTGAGGATAGGAGGGAAAATACCAAAGATAATAGGACTGAGACAATAAGCAACAAATTTCGCACTGCAGAACTCTGTAAGAGTCAGGGTACCATCACGATTGCCTACTACACTACCAATGAAGTCAGCTCTATTTCCCCAAACTAAATTTGAGCCATCCCGTGTGATATGTCCAGTGACCTTTGTTATTATAATTTTATCCGAGAGTTTTATGCCTCCTGTGCCACCAGAGTTGGTTAAATCTTCAGGGTACATATATAGATGGTTAATATTTACTGATCCAACATTTGTAAAACGGAGTTCGTTACCAAATGTATCTCCTGGCTTGAAATTTGCTGGAGATGTCCAGGTAGCAGTCACACCGTCCGTGTAAGTTGAGCCATCATTAGATAACTTCATGTCCAGAGTTCCAGATGAAAATGTATTCCCAGTACTTGTTTCAGTATCCTGGAACGCTGCCCATGTTCCCGCGCCTGCCAGAGTTACAGCTATGCCAAGTGCGAGTATACTCACAAGCACTCTTTTATTAGCCATTTCTACCTCCCATTTTGGTTCGTTGTTGTAGTTTGGTTATTATTAGGCTGCCTGTAATCTCAAACTGTGCCAGAAGATGTTATTCTTCCAGGACAGATCTAAAACTCGTTGAGTCTGCAGGAACCTGGTGTTGCATCAGGAGATAAAATGTCGTATCTATCAAATACAGCATTCAGGATCGTCAAATCTTTGAGAAGTGACACGACACGAGGTAGCTACGTTATGTCACTAAAACGAGAAATGGCAACCTACAAAAATATATATCAGCTTCGGATTATCATATAAAAGTGAAAGGGAAGAAACCACAATTTTCCCTTTTTACTCCCTTTCATCATAACTAATTTAACTCCTAATTTAACTCAATTAAACTCAATTATTTTTAGTCCATTACTGACTTGGATCCCGGTTTATTTCTGCTTCATTTCAAATCTCATTGTTAATGTGGTTGCGTCTCCCTGATATTCATTTGGAGCATTTATATCGAAACTAACCTCCATATTAAAGTCATTATTTGAAGACCCAGCCACAGGCCTACCTGTAACATCGAGGGAAGTGGGTGCTGGCGCAGGGAGATTATCAAGCGTAAAGCCGTTAAGATCCGCCAGGTCAATGAATCCATTGCCATTACTGTCACTGACATAACTTAACAGATTCATAGGTGTCCCGGATGAGTATGGAGTGTACTTCATCGAATCCACTTTCAGATAACTATCCATCCCCAGCTCAGTGCACTCGGTTGCAAATGTGATCTTCACCTCCAACTTATCTGCTTCCATGGTCCCTATATTGTATATATTTAGCTGACCAGGTATAGAGGACATTCCAGGAACCATGTTTATGAGCGTCCACTCTTCGTTGATGTCAGGACCGTTATCTTCCATGTACAGATCCATTGTTCCCGCAGTAAATACCTCTCCTGAAGCTGTCTCAACATCAGTGTAAGAAGCCCATGTACCTGCAGAAGCTAGAAGAAGTACAAAAGAGATTAACAGAACTGAAGGTATCAATTTCATTTCTGATGTCTCCTAAAAAATAGTGGGGTTTGTTCCCACTATTTTAATTTAAGCCTGATCCAGAGTAAACTCAGTATCAAAAGTAGTTTTGTCTGTCTGAATGCTATTGTCAGCATCGTCAACTTCATAAGTTAATACTATATCTTGATTACTTCCAGCCCCAAGAGCTCCAATTGACATAGCTGTATCAGGAATTACTTCAATACCATTTGCATAGATCGTCAAGTGACTGCTAAGTTCACCAACAGCGTCAGTGTCGCCCATCTTAGACTCAGGGTCATTGACACCATTTTCATCATCTTCAATGTTAATTATTTTAAGAGACAGCGTTCCATCAATTGTACCAGCATTCTCCACATTTATTGTTCCTATGGTACCTGTGTCTAGAGGATATACATTATCTACAGTCAATGGTAGAGATGTTCCTACGCCTCCCACTACCAGATCTAATGTTCCAGCAGTAAAAGTGTTATCATTACTTGTTTCAGTATCACTGAATGCTGCCCATGTCCCAGCACCTGCAACGGTGGCAACTACACCGAGAATGAGTATGCTTAAAAGTGTTTTCTTGTTAAACATGATATACCTCTTTTTGTTTAATTCATTCCAATTTTGAGTTGTAATTTTCTACTCATCTTTGCTGTTGGATCGCTGGATACGATGAAGGGTTCAACATAGGTACTCCAGTTTTATTTCTAAGTTCAGCAAATCTGAGTTGAAATGCTCATTTGAAGTGCTCATCTGAGTTACTCATTTGAAATGCTCATCTGAGTTACTCATTTGAAATGCTCATCTGAGTTACTCATTTGAAGTGCTCATCTGAATTACTCATCTGAGTGATTCATCCTATGAAATCTTCTAAGATAGTTATTGGCGAATTAACGGAATTGTAGGGGCGGTAACAAAAGATTAACGTCATCAGATGGCTCTGCGTGTTTGAGAGTAAGTAACACACAATTAAAGAGGCGTAGGAAAAAGTAATGAGCTATTTTTGAGCTTTTTAAACAATACTGTTTTTGTTTTTAATAAGAGATCAGTTATTTTTATCTAATATGCCCAAAGAAGATCATGGTACGGAGGGAAAGACACAAGCTAACTGCCGCAGGAATGGGCGTGGAAAATTTTGAAAAAACAAAAATTTAAGAGATTGCTGTCAGCTTAATGGAAAATTACCGACACTGTGAGACGGTGAAGAACTTTCAGGAAAAAAGAGAAAAAGAACTGGGAATTTTGAGCATAAAGGAACATGCTCAGAGTTTTCGGACGTGGCGCATGTGAGCTGTCGAAGATATTATGAAAAGACTGCTCATAAAAAGCATCCACTGATTGCTTGTAACCAACTCAAAAAGTCCCAAATAAATTGTGACACTTCCGACTACAGCAAGGGTGCTCAGGCCAACATAGAAATGGCTCCATGGGATATCCCCTTTCTTGACGGTTTCCATATAGATATCAAAATTACTGGCTGCAGGGAGTAGTTCTACAAAGTCATTTTCCCGGTCGTGGTTGACAACCCCCAGGCTCTCCATCTTGGGTATGTGGGTCTGGAGAAGGGAGACATATATGCTTTTTCTGATAGTGCTTTTTGGATCGTCTTCGCCAGACTCTAGGCGAGCTATTTCCTCAGAAAGAGAACGTATGCTCTGATTTCCTTGCGTGCGGAGAATTTCCAGAACATATCTTCGTCTGTCATTCTGGAGGACTCCAAAAATATCACTTTTTGATAACTGTGCTTGATGGCTCTGGATATCGGCTTTGATTTCCAGAGGATTGTTTACTGTCTCGCTCACTGTATCCCTCTAAAGCATAGATTAAACTATAGTATCGTTCTCTGAAATCAGGATTAACACTTTGAGCCTATCCCAGAACCGATCCCAGAACCGATCCCAAAACCCGAAATTGCGTTTCAGAATTGGATTCGGGATCAGCTTTTTATCTAGGAAAATAGTTTTGAAACTTTTACTGTTGAGAAAAATTGGTTTGGGATGAACTCTCTCATTGAGCCTGCTCAGATCACTGGAAATGTGATATAACCTATGGGATTAATATTGGAAATTTCCAGTTTATACTCCTTGAATTCAGTAGATCTGAGCTACTTTTATTGAGTGTTTTAAGATAGTTATTGGCAAATTAACGGGATTTTTGGGGTGGTAATAAAAGATTAACGTCATCATGCGGCTCTGCGTGTTTGAGGGCAAGTAACATACCATTAATAAGGCATGGGAAAAAGTAATGAGCCATTTTTGAGCTTTTTTTTGGAAACACTTTACTAATTTTCAGAGTAACATCAGATTCTTATATTATTTTTAACTGTGACATTTTTTAATACATTTTTTAATTTTAAACGATGTAGACCACCAGAATATAGAGCTTTAACATTAAAGAGAAAGTTAGCCAATGAATAAAAAAATTTAAAATGAGTATATATAGTTCTTGTTTTATTTACATGGATAAGTGTTATTGTTGAATATTATTCCTTGAATATTTTTTATCTCATCTGCATAACAGGAACCAAAACATTTTCAGCATGGAAAAAATAAGAGGTAGAATAGTGAAAGTATATAAGTGTCGAGAAAAATGTCGATTGTTGTTGATAGAGTGCCAGTGTATAATACAAAGTAAAAACATAATAAAAAGGAGTTGAAACACTGGAAACCATTTTTCTTAAACTTAAAAACATCTTAATAGACAGGTGGAAACTTCTTACCTTTGCATTTCTATTAATGATTGTTTTTTCTGGACTCTGGATGTATGAAGAATACACAGGAGTATCATATGAAGAAAAAAAAGTTATTTCCTATACGCAGCGTGGAAATTATACATATTCAGCTCCTGTAACTAAGCCAAATCCCCTCTACCCGGAAGGAACCAGGCTTGAGATGGGAAAACCGGCGTATTTTTTTACAGTATCTCCAACCATGGACGTTTCATTCATATACAGACTTGACGCCACAAGTTCTACTGACCTCAATGTGGAGGCTAAAACGATGATTGTGGCAAGTGACAAAGAGGGATATGGAGAAGAGCAGAATGGGGAAGGGCAAAAAATATTCTGGCAGAAGAGTTATCAGGTTGGCGATTCAAAAAGTGCTCATTTGAAAAATGCGGATGTCTTTACTTCTAATTTTACCTTAGATATACCTAAGATCCAGGAACAAACTAAAAAAATAGAGGATCAGTTGAATTATACTTCGAATCCGACGATAGAAATTGTTACTGTAATCAACTATGAAGGAAAAATAAATGGAAAAGATGTCACAGGTACACAAAATTTTGCCATCCCTGCCAACATTAGTTCTACTTATTATCAGATGCCTGAAGAACTTGGGTTTGTCAAAGACACGTATAAAAATATCAGAGTTCAAAAAGACCCTTCACCATCAACAATCAAATTTCCTATATTCTTATTCCTGTTAAATACAGTTCTAATAGGAGCGCTTATTCCCATCAGGAAAATGAAAAAAATTGATCCGGAATACATCAAAAAACTGGAAAACGAAAGTAAAAATTCATCTTTTAAAGAATTTATCAGTAAAGGCAAAATTCCCGAAAACAGGAGTTCTCTTCTACAGGTTGAAATTTCTTCACTCGAGGATCTTGTAAACGCTGCTTCTGATATGAATGAAAGGGTAATTCACGATGCCGGATCTGGAGAATATTTCATAATTCACAATGAAGCATTGTATATTTTTTGGGATAAAACTTCAAAAGAAAATATAAGATAGATAGTTCGAGATTGATATTAGGATTTTTTGAAGAGTAGTGTTATGAAACTTTTCTTTATTAGTATTATTATTTTGGGCATTGTTAACTAATTATAGCTATCTCTTTATTTCTATGTTTCATCAATAGAAGAACAGAGTACTTTAGCATATCAATACTCTTCGTATAACATTTTGTCTTTCGTCTCAACCTTGCCAGAAAGTGCCTCAATATGCCGTTATACCCTTCAACTGTATACGTTTCGGCTTTGGATTGAGTATGAATATTTTCTGGAAGAAACTCTGCATATGCTCTCCAGTGATCTGTCATCACTTCTCCAATCTCTTTCTGCTTTAATTTTTCCCATATTAGTTGTCCAGTTTTCGTTCCTCTGTTGCCAAAAGCGCAGTTGATGAATTTTTTCCCAACTCTATCAACAGCAATCCAGATCCAGCAATATTTTTTTTGTTACCGATGTAAGTGTGCATCTCATCCATTTCAACAATAGATATCTCATTTTCGCTTTTTAGGTCCTCCAACTCCTGACCAAATTTCTTTATCCATTTTTGGACAGAAACATGACTTACTCCTAAAAATCTTCCTATTGAGCGAAATCCTAACCCTTCAAGATAGAGTTGCAAAGCCTGTCTCTTAATAGAGGGGGAGCTAGCAGTTGATTTTACCTCTACGGTATAGTTATATCCACAATCATGGCATTTGTAGCGTTGACGTCCACAAACTATGCCATTCTTTTTGTGAGTGGAACTATTACACCTTGGGCAGTTCATATAGAAATATAGGTTCTCATAATATATAACTATAGTTAACTACCAAAGCTTTATTTTGGAGTTACGCACTTGAGAAATAAACATAATATTATTAAGGGATCTCATGTAAATTTAGATCAGATGAAACGTCCTTTTCCACTGTTCAAACCGACGGCGGAACTTAATCTGATTCTTTCTGCCAACAGTCGATTTTCTGTACCATAAGGGCAGCAAAAACAGCACAGAAAAGCAAGTGTAAAGCCCAATCTCTGCAAGAGCAGGGAAATAGGGATTTATTTCCGAAAGGGAAATTATCCAGAAGATAGGCAAAATGTAAGGAACAGAGATGACCGTTGCGGGAGTTTCTTCCGGAACTGTTACTTGAGTCTCATTAGCCGGGGTAATCACTCCATACCAGAAATTAATTGCAATTCTTTGTTCATAATCATCAGGGGTTAAAACATATACCTGAGACAGAGATTCCTGATTCTTTATTATTGTATTCTTCTCCAGAACTACATGCCCGTTTTCCCCAAGATTATGCGCCACGACACCTGTAAAAATAAGCCCGCTTATAAGAATAAACGCTGCCAGCCTTTTTCTTTTAACTACATAAGAAGTTCTCCTAGCAATTTTTTTTTGTTCCTTTTCCACTTTTCGAGCTTTGGCTGGATTGCTGTACAGAAGCATAGTCCTTATTTCATCGAGAATTATCAGACCTGCAGGCAGTATGACTGTGAAGAGTAAAATATTTTTATTTTTCTTTACTGCATCGGGCAAGTACCCTGCAAAAGGAATAACGAATATCAACTTTCCCTTAATATTCGGTGCAGGTACCTTAAAGTCGTCCTGTGCGTTATTTGCATCTCCTTTAGTCTGGAATCTACGCTCTTTTCCTTCTTCTAAGGAAATAATCCGATGCGTTACTAGAGTATTTTCCTTTGTTACTACAGCACTGTCCTTTGTTGCTACAGTATTTTCCCTTCCAGGAGGATGAAAAGCTATTACATCACCGACCTTAAGCTCACTTGGATCAACTGATTTCTCAATGATCATATCTCCAGGTAGCATCATCGGAGTCATACTCCCGCTCAACACTATAAGAGGCATCATTGAGCCTGTATAGAATGGAATTAAGGTCTTGACCAGAAAAATAGCAATAAGCAGAATAATTGTTGCCTGGAGAATATCTTTTTCCTTCATATTTTTCATTTCCACTCTAGAATTTCGGTCCTCTTAAGTCTCTACAGAACGTTCATTTATTCATTCACGGAAATATGGCCTGTTTTTGTACTCTGGCTATTCACATTAGCTGCAGTAAAGGTGACAATGTACTTTCCTGTTGCTGTGTAAGTATGCACAGGGTTCTGCTCAGTTGAAATAGCTCCGTCTCCAAAGTCCCAGTTCCATTCTTCTGCATTTTCCGAGAGATCGGTAAACTGTACTGTTAGGGGAGCAGTTCCAGAGGTAACATTACTGCTGAAGTTTGCTATCGGAAGAACGGGCTGAAGGGCAAATATTGTGGAAAATGTCGAATTTGTACCATTCACGTTGCTTACTTCAAGCGTCGCTGTGTACTTTCCTGTTGCTGTGTAAGTATGCACAGGGTTCTGCTCAGTTGAAATAGCTCCGTCTCCAAAGTCCCAGTTCCATTCTTCTGCATTTTCCGAGAGATCGGTAAACTGTACTGTTAGGGGAGCAGTTCCAGAGGTAACATTACTGCTGAAGTTTGCTATCGGAAGAACGGGCTGAAGGGCAAATATTGTGGAAAATGTCGAATTTGTACCATTCACGTTGCTTACTTCAAGCGTCGCTGTGTACTCTCCTGTTGCTGTGTAAGTATGCACAGGATTCTGCTCAGTTGAAATAGTTCCGTCTCCAAAGTCCCAATTCCATTCTTCTGCATTTTCCGAGAGATCGGTAAACTGTACTGTTAGGGGAACATAACCTTCGGTGACGCTATTACTAAAAAAAGCTTTAGGAAGGATTCCTTCACCATTGTCAGAATCCCCGAATCCGCCATCACCGCCAGAGCCGGAACCCACACCTGAAACTATGCTGCCTGTGCTGCCACTGGCTTCTTCTAGGGAAACGGTCCTATCTAAGTCAAATGTATTGGTCAGGTTGGCGGAACCAGTAAGATTAGTATGATTAGTATTATTGGTAAGATTAGTATGATTATTGGTAAGATTAGTATGATTATTGGTAAGATTAGTATGATTATTGGTAAGATTAGTATGATTATTGGTAAGATTAGTATGATTATTGGTAAGATTAGAATTACTAGCAAGGTTAATGCGATAAGTAGGGTTAAAGGTCTCGTTTGCTTTTATAGAGGAATTATTCATCGGATTACCCGGTGCTTCTGCCAAACTTGCGCTATTCACAGGAGAATTGAGATTTTCCAAAGAATTTATGGTTACTCTTATTGGGTCGTCAGTAGTATTCTGGAGTTCACTACCGTTTATGGCCAGATCGAGATCAGGTACCCCAATCACACCAGGTAAATTATCCCAGAAGCCTGTATTGATCCTAGTATTTGCGTACTTAGTATCACTGAGAGAAGCAGATGTACCTGTAAAAGCTGGAAATTTATTGCATGTGAAGATAAGAGAGATAAACACCATTCCTAAAAGTAATGTTTTGAAAGATGTTCTCATTTTTGATTACCACCTATATTATTTATTTAATACCCCATAACACAAATATGCCTGTAATATTCGTAAGAATCAGCGTCCTGAAATTTTGATTCCACATCACCGCATTGAAATTAAAAATTTTTCAAATATAGCCCTTTAAAGTTGTATGTCTACAGCCTGACTATTAATTTTGAAGTCAAAGACGTTTAAAACCAAATATTTAAAGCCCAAATTTAACTGTGAAGTCTAATGCCATTATTTTTCTTCAAATGCGTAAATATTGAGATCTGAAATTAACTGCCAATGAATATATAGAGAAATTTTGAACATAAAGGAACATGCTCAGAGTTTTCGGACGTGGCGCATGTGAGCTATCGAAGATATTATGAAAAGACTGCTCATAAAAAGCATCCACTGATTGCTTGTAACCAACTCAAAAAGTCCCAAATAAATTGTGACACTTCCGACTACAGCAAGAATGCTCAGGCCAACATAGAAATGGCTCCATGGAATATCCCCTTTCTTGACGGTTTCCATATAGATATCAAAATTACTGGCTGCAGGGAGTAGTTCTACAAAGTCATTTTCCCGGTCGTGGTTGACAACCCCCAGGCTCTCCATCTTGGGTATGTGGGTCTGGAGAAGGGAGACATATATGCTTTTTCTGATAGTGCTTTTTGGATCGTCTTCGCCAGACTCTAGGCGAGCTATTTCCTCAGAAAGAAAACGTATGCTCTGATTTCCCTGTTTGTGAAGAATTTCCAGGACACATCTTCGTCTGTCGTTCTGGAGGATTCCAAAGATATCACTTTTTGATAACTGTGCTTGATGGCTCTGGTTATCTGCTTCGATTTTCAGAGAATTATGTTCTGTTTTGACTTTATTAAGAACTTGCCTGATTAGATGGACATAACACATATTGTATTCCTCTGAAGCATAAGTTAAATCATGGCATCGCTCTCCAGAATCATGATCAACACCTTATTCTGAATTAACTGGATATAATAATTGCATAATAACAATCATTTTTTGACAGTTGTATGTTAATCACCATTAATTCAAAAAAGCTAGAATTCAAGAGTTTTGATCAAAAAGAAACAATAATAAATTCCGTCAACGTTTAAAGTCCAAAGCTTCTAATTTTTGATTTCAACCTTATGAACTCTAGTAAATAATTAATGATGATTTCGTATACAAATTATAATATTCTCTTCAAATTTAAGGGAGAATTTTCTCGTTCTAGATGTATTCAATGATTTTGTTATACACTTTCAAACTTTAACGAATTGCTTGAGAATGCTTTTAAAACTTGGTTAAATTCTTAAATTTCCAATAAATATGCGAAATTTACTTTTTCCCACATGATTTGAAGAAGATTCAAATTACGAGAATTTATTCTATAATGAAATTTAACTTCACAACTATTTAACGTTATAAATATTCAAATTATAACTATTCGACGTCATAATTATACAACTTTAGAACTACTGCACATTGCAACTACCTAACATTGTGATTATTTAACTAGATACTATAAAAAAATATCGAAATAAACATATACGAGTTATTGGCAAAGATAAAGACCAATCATTGTTGTTAACGTTTAAAGATTAAAGTTTGCATAGCATTTTTAAAGCTAGAGATAAAATATTCCAATCGGCTAAATATACAATAGATTTGTCGTAAAGTTGTAAAGTTTAATATTTGAGAAGTGGTGTAGTTGAGAAGTGGTGTAGTTGAGAAGTGGTGTAGTTGAGAAGTGGGATAGCTATGAAGTCAAATATGCCTTTTAAGTATATTTTTAAACTTGGTTATACATTGGTCATCGGTTAGGGAATTTTCTTGCCTGAAAATATCGATTCTGTATTAGAATCCAACCTTAAATTTTGGCCTCTTTATATGAAATCGATACTTTGTTCCAGCTCATAATTTATTAAAATATTTGGAAAATATTGAGGAAATTGAGGCAATTTATCACGATTTCTCACTTAATCGAAGACGCATGCTTGGTCATATTTGTTGTATCCTGAAATGAGTTCGCAGACTCAAAGCCATTTGGAAGTCAAATACATAATACAACAGCAAGCAACGCAAAATGTTAAACGTTTAGTAAATTCCAACTCTATTTTTATATTGTGGAATGGTTACGTAAAATGAAACAAATTCGAAGATAGAGTATAATAGTAGGCTACATATATGAGATATGTAGCTGCAATAAAAAAATTAAAAAAACGAAATGATTTTGGAATAAAAACCGTGCTTTCCGTGTTTTTCATAGTTGTAATATCCAAATTGAATCACTCCTCGCTCGGATGCGTTTTTAGTATTACAGAATTCCATGTGACTTGAAAATAATATTTGAGTTCATCCCAAAACTTGAAATTTGCTTCTTAGACTGTGTATTTTGAATAATCAATCAATCTTATGATCATAAAAATAATTCTGAGAATTCCCAATGATTAAGAGTAAAGTGGCTTTTGGGATAGACTCTTTACGTAATAAGCTGTAATTATTTTCTTATTATGTATTTATTTGAGAATCAATACATTAGATTTTGGAACGCAGTCTAATCGGTCTTAAAATGAAATCTGATTTTAAAATTGGAAAGGGGTTGAGAAGCGATTTCTTTGTGAAAATTTAACTGGAGTTTAAGATTTTACTGTATACACATCGAACAACAAATATAATATGAAATGTAACGAAAATTAGTCTGTTGGATAACAATTCGAAACATTTTAATATAAAACCATAGGATATAAACATAAAACAGCGAATAAAAATTATAATAAAATAAAAATTATAATAAGATAAAAAGAGACGTTAGAATAAAAAGTGGAATATTGGATAGCAAATCAAACTGTTTTATTATTGTATATAAAAAGCATAAGGAAATACATTTTGAATGAAATTAGATGGTTAATAATAAGATTTAAAGAATTAAACACAAGTAAAGGCAGTAGTGTATTGATTTTTCTGTAAAATTACAAATCTTAAGAGATCTCTGGGAAGAAAATACAGCTTCAGAAAAATTTACAATTACAGTCAGGAAAAATTTGGTATTGAATCCACAGCAAATTCGCAGTATTTTCTAAATAAATATACGTAACTAGTTCCATCAAAATCATTTGTTAAAAATTGAAAGAAAATATTTGGCGAACAAATCAAATTGCGTGCGGACACTCCACCCTAAACAGGCGGTCTGACAATCATTGTTAGTAATAAAAAGTAATATAAAAAGCAAATAAAGCCTTTAAATTAAAAAAAGAATTCTTTTATTACTGAAAATAATTGTCAGATAGCTTATGGAGGACAGGGTGTTCGTGACCCTCTGCGCTCCCGATGTGAGAAAAAATGTAATTAATTTATAATTTACACAAAGCGAAGTTAAATTATGAACAAGAGAACAGTGTTAATAATATTATATATGCTTTTTATAGTACTCATAATGCTATCATTATTTAAGTTTATGTAAAAACTCAAAACTTTTCATAACTATTTAGCTTATTAAACTAATATTAATAGCCACTTCTACTAAAAAAGGAGAAGAGAAGAGCTCCATAGCAAGTTATCTGAACTGGACTTTCAGAGTTTCTTACATTGTATAAGAAGCTTTGCACATCGGCATTACTGCTAATGCACATTCTGATAGGGTTATCCCAAATGGAAAGGATAGTAGTAAAGTAATTCTGGCATAACTTCTTGTCGCATGACATAAAAGTGCTTTCAAATATTCTTTTCCGAAACATGATAATAGAGCTCTTTTTTCAGAATTGGTCCCTGTCTAGTGTATACTTACCAAAGCAAGAAGCCATGTCAGAGGTGTCAGGTTCAGAGCCTGGTCTCGTAGGAATCGCACATTTCTTCGCACTAATTTTTCATTTATTTTATTGTGATTTTAGACCAGTTTGAGCCAGATTCCCTCTTTCTGTTACTGTAAATCTCATAATGAATTCTGTGCCATTGTTCCTTTTCAAGTCAAAATCCCCATCTAATTGGTCTACAAGAGAAGTTATAAGCTGAAATCCCAGACTATCAAGCTCTTCAATTTCAAGATTTTCAGGAATACCTATACCGTCATCTGAAACGGTTAGAATGAAATTAGTGCTCTTCTGGCCTTTGTTTATGTCTTTTATATACTCTTCGTTTTCCTCTCTATTAAGTTTAATTTGGATTTCTCCATCATCTCTATCAGGAAATGCATGCTTGAGGGAATTAGAAACAAGTTCATTGACAATTATTCCTAATGGGACTGCAGTATCCATATCAAACAACACGTTTTCTTCCAGATTCATGCTTAAGGTGATATTGGTGTTACCAAGCCTGTATGTTAATAAGAGATTCTCAGCAAGTTCCTGAATGTAAGGGGAAAAGTTTAGCGTCTCGAATCCTTCGCCTCTATACAGTTCCTCATGTATCAAAGCCATAGATATTATTCTATCCTGACTTTCTCTGAAGGCTTCCAGAACTTCTGAATCCTTAATATTCTCTTTATTTTTAAACTGTTCAGCCTGAAGATCCAGCAGAGAGGAAATTACCTGAAGGTTATTCTTTATTCTATGATGGATTTCCTTTTTCCGAGCAGTCTCAATATTTGCAAGAGCTTCTTCAGCTTCTTTTCTTTTGGTGATGTCAATATCCATCTCAAGGATCAGGGGAGAACCGTCAACGTCTGTAAATGGAAGGTCATAAGCATCAAAAATACCACCATCTGGTAAGGTAACCTGCCAATGATAGGGTTGGCCGGTTTCAAGTACCTTATATGCTTTACAGAACTCACAGGGTTCGGTACACCCAAAACAATACTCAAAACAGTGTTGATCGCCTAACTCGCCAAACTGCTCACGGAAACAGCGGTTTGCGAAGGCGATGTAATGGTCAGGTGTTAATAGAGCAACCATTACCGGCAACGCCTCCAGTACATCAAAAAACCGCTTCCGTTCAGTATCGACAGCTTCGGTAACCTTACGGCGTGATTCGCTCTCGCACAGCACCTCCTCAGCCTGCTTTAGCTTGGTAATGTCAGTCAGTACACCGTCCCAGATCGTTCGGCCGTCGGGCAGCCTGCGAGGACGAGAGTGCAACCGTATCCATTTAACCTGTTCTTCGGGAAGCTGAAGAGGTAATTCCATATCAAAATCTGACAATTCACGGGCACTTCGTATCTCGGCTTCGACGAGCCGTTCTAAGTACGTCTGCGGAACTTGCCTGTACAGCATTTCTGGATCACGAAGAACATCGGATATGCTGATGCCGAACAACCGCTCGATACCTGCGCTGAAATATAAGAAATTGGTACTGTTATCGGGCTCAAGGACATACTGATATACCGCGCTGTTTGGCAGGTTGTTGCTCAGGAGACGCAGCCGCTTCTCACTCTCTTGCAATGCATCAACCACAGCATCACGCTCAGCCAGCGATTGAGACAGCCTGGTATTGCTGTAGCCTAGCTGCGAAACCATATTGGCAAATGTTGTAAGAAAAGACATGCATGTGTCCACAGCTGCAGGGTCCAACCTCGGAACTTTCTTAAGAGCTGCTATGTACTCCTGTTCATTGAAGCTATATTTCCTGGCCTGGACTCGGAAAAATTCATAGTCTATAGGCTCACCCTCAAATAAGAACTGACCTGAAAAGGCGTAGCCAACGTGCCGGTCTCCCACAATAATGGGAGTCACTATATTCCACATGTTGTTTTTGCATTTATTCAGCTTAAATTCTCTCGAGAGAACACCTGATGATAGCTTTATGTAGTTTTCCATGCAGTGTTTGCAGGCTTCGGGATGAACCCTGTGGAATTTCGTGCAGATGTCCTGCCATCCAACACTTGACAGAATATTGCCTTTGAGATCAAACAGGGCTATTGGAATGCTAACAAGCTTATAGAAATCCTCCATCAGGGACTGGACAGCCTGGACATCAATAATACTGGCAAGTTCCAGATTTTTCATCTCTAGATCTTCACTTTCCTGAGGTTTTCCCTCAAGCTTTTTACTCTCACTTATGTCAAATCCATAAATGTTTACGCATTCTTCTTCAGGCAAGGGATGAAAAACGATAAAGTATACTCTTTTCCCCACTTTAATTTTTATTTTTTCAATACCTTTCTGGGAAATTGCCTTTTGAACAAAAATATTAATATGTGGAGGCAATTTTTCTCTAACTCCCACGCCCCACTCATGCAATAAAGGCTTTCCTGCATCATTAGAGTAAAGAACTGTACCATCCTTTGCCACACTGATCACAGGATTCGGGTTTATTGCCTCAGATTGCACCATTTTAGCTGTCATTATTCCCCTGATCTCCCTCTTTTACGCAATAAAATGCCTAATTTTAATGATAATGGAATAAATCAGTATATTAATTTTCATATTAATACAATTTTACTTATTATGTAATGAAGCATCATTTGCACTCACTTTATTTGTTAACATAAAGGTGTCTATTACAGTGCCTGTTCACATCGCTTTATTATCTAATTTGACCTTATTTCTTTTACGTTGCTGAGATATATTATGGCTTTAATATAATATATTAAATTCATAAAATATGCCGTTGACATTATCAAAGAACTTATTATTGATAAAATAACAATTAAGTTTGGAAGTAAAAAGGCAGAGTGATCTATAACTAAATAAAAGCCTTTAGATAAAGAACTTTTGTCAGAATGGAGTACTGTCATATATACTTCGTGATTTATTAATTATCGGCGTAAGGTAGGGATTTCTTATTCCTGTCCTTGCAATACTCAGTTTTTCCAGTTTATGTAGTTTCAGCAGTATTCTTTTACTTCTGTTCTTTTACCTGAGATAAAACACTCTTTAATAAACTTTACTTGTTGATAGCAAACAGTACCAGTAGTTTGAATCGCGACTTTCGCACTAATGTCCTTGAAGCTACTGTTCTTTGATTTCAAATATTATTCCAGGTTTTCTCCTTCCTCATTAAACTTTCATATTTATAAAATATTTTAGCTTTTTACAGTAGAATACTTCTTTTAAATACAAGTAACTGAGAGCACTTTTTACTTTATAAACAGCATAGAAAAAGTTATATCAGTTAAAAAATAGTAATATGGTGGGGTTATGGAAAAATGCATACTTCTTTAAAATAGATAGTAAAGTTAGATAGAGCTTTCCGAAAAATCAACAACGGCGTATTGTAAAATTATAACAGGTCTCTAAAATTGAGTGTCCATCTTTTTTGATATGCCAACTGTGAAAGTTATTGATCACAACCGCTTCGGATAGTCTCTAAATTAAACAGGTTTGTGTGTGATTTTTGGTGAGGAGTTTAAGATTTTTTGTGACAGTGCTTGCCCTTTCTTTTTTTATATTATTTTAAGCAGCCCTGCAGCTTTGGCGACAAACATCGTAATTGACAAACAGACTGGACCAGCTGAATCAGATCTTTTTCATACAACTAATTATGCAAACGATGCAGCCTGCATTCAGGCGGCACTGGATAAATCAAAAAGTGGGGATACAATTACTATCCATGAAGGGAACTACTATATTACAAAAATAATATATCAAAATGGTAAAAATCTGAAAATAATAGGCGAAGGAAAAGTAATTTTTCACATGAAAAATCCGGAAAAAGAAACTTACGGGATTTTATTCCGTGGATCATTGATCGCAAACAAAAAATTGAACACTAATGCCAATAAGGGCTCATCTCAAGTGGTTTTAACTGATGCTTCAAGGGTTCGCAAGAACGACCTGATAAAAATATGGAAAAATGTCAAGTGGTGTCCTCATGATTATTCTGATCAAATGACAGGGGAAATTTACGCTGTTAAAAATGTGAATGGAAATGTTGTCACTTTAAATCAACCACTCCATAGAGATTACAAATTATCTGAGAATGTAAAGGTCGAAGTATACAGACCTATTCAAATGAATATAAAGAACATAAGGATACAGGGTAGAGGTGCAACGACATCTCATCGTGGACTGGCTATGCAATATTGCAAGGACAGTTCTATTACTAATTCTTGGTTCAAAGATATTGGATTCAGTGCTATTTGCCTGTATTCCTGTTTTAATGTGAATATTAATAATAATGAGATTTACAATTCACTTCTTCCAGGAAGTGGATATGGCGTAAATGTGGCTAGCGGTTCGGCTTTTGTCAATATTGACCATAATCACATAGAAAACTGCAGGCATGCTATAACAGGCAATACAGCTGAACGCAAATCTTTAAATCGTGATGTTTTTATCACTGATAACACTCTAATAGGGGGAAACATCGATGGTTCTAGTGTTGTTGATTCCCATCCTGTTACTATTAGCTATGTCGTAACTAAAAACAAAATATACCCGCAACCAGGCTTTTTCGCTTTTTCAGATGGCACACAATATTCGACATTTTCTAACAACAAAATTTTTGGCGGATATGGAGGTATATCCAGACGCGGCAGCATTAATGATGGAATACATAGTTACGAAAATAATAAATTTAATGGTATGTCAGGTATTATGTATCTGGGAGGAAAAAGTGGAATCAATAACAAGCTTATAATTAAAAATAATGTTCAAAACAATGGGATATATGGAATTTATTTTCCAGGTCAGGAGAGTTTCAGGAATATAATAATAAGTGGGAACAGTTTCAGCAATCTTTCGCATAAAGGAGTATATCAGAAGTTTAGAATTAACGGAGTAAACTTAAATATCTCTAATAATAGGTTTACAGACATAAAACTGAATGGAATACATATAGATGGAAATTCGTTCAAAAGTAACATTGTGAAGATACAAAACAACATCTTAATAAATGTGTATCCACCGAATCTCTCTTATGGAATCATAGTAAAAAATGTTCAAAATGCCATAATTACTGGAAATAAGATATCAAAAACCCAAAAACCCAGCGTTCCTGTTGCTACATTTTATGCATCTCCAAAATCAGGAACAGTACCTTTAAGCGTGAAATTTACTGACAAAAGTACAGGAAAACCAACTAAATGGAAATGGAGTTTCGGAGACGGAAAATCGTCAACAGCCAAAAATCCAACTCATAAGTATTCTAAAGCAGGAAAATATACTGTTAAACTTACAGTAACAAATGCTGCAGGCAGTAACACAGCAATGAAATCAAAGTATATCATAGTGACAGCAAAACCGGTTGCTGTATTTTATGCATCTCCAAAATCAGGAAAAGTACCTTTAAGTGTGAAATTTACTGATAAAAGTACAGGAAAACCAACTAAATGGAAATGGAGTTTTGGAGATGGGACATATTCAACAGCCCAGAATCCAACTCATAAGTATTCCAAAAAAGGGAAATATACTGTTAAACTTACAGTAGCCAGTTCTGCAGGTAGCAATACAGCGACAAAGACAACATATATTAAAATTTCATAAAGGGTTAACTCTAAAAAAGTATGCCTTTTAGGGTTTAATATTTTTGCTGAAAATATATAATTTATGAGCTGATCCTTAAAAGCTTATCCAAAACTTAAAACTTGTTGAATAAAAAACAAAAGACAGAATGCGAGACAAAGATCCTCTCATCTTTATACTTAAGCTTTTAAGTCTTCTATACTTAAGCTTTAAAGAGTAGAGTGGAGTCCCATTGTTTTCAGTCACTTCCTTGAAACCCCTTGCCAGGTTCCTGGTAATCGAGCCTGTTTCCATATGTGATTAGCTTTCCATCGACCTTGATAAGTGGACCCTTTTCAGCTAAAATGCCGATGACAAATATTTTGTCTGCTGTGTGAAAGTCAAATATTTCTCCCAATAGGCTTCATTTCTTCCGATAAGCCTCAATTTCCAGCCTTTTCATCTGGACACGGACATATCCTTTGTCATCAGGTGGATAATTTTTCACAAGAAGAGTTACAAGTTCGTTTATAAAATCCTCTTTTAATTCTGGAGGTATCCGCTGTATATAAGGGTGCCAGGTTGAAGCAATCCAGGCGAAAAGTCTACTTTCTCCATGAAGAGCTATGTCTTTTGAGATCAATTCCAAACGCTTAATTAAAAAACCTGCATCTTTGAGCCATTTACCGTATTCTTCAGGTCCGTAAAAGCCATATGGAAATACAAAATCCCTGAAATAAGAACTCCATTTTTCGTTTTCAAGCATATAATCAAGAGTTTTGAGAATCTCTGCAGCGTTTCCTTTCCCACCAAGCTGGGCCAGGAATACTCCACCGGGTTTGAGGCTTTTCAAAAAACCCTTCAGAGCAGCTTCAGGAACCTTTATCCAGTGAAGAACAGCATTGGAAAAGACAATATCGAACTCAGAGTCAAAAGTAAGTTCACTTGCATTTGCTTGCATAAAAGCAAGGTTTGGAAACTTCTCTTGAGAATAATGATTCCTGGCAAAAGTAATCATCTCTTCAGAGAGATCGATTCCTAGAACAGAGCCTTCAGGTAGGTTTTTTGCAACTTCAGCACTAAGTTTTCCGTCCCCGCAGCCAACGTCCAGAAACCTTTCATTTCCTTTCAAATTCAGCTTTGCAAGAAGTTCAAACCCCCAGTTTTTCTGAGCTGAGGAATTCGAAGAATAAAGTTTTGGATCCCAGGAATACATAAAAACCATTTGTATTTTATCTAGATATTTAACAGTTCCGGCTTCATCAGGTGTCAGGTAGTTTCGAGGTATTAGGTAGTTTCGAGGTATTAGGTAGTTTCGAGGTATCAGGTAGTTTCGTAGTGAACATTAGAAAATTCTATATGAAAAATACTATAACAAAGCATGCTTGAGGTTTTAACTTTCGTGAATATAACTAGACTCCAAAAATAGCGGAACCTTGCCTCTATTTCTTCGTGCCATTTGGACATGGACTGCCAGAAGACGGAAAAAACAGAGTGATCATTATCGTGTAGACTATTGTGTAGACTAAAATATCCAGTATTTGCGTTAATTCAAAAACAGTTAAACGTTTACTCAACTGCGAAATTTATGAGAAACAGAATATATACCATACAGAACACTTATAACAAAAAAGACACCTGCAACAATTAGAAACCCACAAAAGCCAAAAACGGCATAGAATGCTCCAAAAATGATATAAAAGATTCCAGAAAGAATAATAAGAGCTAACCAGTATGAATAGTACTTATTATCCATAATAGTAATTAGGCAAACAGTAATAAGTAATTTGCCATGTTTGGAAAGAAGAGCGTTCGCAAGAACTTTCAAATTAGACCACTACCGCTTTGCGCCCTTTTACAATCAAATTTGTGCTGGCGTACCCCGCAGCAAGCTATATGGATATTCGGCTAAAAAGCATAAATCACATATAGGAAATAAATAAAAATATGCAATTGTACTCTTTTCCGTGAAAGAGGAGCAATTTTATGCAGTACTATGTGAAGAACAGTTCCTTTATAATCAAAAGAGATTTTGAAGCCGTGAGCACGGGTTTAAACGGCGACCGTGCACGAGTAAAGTACCTATTCAACAAACAGGTGCCAAGAACGTTTAATTCCCTGACCCTCGTGAGTTCTTAAAAGAAGAAACACTGAAACTGGGCCTTGAAGAAACTCACTTCGTTCTCCTTACGGCTGTAAAAATGGAATATATTCAGGTAATAGAAAATGACTGCCTGACAGCTTTCATAACCGCTGGCTTGAGCAACGGCTCAGAATTCAGGGCAAAAGTCGGAACCATAAATATAATTCTAGTCCATGCGTCTTCGGTTAAGTGAGGAATCATGATAAATTGCGTCAATTTCCCAACATTTATTGAATAGTTTACCTTAATATTTACCGACTATAACTTAATATTTATGGATGCACAATCTGTGTCTCAAGAGTGAAACATGGGTCATACCCTGATCTTTTTAAATCATTGTGAGTATAAGCATATGGGGATACTTATGGAAGAAAGAGTAAATGTTTTTGAAACTGCCGGGGAAAACTGCTGCGTTGCTGCCTGTGGTCAGAAAGTTTATGATATTATTACGGCTGCACTCTGTGAAAATAAGAAAATCGAGCTATCTTTTGCAGAAGTGAGTGAGCTTACACCTGCCTTTTTGAATTCGGCAATAGGACAGCTTTACGGCTATAAGTTAGAAGCTGGAACAGGGCATCGATTTCATGTTAATAGGCCAAAATTTAAGGCCGGTTTCTAATGCAAAATCGATAGCTTTCAGGCAAGAAAATTCCTTAACCGATGACCAATGAATTCTAGTCTCAAAAGCAAGACTATCTGAGAAAGCTCTTCTCGGAGCGATAATCACAGCCACAGAAGCAAAAGGGCTCGCACTGCTTGAGAAAGGTTACACTTTCCTGGGTACGAACACGGATGCTATAATTGTTGCTTATGAAATGGACTCAAAACCTGGCCCGGAAAATAAGGAAAGACAGAAAATTCCTTACGCAGGTTCAAGCACGTATTTTGGGAAAAAGATTACTGAAGCCGTGATAAAATGAGTAAAAGCAAGGCTTGAGCTACGGGGAGAATGAATCTGAAAGAAATACGTAGAGATAAAGCAAAAAACCTCTTCCCAATTACTTTTTTAAATTAGCTATAAAGAAAGTAGATAAAACAATTTAAAAAATATTCAGGGCAACATGCAACCATTACATAAAGTCAGTATTAGAAAAACGAGATAAAATCATTATGAAAAGTGGTTCAAAAATAGATTATGGAAAGTAAAGTTTTATAAGGTGAGTATGGCAGCGATCCAGAGTTCCCGAAGGCTCGCACACTTCAGTACAGTAAGGAACGCGGGCAGGCTTATCTACTGTGTTCGGGATGGGTACAGGAGTTACACTGCCGCTGTGGCCGCCAAACTCGACCTATAAATGGGATTGTGAAAAGAAGTCATGTACAGTGCTGCATACTGAATTTCGCCTGGACCGGATTAGGAAAGGAACGGATAGTTAGTAAACGCGGACTGAACACCTCGTTGCCTTGGTGCTTACATCCCGTTTCTATCAAACCGGTCTTCTACCGGAATCCTTAATGAGGTCTCTTTTTAGGTCAGAGTTCGAGCTTAGATGCATTCAGCTCTTATTCCTTGGCGCGTAGCTGCCCGGCTATGCCTTGTCAGACAACCGGTACACCAGTGGCGCCGCTGCTTGGTTCCTCTCGTACTAAAAGCAGCTTACCCGCAGACCTCGTGCACCTCTAGTAGATAGTAACCGACCTGTCTCACGACGGTCTAAACCCAGCTCACGATCTCCTTTAATAGGCGAACAACCTCACCCTTGGCCGCTGCTGCACGGCCAGGATGGAAAGAACCGACATCGAGGTAGCAAGCTGCCGGGTCGATATGTACTCTTGCCGGCAACGACTCAATTATCCCCGGGGTAACTTTTCTGTCATTTTTGGCCCCCACCAAGGAGGCTCAAAAGTTCGCTAGAACCGACTTTCGTCTCGTCATCCACTGCTATGCTGAATAACGTCAGGCTGACTTATGCTCTTGCACTCTTCAGCGAGTTTCCGACCCGCTTGAGTCAACCATTGCGCGCCCTTGATATCTTTTCAAGGGCGTCCCGCCCCAGGCAAACTGCCCACCTATCGGGGTCCTCTTCTCAGAGTTAGGGTCGTAGTCCCAGAAGGGTAGTGTCCCAATTGCGGCTCCACGTATGCTGGCGCATACGCTTCGATGCCTCCTACCTACTCTGTACATCCAGAACCACAACCCAGCGACAGGCTGCAGTAAAGCTCCACGGGGTCTTCACTTCCCCCTAGAGGTCTCTAGACTGTGCACTAGAATGTAAGCTTCACCGGATTCCAGTTAGGGACAGTAGGGCTCTCATTGATCCATTCATGCAAGTCGCCAATTAAGCGACAAGGTACTACGCTACCTTAAGAGGGTCATAGTTACCCCCGCTGTTTACAGGCCCTTCTTCCCGTTGAAACGGGGTTTCAGGTACCTGCACTGAGCAGGATTCAGAGATTGTACTAGCCCTTACGGGTTTGCAATCTCCTATGTTGGTATTAGACAGTTAGAGCCCCCTGGTCACTGCGACCTGCTGTCTTCACAGCAGGCACTCCTTATCCCGAAGTTACGGAGCTAATTTGCCGAATTCCCTTAACTGAAGTACTCCGACACGCCTTAGCCTTTTCAGCTAGGGGCACCAGTGTCAGATCTGGGTACGGACATTTAGCGGCCTTTTCACGGGTCCCGGGGTGCAGCCGACTTTAGCCATTACAGATTCGCCCGATTCTCGCCATTACGGCTCTCCACGGGGTTCGCTGCTTAGACGGCGCGACGACGCCGCTCGGCCTGCCCTGAGACGTCAGACGGAATGCTAAATGGTACAGGAATATTAACCTGTTTCCCTTTTGGCGTACTCGAGTTACGGTACGTCTTAGGACCGACTAACCCTCGGCTGACGATCATTGCCGAGGAAACCTGGCCCCTTCGGCGGCAGGGATTCTCACCCTGCTTTGCTGCTACTATTACCAGGATTTTCGTTTGCGAACGGTCCACAGGACTTTACAGCCCTGCTTCGGTCCGAACGCAACGCCTTCCTACGAGATTACCTTGCGGTACTCCGTGGTATCGGTGGTCGACTTGAGCCCCGTCAATTTTCGGGGCCCCAAACCTCGACTGGTGAGCTGTTACGCACTCTTTAAAGGGTAGCTGCTTCTAAGCTAACCTTCCAGCTGTCTGGGGCTTGGGACGCCCTTTAGTATTAACACTTAGTCGACACTTGGGGACCTTAACCACGGGCTGGGTTGTCTCCCTTACGGACTACAAGCTTACCCCAGCAGTCCGGACTCCGACTTTCTACAATGACGGTGGGTTTGGAGTTTGACAGGCAGGCGAGGGGTTTCCCCCCCGGAACCGCTAATCAGTGCTCTACTCCACCGACGATCTCCAGTCAGGTCATGCTGCGACATGTTTTGGAAGGAACCAGCGGATGCCGGGTTAGATTAGCATTTCACTACGAGACGCAGGTCACACGAATGATTTGCAGATCAATACCGCTTGCGGTCCTCCACGTAGCTTTCGCCACGCTTCAACCTGCCCACGCCTAGATCACCCGGCTTCGGGTCTTACCCCAGTGACTCCACGCACTTGTATACGTCGTGCCTCGCTCGGAGAGCTGCGCACATGTTGCTTTCGCTTCGGCTGCCCATATAAAGGTTAGCCATTGCCACTGAGATAAACTCCCTGGCCCGTTCTTCAAAACGTAAGATACGACACTGGCAGTGACATTCGTACAACATTCTCGCGAATGTTTCCTTCATGCCAGAGTTCCTTTAATGCCGTATCGTTCCATCACTATCAGGTTTCAGGCACTTTGCACCTCCCTTCTCGGGGTACTTTTCAGCGTTCGGTCACCCTACTATTTCGCTATCGGTCTCAAGTAGTATTTAGTTTTGGAGGTTGGTGCCCCCCAGATTCCCGCACGATATCCAACGCACGGTACTCAGGGACATGTTCCGATCTTTTGGTTTACACATACGTGACTGTCACACTCTATGGTCTGCCGTTTCAGGCAAGTTCTGTTTAGCCGCCAGACGTTTGAACAGCCCTACAACACCACATTTCCCTGTGAAGGGATTCGGTTTGAACTGTACCGTTTTCACTCGCCGTTACTAACGGTATCTCGATTGATTTCTTTTCCTGCTCCTACTGAGATGTTTCAATTCGGAGCGTTCCCGATCATTACTGATCACTATGGAGAGGTCCCATTCGGAAATCCCGGGTTCATAGGCTCCTTGCACCTACCCCGGGCTTATCGCAGCTTGGCACGTCCTTCATCAGCTCTTGAGCCGAGCCATCCACCTGATAGCATAATTCCTGTGTATCCTAACCAGGTCCAGAAAGCGTCCAGTATACAGCACTTATACATGACTTCATGTACCTGCGTGTCAACACAGGCAATCCGTCCTTCCCCGAAAAGTTACTTTCCGGGTGCATAAAAATGGACTTGCTGGGATTCGAACCCAGGGCCTCTGCCTTGCAAAGGCAGCGATCTTCCATCTGATCTACAAGCCCTAGAGAGACTAGAGATCCACAGCGGATCTCCGGGGTGAGGATTTTGTTCGGTTTATCGGCATCTGGGTGGTGAGTTTTTTTGCTTAGGAGGTGATCCAGCCGCAGATTCCCCTACGGCTACCTTGTTACGACTTAACCCCCCTTGCAAAGCACAGGTTCGAACACGACACGATGTTCGTGCCCTCACCCATACCTCACTCGGGTGGTTTGACGGGCGGTGTGTGCAAGGAGCAGGGACGTATTCACCGCGCTATATTGAAACGCGATTACTACGGATTCCAGCTTCACGAGGGCGAGTTACAGCCCTCGATCCGAACTAAGGATGGGTTTGTGAGATTACCAGCCCTTTTCAGGGGAGGGACCCATTGTCCCATTCATTGTAGCCCGCGTGTAGCCCGGGAAATTCGGGGCATACTGACCTACCGTGGCCCGCACCTTCCTCCGATTTAACACCGGCGGTCCCCACAGAGTACCCATCATCCCGGAGGATATGCTGGTAACAGTGGGCACGGGTCTCGCTCGTTGCCTGACTTAACAGGATGCTTCACAGTACGAACTGGCGACGGCCATGCACCTCCTCTCAGCGATTCAGGTAAGGTCTTCAGCCTGACCTACATATTGCTGTCGTCCCCGGTGAGTTGTCCGGCGTTGAGTCCAATTAAACCGCAGGCTCCACCCGTTGTTGTGCTCCCCCGCCAATTCCTTTAAGTTTCAGCCTTGCGGCCGTACTTCCCAGGTGGCTCGCTTCACGGCTTCCCTGCGGCACCAGACACGGTCGCGCCATGCCTGACACCTAGCGAGCATCGTTTACGGCTGGGACTACCCGGGTATCTAATCCGGTTCGTGCCCCCAGCTTTCGTCCCTCACCGTCGAACCCGTTCTGGTAAGACGCCTTCGCCACAGGTGGTCCCACAGGGATTACAAGATTTCACTCCTACCCCTGTAGTACCTCTTACCTCTCCCGGTTCCAAGTCTGGCAGTATCCCCCGAAAGCCTAATAGTTGAGCTATTAGATTTCCCGGAGGACTGACCAAACCGGCTACGGACCCTTTAGACCCAATAATCACGATCACCACTCGGGCCGCCGGTGTTACCGCGGCGGCTGGCACCGGTCTTGCCCGGCCCTTGCTAACAGGTGTAGTTTACACACCTGGACAGCCAGCATATGATGCTAGCACTCGGTGTCCCCTTATCACGGTTTCCCGCATTGTAAAGTTTTCGCGCCTGCTGCGCCCCGTAGGGCCTGGATTCATGTCTCAGAATCCATCTCCGGGCTCTTGCTCTCACAACCCGTACCCGTTGTAGGCTAGTAGGTACATTACACCCACTACTACCTGATAGGCCGCAGACCCATCCTTGGGCGGACGAATCCATTTTACACATAAAGCATTCCAGCATATATGCGTTATCCGGAATTATCCCCAGTTTCCCGGGGTTATGCCGGACCCAAGGGCAGGTTATCCACGTGTTACTGAGCAGTACGCCATGTTCACGAAGAACATATGACTCGCATGGCTTAGGCGAACACCGATAGCAGTAACCTCTGGCAGGATCAACCAGAATTGTTAATGTATCGCACACTTTAAAATTAAAGGTCTTGGTCGCAGAAACTTGCACTAACAACTATCAATTCAGTTATTTTCGTTTCGCGATGATATGTTATGAAAAACTCTCACCGCCCAGAATTAACCGAACCGACAAAATCCTCGTCAGACAGGAAAAAACTCCTGACTCCATTAAAAGATGAAAGAGATTTGTGATTTTTTACCTACGCAATCAGTTTGCGCAGGGACATATACAAGGTATTTCTTGTATATAAAGCTTTGTGTTATTTACCTCGACACAATCACATTGTGAGAGGGATGTATACAAGGTATTTCTCATATATAAAGCTTTTCCATCAGGCGATTTTTCACCATTAGATCCAAAACAAAAAGAGAAGTTTGCTTGAATCTATAGAGACACTGCCATTTACATGGAAAGGGATCATAAGAGAGTCGAATGCTCACAATTTTACTTATTGTGAGGGATACATACAAGGAAATTCTTGTATATAAAGCTTTTGTTTGATTTATTTTTTACCATAGATTTTATCTCAAAAATAAATTTTTGCAAAATCTATAGATATAATAATTACTGATCCTCTCAGATCAGAGGATCTTCTAAGGGCATTACTAACATATAAATCTTTCGGGAAAATCTTTTTAGACAACCTAAACTAAAAGGCTGATAAATATACCTTTTCCAAAAGAGATTAAGTTAAGAAAGAAACAAGATAAAATATATTCATACGTCTTTGGTTAAGTGAAGAATCGTGATAAATTGCACCAATTTCCTCACATTTACCAAATAGGTCAATAAGTTATAAGCTGGAATACGGTATCGATTTCATGTAAATGGACCAAAATTTAAGGCCGGCTTCTAATGCAAAATCAATAGCTTTCAGGCAAGAAAATTCCTTAACCGATGACCAATGAAAATATATTTATTATTAGAGTATAGGATTTTATTTTTAAATTTAGCGAATAATTTTCATTATAAAATGTTTTCTGGCAATTAACTGAACCTGCTGAAAAATAAGAGCCGCATACTGTTATAAAAATATTATGAACATTAATAATTGTATAGTTTTTAAACTGTATCTGAGTTAAGAAAATTAGTAAAAACTGAACATTAAGAATAAAAGGTTACTCAATAAAGAAAATAATAGTTTGAAGTTCAGCATTAGAAACTAAAACTTGCTCAGTGAGTTTTATATATATAGGATTCCAATTAAATAAAGGGGAGCTAGGAGTCCCTTTAAGGAATTGGGAAGAATTTTGGGTTTTTATACCTGTTTGGGCCTCATTTAGCTATCTCTGTGAAAAAATAGAGAAAGTTGAGTGACAAAATAGATTAAAAATAAAATCAAGATAGATCTCAGGAAAGTGTTGATTTTTAACCCGGTTTTTACCCCTGTAAACAATCAAGGATTATTTGCTCCTCAAATGCCAAAATGGAGGTTAGACATTTGATAGATATAGATCCCAGTGGTATCCTGGTTCGTTACAATGTAAAAATGGAAAAAGAAATGACACCGGAAGAGGCTGCAGAAGAACTTTACCCAAAGGATTCAATAATTTATCCGATTGCAAAGGCCATCTTTGAAGGCGAAGAGGACGACGTTGTTGAAGGGTTGGAAAAGGCTATTAGCTCTGGAAAGGACCCAATCTCTCTTATCGATGACGCTCTGATGGTTGGAATGGGAGTGGTCACCAAACTTTATGACGAAGGAATAATTTTCCTGCCAAACGTTATGATGTCTGCTGATGCCATGCTGGAGGGCATTGAATACGTTAAGCAAAAAGCAGGAAGAGCACCTGTGGTTAAAGGTAAAGTCGTTTGCCACGTTGCAGAAGGCGACGTCCACGATATAGGAAAGAACATCGTAGCTGCATTGCTCAGAGCTAACGGATATGATGTAGTGGATCTTGGAAGAGATGTCCCTGTAGATGAGGTAATAGCGGCTGTCGAGAAAGAAAATCCTCTCATGCTTACAGGTACTGCCCTGATGACCACAACCATGTACGCATTTAAAGAAGTTAATGACAAGCTTCTGGAGAAAGGCTACAAGATTCCGTTCGCCTGTGGCGGCGGTGCTGTGAACCAGGACTTCGTATCCCAGTATGAACTAGGAGTATATGGCGAAGAAGCAGCCGATGCTCCTAAGATAGCAGATTTCATCAGGGAACACGGAGGCAACATTGTGAAACTGAGGGAGAAATTCCATAAACACTGAGGAGATGGAGTAATGGCAGTAACAAGATGTACTAAAATGGCTTATGCAAGCGCAGATGACATGGTTTTCGGAAAAGCTGTCACGCCAGTTAAAACCGGACTGGAACTTGAAATCGGTGCCGGTTACACAACTCCCGAAGTAAACTATGCCCCAAGACCTGAAGCCGGAGCATCCAAAGAAAAGCTCATAAAGGAATACGAAAGGATAACCACCGACATTATGGCAAGGATGGTTCAAATCGGAGCTCCTGCTGTTGTACTTGAAACTGAACACGTTCAGCAGATGTCCAATCACCCGGATTGGGGAGCTGCCGTTGCGCATGCCCAGAAAACTATCATGGAAGATTACCATGATGAATACGGCATAAAGTGCGCACTCCGCCACACCATTGGTGACATCCGTGAGACCAGAGACTTCCTCGCACTTAGAGGAGACAAGTACAGCGTCTTTATGGAGGCCTTCGAGCAGTGTGCCCAGAATGGGGCTGACATGCTTGCAGTTGAGTCAATGGGTGGAAAAGAAGTATTCGACTATGCAATCCTCAGGAACGACATGGCAGGCGTACTTTACGGAATAGGTGTTCTCGGTAGCATAGATATGGAAATGATCTGGCAAGACATTGCATCAGTTGCAAAAAAGAACAATGTAATAGCATCAGGTGACACAGACTGTGCCCAAGCAAACACCGCGATGTTCATTGCAGGCGGGCTGCTGGACAAGAACCTCGCTCACACACTTGCAATCATTGCAAGGACTATTTCTGCCGCAAGATCACTTGTTGCTTACGAGGCCGGTGCAGCCGGCCCTGGAAAGGACTGTGGCTACGAGAATACCATTGTAAAATCCATTGCAGGTGTCCCGATAGCTCAGGAAGGTAAGACTTCGACCTGTGCTCACTCCGACCTGATGGGGAACATTGTCATGCAGTGCTGTGACCTCTGGTCCAATGAATCTGTTGAGTATCACGGTGAATTCGGTGGTACCACAGTTCAGTGTTGGGGAGAGACCTTAGCTTATGACTGTGCTCTAATGAATGTTGCTCTTGATTCGGGTAATGAAAAAATACTTAGGGACATGTTCGTAGCTTCCGATATATACAGAGACGCACAGGGCTATGTACTCGCATACCCGAATGCCTACAGAGTAGGACAGGCAATTGCAACAGACGGAAATGATATTTACCTCCGTGCCAAGAACGCTGCTATCGAATGCATCAACATTGTAGAAGAAGGAGCAAAGGGCAAACTTGAGCTCTCCAGATTCGAAGCTAAAGCCCTTGCAGATGCAAAAGCAGCTTTCGAGGCCCTTACCGACGACAAAGAAAAGTTCATGAGTGACTGCCTTACAAAGTATAAACAGGAAGTCAAAGTCTTCAAGCCAGAGAACTACGACCTCTAATCAAGGCAATTCTCTTTTTTCCTTTTTTAAATATAGAGTGTTCCGTTTTTAAAATCCCGAGTGTAGTTTTCTAATTTTCCGGATAAATTCATATAGAAATTTTTAGTACTGACAGACTCATTTAGCACTGGATATTTTTCTGTTAAGCAGCAACAGTTGAGTGAAAACTATATAGTTATGATTGTAAAAATTAACACTTAATTTACTCAAGATCTACAATTACGTAGGACACGAAAAAACTGGTCAAAATAATTACAACGAGAATGTATAATCAGGAAATAGGCTGCTTGAGAGAAAGAAGCGAATAAGATCCCGTTCTCTCAAGATAAGATACGGATATTACAGACAGCATGTTAAAAAATTGAAAATGACAATAAAAAATATTAATAAAAATTAGTAAAAAATTAGTAAAAAAAACAATAGAGAAATTAGTGAGAAATTAGTTAAATTCTTTATTCTGTGGTTTTTCAAGCGTAATATTCGTCTCTTGCCTCGACCATCGCTTTAATGTGGGAAAGCGGAGTCATAGGTGCAATTCCGCAGCCAGGCGCCAGTACGTCTACACCTTCGGAAATAGCTTTTTTCGATTCTTCTTTTATCTTATCGATCGGACCTGGGAGCAGAACAAAGGGGCTTGAGATATTTCCTACGAGCCTTGCCCTATCCCCAAGCACTTCCTTAGCCTTTTTAATACTGCCAACTTTTTCTTCAACGCTCAGACCTTCGAAACCGCAATCTGCCATATAGTCAAGGATCGGGGCCACACTTCCACAGATATGCAGAACCGTAACCGAATTTACGTTTGAGGAAAACTTATGCAGCCTTGACTGGAGTTCATTTTTAAAAGAATCCGGACTCATCAGGTCAGGAGATGCTACAGGATCGGCAACGGAGATGACATCTGCTCCTGCAACAACCATTGAATTTGCATATGCTATTGTAGCATCGGTTGCAAAATCCAGTACCTGATGTAATAGATCTGGCTTTTTAACAGACCATTTCATAAAGGACTTTACACTCGCCAGATCGGAAGCAAGAGTAACAGGTCCTTCCATTCCTCCTATAATAGGCACATCCGGTCCTACTCTTTCCCTTATAATTTTGATTGAATCAAGTACAGCTTGGATTCTGCCTATGTCAAGTAGGTTCTCAGGCATTTCCATACCCTCAAGGCTTTTAGGATACGGATGTGCAGTAACTGATGGCTGCCTATTTTTAGTTCCCATATTAACCTCACAACCCATAGCTTCGGCAAGCACAGTCAGGCAATACGGGACTCTTACAGCTTCAAGCCCGCTTAATTCATAGTTTGCAATCGCAAGCGTCGCCATTTTTTCAGGGTCAGAATGAGCCTCTGGCCAGGAAGACCCTACTTCATCCATTAGTTCAACGATTCCTGTCTGGGTTACAGAACAGACCGGTACTTTATCTACTTCTTTACCTTCCAGCGCATTTAAAAGTCTCTCCTTAAGTGTCATCTCAGTCATAATTATCTCCCCATGTTAAGATTCAATTTGTAAGTTTTTAATCTTTTGAGTTCTCTACGACCTTCTCGTATGCTACTGATCTTTTAGATCGATAACTTATAGTTTTCTAACCCTTAGAGGCATATCAAAATATTCAGAGTTACTGTCAAAGGCAAGTAACCACCTTCGGAAAAATTAAATCCCCATGCCCAGATTGGCTAGTATGGTCTGAGTCGGTTTCCCGAATTGCCTCTTCCTGTTTCATTCTTTTCTCTGAGGAGAATAAGTCCACAGGCTCTTGTCCCACTATCCGTATGAAAAACGTGTTTGGTTATAAAATAATTTTGCTTAGCAAATATTATTTGAAAGTACCATTTATTTTATGCGTCTATCCCGAAACTAATATTATATTGAAATTATGGCTCTGTAGAAATCCGATCTTAACTGACACCATCAGACTAAATTATAATAATGAGATTTGATGTGATGAAATCTAATTAAAAATATTTTATATATTTTATACGAGAGGCTTTCTACAAAGATATTTTTAGAATAAATATGAATAAAATTTACAAAAGAATTACTATTTCGTAACTATTCAGCCGGGGTAAAACAAGATCAATAGTCATTGTCATTAAGATTCAACATACCATTAAGATTCAACGCACAAATATTTTCGAATAAATTTTATTTGATTATTGGCTATTGATTGTGTTTTATCTTTGTTCATCAATCATTTATTTAACTCCTTGTTTTCATCAAAATCGACATCAATCAGCTTTTTTGGTGGGTAGAATAGTTACGTTTAAATAATATAAAACAAATTTTACAAAAATTTTGAGATATTGTCAAATGTAAAAAGCATTTTTATTTATTTATGTGCATTATTCAAAGAAAAAATTGCATTCGTTTTCAAAAATGTACATTTTAATATTTTTAAATATAATCGTTTATAATATAAAAAATAAAGGACTTGATTATATGGATAATCTTCATGAAGCACTGGAGAGACAAAATATTGCTTATTTTTCAATGGAGATAGGCCTTCGTAGTGACATCGCAACATATGCAGGAGGATTAGGGGGTCTTGCAGGTGATGCTATCCGCTCAGCTGCGGATCTAAATATTCCATTTGTAGCAGTAACACTAGTAAGTAATAAAGGATATTTTAGACAGACTCTTGACCCTGCAGGAAATCAGATAGAACATAAGGATGAGTGGAATCCTGCCCATTTTATGACTCTTTGCAAAGAAGAAGTAAAAGTAAAAATTCAGGATAGAGACGTTAAAATCAGAGCCTGGATTTATACTTACAAGAGCCATATCGGAGGCTGCGTGCCAATAATTTTTCTAGATACAAATGTTGAAGGAAATGAATCGGAAGACCGCAAGATTACGGATTTTCTATATGGAGGCGATCAACGTTATAGACTCAAGCAGGAAATAGTACTCGGAATAGGAGGAGTACGGATGCTTAATGCTCTTGGGTTCAGAGTCAGAAAGTACCATATGAATGAAGGGCATTCAAGCTTACTTGCTCTAGAACTTTTGAAGCAAAACAGCGTAGACCCAAAAAAAGTAAAGGAGCTTTGTATCTTTACTACCCATACTCCAGTGGAAGCAGGGCATGATAAATTTGATTACGGGCTTGTAAAAGACCTAATCAAGGATAAAAACAATGTTGAAATCCTCCGTAAGTTTGGAGGGCAAAACTACTTTGATACAAGCATTTTTGCTATGAACTTGTCGAATTATATCAATGGCGTTACAAAAAGACACAGCCAGATCTCAAGTGCACTTTACCCTGGTTATAAAATTAATGCCATTACAAATGGTGTTCATTCCTATACATGGGCTTCCCCTTATTTCAGAAAGCTTTATGATCGCTATCTTCCGGATTGGGAAAATGAACCTGAACTTCTGATAAGAGTTGGAGAAATTCCAGACACTGAAATATGGGAAGCACATTGGAGTGCAAAAAGAGATTTAATCGACGAGGTGAACAAAAAAACAGGCGTCGGAATGGATTATGATACTCTTACAATAGGCTTTGCACGGCGTATGACATCATATAAGCGTCCAACTTTAATTTTTTCTGATCTTGAGATGCTTAGGAGTATTAATAAAAGAGGTAAAATTCAGCTTATTTTTGCAGGTAAAGCCCATCCTAATGATGAAGCCGGAAAACAAATTATAAGGGATATTTTTAAAATAATAGAAACTCTTCGTGACGACATAAAAATTGTGTTTCTAGAAAATTATAATATGGATCTTGCTGCAAAAATGGTTTCTGGAGTTGATGTCTGGCTTAATACTCCTAACTGTCCCTACGAAGCATCAGGTACAAGTGGTATGAAAGCTGCTCATAATGGAGTAGTGAATTTTAGCGTGCTTGATGGTTGGTGGATTGAGGGATGGATTGAAGATGTGACAGGCTGGTCTATTGGGCCCAAACCAGATGAAAAAATTTCGATTGAAGAGATAAGAACTGCTGAGCTTAGAGATCTCTATTACAAACTCTACTACATCATTGTCCCTATGTACTACGAACAAAAAGACGAATGGCTCAAGCTAATCAATAATTCGATAGGTATGATAGCATCTTATTTTAACAGTCATAGGATGATGAGGTATTATGTCACACAGGCTTATCTTTGAAAGTCTTTAAAATCTAACTGGATTCAATTTAGAAAAAGTACTTAAACTGACGAATCAAAGTTGCGCTGGCACACCCCGCTGCAAGCAACGGGGTATGTTGACGCTGCCACTCAAAAATTCGACTGAAATAGATGATAATTTATAGTGAGATCATATAAATTATACATATTTATGTAGATCATATAAATTATACATATTTTTGCAGATCATATAAATTATATGTATTTCTGTTTAATTGTTTGTCTCTTTAACTGTATTTTTAGCAGAAAGAACTGCAAATTGTTAGATTAGCAAAAGAAATGAAGTAAAAAATATTTAGACGTAAATATAAAAAGAGAACTATTTAGAGCCTATTCAAAAAGTGATTAGATGTTATAACTTTTACAATACGAAACATAATAATGGAACTGATATTCTAATACTACAGACCTATTGTAACCTTTCAACATTCATTACCAACTTTTTGGATAAGCTCTCGTTCTCTGTTACAAAAAGAGGTAAGTAGGGTTATGAAAAAAATGAGAATAGGAATGTTTACCTGGGAAAGTTTATATTCAATGCGGGTTGGAGGTATTTCGCCCCATGTATCCGAACTCTCTGAGGCTCTTGCAGCAGAGGGACATGAGATTCACCTGTTTACACGAGACCGTAAAGATAAAGATGAAATAATAAATGGGGTTTATTATCACAAAATTGCCTGTGATCAAAGCGGGGGAATTGTTGAACAGATGAACCGGATGTGTGATGCCATGTACTGCCGGTTCCTTGAAGTGAGAGAAAGCACAGGAGAGTTTAATGTATTACATGGTCACGACTGGCACCCAGTAAATGTTCTTTGCAGGATAAAAGCCCAGTTTGGACTGCCCTTTGTGCTAACTTTCCACAGTACAGAATGGGGACGTAATGGAAATCATCATGGAGATTGGTGGGAAGCAAAGGAAATCTCACATAGAGAGTGGCTTGGAGGCTATGAATCTTCGGAAATTATCATAACCTCGACCATATTGAAAGAAGAAATCAAGCAAATTTACAAAATCCCTGACTACAAGCTCTGGGAAATTCCTAACGGCATAAACGTGGGAAAAATAAAAAGGCAAATCGACCCTGGTGATGTGAAAAGGCAATACGGTATCCATCCCTGTCTTCCAGTGGTGCTTTTCACGGGAAGGATGTCTTATCAGAAAGGGCCTGACCTGCTGGTGGAAGCTGCTGCTAAAGTCCTGAAGAAGAGGAATGCCCAGTTTGTGCTTATCGGTGAAGGAGAAATGCGCGCTCATTGTGAATATAGAGCTCAAAAACTTGGCATTGGAGATTCATGCAATTTCCTCGGGTATGCTCCGGATAATACCGTAATAGACTGGTTCAATGCCTGCGACCTCGTGTGCGTGCCCAGCCGGAATGAACCCTTCGGAATTGTGGTGCTTGAAGCCTGGGATGCAAAAAAACCTGTCGTTGCAAGTGATGCAGTAGCCCTTGTAGAAAATTTCAAGACAGGCGTTATTACTCATAAGGAACCGTCTTCTATTGCATGGGGCCTTAATTATGTCCTTGAAGGGCTTGGCCACAACCGGATGGGAGAGAAAGGTTACGACCTTATTAAAAAGCGATATAACTGGAAAATAATAGCTGAAAAAACTCAAGAAGTATACAAAAAAATTATAGAAAAACAAGAATTAAAGGACAAAAATGCATAAGACAAATATTTAAAAGGCACTGTGCTTAATTTAGCTTGAAAATGTTGCCATTTGCAAGCACTTTCATTGGTTGTGCATGTTATTCAAAGAATATCACGTTCGTTTTCTGTAAAACTTGCTCTATAACATTTATTCTTCTTTTTAATTACTAAACGATGCATTCAACTTTACAACTGTGTAATAAAATTATTATATATTAACAGAAAGTTGCAGATAATACAAATAATATATGTAAATACATCAGACAATATATAAAGAACCGAAGCAAAAGAGCAGGTTATGGTACGTATTTCGGACAGGATAACAGTAATTAAGGGAGACATCGTAAAACTGAAAGTGGATGCAATCGTAAATGCCGCAAATTCAACTCTACTTGGAGGCGGAGGAGTTGATGGCGCTATCCATAGATCTGCAGGGCCAGGATTGTTGGAAGAATGTAAAGGTTTAAAAGGCTGTGCCACAGGAGAAGCAAAAATTACAAAAGGATATTTTCTGCCTGCAAAATGGGTAATACATACTGTTGGGCCGGTATGGCAGGGGGGACAGAAAGGAGAGGATAGCTTGCTGGCTTCCTGCTACAGAAAAAGCCTTGAACTTGCAAGAGAGTATACTATAAAAACCATTGCCTTTCCAGCTATAAGTACTGGAGCATATAACTTTCCTTCAGAAAGAGCTGCAGGAATTGCAATTTTCGAAATCACTAAATTCCTTCAGGAAAATGAATTGCCTGAAAAGGTTTTTCTTGTTTGTTTCAATAAAGAAACATGCAGGCATCTTTAGGAAGCATCTTCAAAAATCTTTAAAGTTTAATTTAAATTTTAGACAAATTAGCTTTAGATATTATTTTAGGTATTATTTTAGAGATTATTTTAGAGATTATTTTAGAGATTATTTTAGAGATTATTTTAGAGATTATTTTAGAGATTATTTTAGAGATTATTTTAGAGATTATTTTAGAGATTATTTTAGAGATTATTTTAGAGATTATTTTAGAGATTATTTTAGAGATTATTTTAGAGATTATTTTAGAGATTATTTTAGAGATTATAAGTATTTTCATTCACAGTATATTTATAATACGGTTGCCTGCAAAGTACATGAGAACATTTGTTAAAAAAGACATTTCAAAAAGAAACTGAAAATTGGCCTCCCACACTCAATTATTGAAGATCATTTATATACAATATTAGAAAATTAGATTTTAAACAAAAATTAATAATGACAATATACTTCGGGTTGGATGCCGTACTAAATTTAACGGTTAACACTGGTAAATCGTTAATGTTCTGGAAAAGAGGTTTAAACAATAAGTGAGAGGCAAAAACTCGCAAAAACTCATAAGTTGGAGAAAACAGAGCAAAATATTATAAAGGTCTGATAAAAAACTAGTACTTAAGTTTCGGCAGTGTCTCAAACTTGCTGTAAACTTGAAGTTAAGTTCTTGCATACTATGGAGAAATTGATATTTCGATATGAAATTTTCTACCCAATAACTTATTGAGATTTGTAATTTTACAGAAAACAAACATGAAATTCTTCGAATAACAGGCACAAAGAAATGAAAGTACTTTTCAAATCACAGTACTTTCATGCTAAATTAGTACACTGCCCAAGTGTTAGATCTTTGAGCTTTCAGGAACAAAAGCAGGAAAGTGCAGAAATAGAATTAAGAAGTACAGGAACAGAAGCAGGAAAGTGCAGAAATAGAATTTGAAAGTACAGGAACAGAATTAGAAAAAAGACCGGAGGAGTTGGTTATCAATCACGATGAAGCTTTTCAAAGAGGACTGGGCCTGATTAAACAGAAAAGGTACGAAAAATCAATTAATGTCTTCAACAAGATTGTGGACAAAGATCCAGGTCATACAGGAGCTCTATTTAACAGAGGACTCGCGCTACTGAAAATCAAAAAACCAGAAGAAGCCCTCGACTCCTTTGACCAGGTCCTGCACTTAGAGCCCGAAAATTTCGATGCCCTGTACAAAAAAGGAATTGCTCTGGCCACCCTTGAAAAGTTTGAAGCAGCTCTCGAAGCCTATGACAACGCACTTGAAATAAATCCTGAAAATCCAAAAATCTGGTACCATAAAGGACTGGCGTTTGCTGAACTGGAAAAAAATGAGGCTTCAATTCTTTGTTTTGAGAAAGCACTTGAGCTTGAACCGAAATGCGAAAGCGCCTGGTATGCCCGAGGCACCGTAACTGGAAAAGCCGGTAGCTATGAAGAAGCACTGGAATGTTTTGAGCACGCACTTGAGATCAACCCGAAAAACGCAGACGCTTGCTACTCAAAAGGCCTGGTTCTTGCAAAGCTTGAGAAGTACGAAAAAGCGCTGGAATGCTTTGATTCTCTGATTCGGGAAAACTCCAGACATAAAGATGCCTGGAAACAAAAATATATTTCGTTGATAAAGCTGGGGAAGAACGAAGAAGCTCTGGAATGTGTTGACGTATTTTTAAGGAAATTTCCTGTTAGCGAGACTGCTCTCTATCAGAAGGGTATTCTTTTAAACAAACTTTCCCACTATGAAGATGCCGAGAAAACGTTTACTAAAATTTTAAAAATAAACCCAGGAAATAAAGAAATCTGGCTCAAGAAAGGTCTTGCTCTTATCCAGCTGCTCAGGCTCAATGATGCTATAAAAGCTTTCGAAGAAGCCATTAAGCTGGACCCTACTTATTTCGAAGCCTGGAATTACAAATGCCTTGCTCTAATGAAGCTTGAGGTCTATGAAGAAGCTCTGGAAGCCTTTGATTCTGTTCTTGAAATGTATCCAGAAACTAAAGAAATCTGGTACAATAGGGCTCTTGCTCTCGTGAAACTGCAGCGCTTTGGAGAAGCTGCAAAATCTTTTTCCAAGACTGCCGAACTGGACCCTGCATACGGTGATGCCCTTTACCAGCAGGGACGTTTGCTTGCCAGAGAAGGAAAGTATGAAGAAGCTCTCAAAGCCTTCGATTCCATGCTTGAACAAAATCCAGAATTTATTAAGGCCCAAAAGCTCAGGGGCACTATGCTGATCAAGTTAGGCCGTATCGAAGAGGCTCTTGACTCTCTTTCACAGAGCCTTGAAAAAGAACCCGAAAATTATGGGCTATGGCTGCAGCAAGGATTAATTCTCCTTGACAACGGAAAATTCGAGCCTGCCCTGAAAGCTCTTGAGAAAGTTGCGGAACTCAAACCCGATAACGACGCATGCTGGATGAATAAGGGCTTTGCACTCTATTCCATGGATCGCTATGAAGAATCTCTGGAAGCTTTTGAAGAGGGTCTGCGGCTAAACCCATATCTTGAGAAAGGCTGGAATAATAAAGGAATAGTGCTGGGAAAGCTTGGAAAAACGGAAGAAGCCCTAGAAGCTTTTGAAAAAGCTGTAAGCCTCAGGCCTGACTTTGAAGATGCCTGGAGAAATAGAGGACTGATTTTACTGGATGCCAACGAATATGAAAAAGCCGGCGAAGCCTTTGCCGAAGTTATTAAAATAAGTCCTGAAGACCTTGACTCCATTTACAACAGGGGAACAGCCCTGCTAAAACTCGGAAAAACGGAAACTGCCCTGGAATGCTTTGAAAAAGTTCTGTCCCTTAATCCCGATTATCCTGATTTATTATATAGCCTTGCAGCTGCACAGGCGAAGCTAGGAAAGCAGAAAGAAGCCCTGGAAACCTTTGAAAAACTAGTTGCCAAAAATCCCGAAGATCTGGAAATCCAGTGCAGGAAAGGAAAATTTGCAATGGAAATCGGAAAATATGAGACTGCACTTAAAGCTTTTGATCAGGTTCTCAGTGAGAATCCGGATTTTAGGGAAGCCTGGTATAGAAAAGGGCTTGCCCTGATAAAACTGGAACGCTTTGAAGAGGCTATCAGAGCTTTTGATGAAGTAATTATAGAAAATCTAAATTATAAAGAGATAGGTAGCTCTGATTATAAAGAGCTAAAAAATCTCGATCATGATGACATAGATAACCCAGTATGTGATGAGATAAAGAGTCCTGATTACGAAGACGAGAACCCTGATTACGAAGATGAAAATCCGGACTACGAAAACGCAAGTACTTACAAAGGATTTGCGCAAATGCAGCTTGGAAAGTATCTCCCTGCCCTAGAAACCTTTGAGAGCGCTCTTGAAGAAAAGCCAGATTCTGATATTCTCTGGTACTACAGAGGCCTTAGCCTGTATAGGATAAACATGTTAGAAGAAGCAGCGTGTGCCTTTGAGTCTGCAATTCGTCTTAATCCTAAAATGCAAGAAGCCCTCGAGTATAGAGCTCTATGTCTGTTTGAAACCGAACAATACAAAGCTGCCCTGGAGTCTCTTGAAGCTGTACTTGAAAGAAATCCGGAGAACCTTTCCGTACTCCATAAAAAAGCTATTTGTTTCCTGCAGTTAAGGAAGTATAAATCCGGAGCTAAAACCCTTTCCAGAGTACTGGAACTTGACCCTGACAACAAAGAAGCAAAGTTTGAGCTGGGGATCGCCAGTTTCGAATCCGGAGAGTACAATAAAGCCCTGTCTCTTTTTGAAGAAGTAAGTAAGGACTCAGATAAAGGCTTTTTTGTATACTGCCCTGAAAAAAACTCATCTGAACAAAATAACTCTAAACAAAATCTTTCTGGGCAAAATAACTCTAAACAAAGTATATCTGAACAAAATTTCACTAAACAAAACTTCTCTAAACAAAGTATGTCTGAACAAAACTTCACTAAACAAAATTTCTCTAAACAAGGCTTATTTAAACAAAATAACTCTAAACAATATCTTTCTGAGCAAAATAACTCTAAACAAAATCTTTCTGAACAAAGTACATCTGAGCAAAATAACTCTAAACAAAATAATTATGACGAAAAGTACTCTTCGCTCTACTGGAAAGGGCTTGCACTTATCAGGCTGAAAGCTTACGAAAAAGCGCTTGAGGTTTTTTCAAGGCTTACTGAAAATAATCCCCTGTTTGTAGAGGCCTGGTATTTTAAAGGAATATCCCATTCAAAACTGAAACAACATGAGGAAGCAACAAAAGACTTTGAGAAAGTCCTTGAGATTGAACCTGCTTATCAGGATACCTGTTATCAGTTGGGACTTTCCTGTTTTGAGCTTGGGGACTTTGAGGAAGCTATAAGGATTTTTGAAGCCGCCCTGAAAATAGATCCTGAAAACCTTGAAACCCTTTACATGAGAAGCCTCGCTTTACTGCGGTCGAAGAGATATAAGGAATCGGCTTCAGGTTTCAGGGAAGTACTTGAAAGAAATCCATTCGATACTGAAGCTCTTGCACACCTGAGCACAGCCTGCTTCAAGCAGGGGTTTTATGAAGAAGCCCTTAGACTCTTTGATCAGGTTCTGGAGATGAATCCAGAGCGAAAAACTGTCCTTTTCAGAAAAGGAGTTGCTTTAAAAGCTCTTGGAGAAGTAAAGAGGGCTTCTAGTATGTTTGACTCTGTTCTTAAATTGAAGCCAGACTGTACTTACGCCCTTGAACAAAAAGCCTATACTCATTTAGAGCTTGAGGAATATCCTGAGGCCGTTGAAGCATTTAAGACGGCTCTGGAATATTGCCAGAAAAAGGAAGATCTGCATTACTATAGGGGTATTGCCTTTTTCAGGCTTGGGAATTTTGAAGAAGCCGTAAAATCCTTTGAAAACGCTTTTGACCTCGGCTGCCAGCAACCCGAAATTTCTTATTACACAGGAATCGCCTACTTTGAAAGCAGAGAATATAAAAAAGCCGTGGAAGTTTTTAATACTATCCTTGATTCCAGAGCACCGGATCCCGAAATTTTATACAAAAAAGCCCTGTCCCTTTTCGAACTTGGAAAGCCAGAAGAAATGGTTTCTACAGTTTATGCTCTTCTCGAACTTGAAACCGAGAACTTTAATATTAAAGACGCTGGAGAGTTTGAAGAAGAAAATTATGAGGAAAACGCAGGAGAAAGCACAGGAGAAGAAAACGCAGAAGAAATTCCGGCTTTCGAGAATACAAAAGCTTTTGAAGAACTCCTCGAAAAGTTTGCATTCTCCCTGATAGAGCTTGGAAGATATGAAGAAGCCCTGCTACCTCTTGGAAAACTTACAGCAAACGAATCGATTTCAAAAGAGGTCTTTTACAGCAAAGGGATTGTGTTTCAGGAGCTCGGCAGATATGAGGAAGCCCTTGAAATATTTTCTGAACTACTTTCCCTTTATCCTAACTTTGAAAAAGCCTGGTATAGAAGAGGACTCATTCTATTTTCTCTTGGATACTATGTTGAAGCTCTGGAGTCCTTCGAACAGGCTGCCCTGGAAGATCAAACAGAAACTCCTGAAAAAGTTAACGAATTAAGCCTGGAAGAAACTCAGATAGAAAAAATGAGAGAAAGCCCTGAGTTGGAAGATGAAATAAGATTAGAAGATGAAATAAGATTAGAAGATGAAATAAGATTAGAAAATGAAACAAGATTAGAAGATAAATTTGGATTAAAAGAGAAATTAAGTGACACTGAACTTGAAGATGTCTGGATGAAAATGGGGCTTTCCCAGCTCAAACTGGAACGTTATGAAGACGCCATAGATATATTTGAGAAACTTCTTGAAGTAAAACCCGAGGTTGCCGACCTCTGGTACGTCGCAGGGCTCGCTCTAAGGGGGCTTGACCAGGATGAACAAGCCGTTGAAGCTTTTGAAAAGGCCGTGGAACTCGATCCAACTCTAGAAGCTGCCTGGGAGCAGATAGGGCTTTCCCTTCTTAGATTAAATATGTACGAGGAAGCAAGCCAGGCTTTCAGTTCTGCTCTAACCCTGAAACCTGACAACGTAAACACTCTCTACAGCCGATCAGTTGCCAGTTTCAATCTCCAGCGCTTTGAGGAAGCCGCTCAAGACCTAGAAAGGGTACTCCTGTCCACCCCTGATTTCCCGAATTATATTGAAGCCTGTTACAGGCTCGGGATTGCTAGAATGGAACTTCAGGAGTATGAAAAAGCCCTTGAGGCTTTTGATATTATTTTGCAGCAGGACCCGGCGCATAAGGAAGCTCTCTATTACAGAGGGCTTGTGCTTTTTAATCTTGGTGAATACGAAGCTGCTGCTGATACTTTTGGAGTGCTGCTGGAAGCCTCACCCGAAGACCCTGAAAGCCTGAACTATCTTGGGCTCTGCCTGCTGGAACTCGAAAGCCCAGAAGCGGCATTGAAAGCCTTTGAAAAAGCCGCCCTTTTCAATCCGAAGAATGAAGAAGCTCTGTATAACGCAGCCACGACTCTTATCAAGCTTAACCGTCCCCAGGAATCAATCGGCTATTTTGACCGTATCCTTGACATTTCCCCTGAGAATCTCGATGTCCTGAACTACAAAGGAATTGCCTTCTGCAAGCTTGAAATGTACAGAGAAGCCCTGAAAGCCTTTGACCTTGCGTTAGAAAAAGACCCTGAAAACATCAAGGCAATTTATAGTGTAGGGGTTGTCTGTTTCAAACAGAAACTCTATGAAACTGCCTGCCGGGCCTTTGACGAAGCCCTTGCCATTAACCCCTGGCACGAGCAGTCACTGAAATATCTCGGGATATCTCTTGCAAAAATAGAAGAATATGAGGATGCCCTGAGAACCTTTGATAGGCTGCTTAGGATAAGACCTCATGATATGCAAGCTATGAATTACAGGGGAGTTATCCTCGGGAAACTGGGAAAGTATACCGAGGCCATAAACACCTTCAATGAAATCCTTCGCCTCTATCCCGAAATGTCAGACGCGAAAAGGAAACTTGAAGCCTTAAAATGCATTGAAAACAAAGAGGATTCCAGTGAAGATCTCTACTAATGTTTTTAGTAGAGGAGAGATTTAGGAGAAAAGAAGAGAGGATTTTACAGATAAGAGGTGGAGTTAAAAAATAATAAGAGGTAGAGTTAAAAAATAATAAGAGGTAGAGTTAAAAAAATAAAAAGAGGTTGCTTTATCTTCAAGTATTCAAGCCTGCTTTATAGCCTCTTGGGAAACAGTCACTATAACCTCTTTCATAGCCTCTTGCATAATCGCTTTTCCTGGCTTCTTTCTTTATAAATGCACTGTAGGGCTTCCTGCTGTCAGCTTTGCCTTCTCTAAATCCGTCTCTATAACCATCTCTGCAGCCGTCTTTGTAGCCTCTATCATATTCTTTTTGATTTCCGCCTGCTGACCCAGCTTTCAGGCCTGCCTGATAGCCTTTCGGGAAGCAGTCGCTATAACCTCTTTCGTAGCCTTTATCATAATCGCTTTTCTTGGCTTCTTTCTTTATAAATGCACTGTAGGGCTTCTTGCTATCGGCTTTACCTTCTCTAAATCCATCTTTATAGCCATCTCTGCAGCCGTCTTTGTAGCCCCTGTTGTATTCTTGCTGATTTGCGCTTACCGCCGCAACTGTCACTGATACTATAAAACAGGCTACCAGCAAAATAGCCAATGTCTTTTTTATACCCATTTATTCACTCCCAAAATCTGTTTCAACTTTGCCAATTGCCAACAAAATCAATTTCAAACATATGCAACATAACAGTCATTAGTAATAGAATATAATATTAATAGAAATATAAATAAGGAAGAAATAAAAATCTTCGCATCGAAAGAACCAGGATGTACATAGGCACAAAAACTTGACTTCAAACAGTATATCCGAATTACTGATTATTTTCCGGCAGTGTCTCAAATTTGCTGTAAATTCGAAATCAAATCGTTGTGTACGTGAGGAAATTAATCTTCTGAGATGGTGTTTTCTGCCATATAACTCTTTAAAGTTGTGATTTTACAGAAAAAGAACATGACATTCTTTCATGCGTCTTCGGTTAAGTGAGAAATCGTGATAAATTGCGTCAATTTCTCCAACATTTATCAAATATTTTAATAAATTAGGATTTATCATTCCTCAAAATAGATAAAAGTTTCAGAACTATTTTCCGTGATCTGAAACTCATTGACCATTCTTGATCCGAGATTTGGAGAAGCAATTTTGAGTTATGGAATAGGCTCTTCTGAATATTCTTTTATGAAATATATCCTGAAACTCAAAATTGTTTATTTAGACTTCTGAATATTCGTTTATGGAATATATCCTGAAACTCAAAATTGTTTATTTAGACCTCGGATTTGAGATAATCAATCAAGTTATTAATCTTGAAAAATCTTCCCAAAAACCTTACTGAGTGAGAAAATAACTGATTTTGGGATAAATCCATGTAGTAGTGTAAACAACTTCTGTCTGAAGAAATCAATAATCAAACACGAAATTAAAACGCCAATTCCCGAAAATAGCATATGACGAACAAAAAGAGGACTGTAAGAATAATCAGCGCAATGCAAGATCTTGGAATACAACACATCTAGTACAAATGGATGATTTGAGATTAGATATATACCAAAAACAGATGTTGCCATAAAATTTATTGTTGTGGATTGTATTTTGATACTTTTGAACACCATAAAAAAACAAATTGCTCCTAATTCTACAAAAATAAAATTGTAGTTCCATGGGTCGGCAAAGAAGTACTCGGGAGTTTCAGGAAGTGTATTAAGAAGCATGGCTCCAAAGAATACTAAAAGACTACACATAAGATATCCTAATAAGAAATAGGTTCGATTCTTGACTGGAAGATCATACTTTCTGATATATGCGCCTACACAATAAAGAAAAACGAAATTATATACACTGTATCCTGTATCAGTAAAATAAGTGAAATTAATTGACGGCAAGATTACAAAAAAAACTGCGGAAACTAAAATTAATTTTTTATGATATTCTTTTTTCATATTTTGAAGTGCCGTGTTTAAAAATGGAGAAAAGAGATACAGAACGATGTATATTGTCACAAACCAGTATGTCCCAGTAATAACTGGTAAAAATGCTTGTAACATTGTGGGTACGGTCAGAGGCTCAATCCCAGTAAACCAAAATATTGATGAAATCGTTACCGAATAAAAAATAACCTGAGCCCAGAGATCAATGATTTTTTTTAATTTAAATTTTCCATTAATTTGATAGTATCCAGTTATAAGTATAAAACAATCTACTGCAATGATAAATAGGCTTTCCAATCCATAAGTAAAATAATAATTTGAATCCGAAGGTGTTAGTACATGAAGTGCCTCTCCATACTTAAAATAATGGAGACATATGATCATTGAGATTAAAACAATCCTTAATAACTCAAAATTTGAGTCGCGAATAGTGCTTTCATTAGATGACATAGATATCGTTTTATTATTGTTTTGCGTTTTGTGCCGGTGACATAGATATCGTTTTATTATTGTTTTGTGCTTTGTACCGACCGTTGTCAATGCCATATATAAAGTAAAATGAAATAAAAACAAAAGATGAGCCTATCCCAAAAGCCATTTAGTCCTTAATCATCAAGAATTTTCAGGATTGTTTTCATGATCAGAAACTTGATTGATTATTCGAAATACATGATTCAGATAAGCAATTTTGAGTTTTGGGATCAGCTCGATATTAATCTAAGGTATTGAACACAATTTGTTAATTTTCATAAAATATTTACTTTATCATAGTTTATATATCTTATAAATATAGGAGTTACGCAGTTGGCTCCTAGCATATTGTTTTTTCCAAACTTTCAAATATTTGAATTAATTTAACGTGTATTGGGGATTCCTTAAGTATTCTGTCACTGCCACTCTTCTAATTTTCATAGCACTTTCAAACCAGGATATTCCACTTTTGATTCTTTGTAATTCCAGTCTAAGAAAAGCTCTTAATGAGAACATTATATGTGCTCTTTGTGATTCTTCCTTTCTTGCCTGACATTTTTCGACACCACAGAACTGTTTTATTCCCCTATGATATTCCTCAATTTTCCATGACTTCTTTGCCAAATCTTCACGTTTTGCTTCATCCATCTCTTGCACATCTGTAACCCAGTGTTGCGTGTCTCCATTTTTTGAAACTATCCTAAACACCTTTACAAATCCATATGCTTTGAGGTGAACCACACGTCCTTTTGGAGGAATATCTACTGTTTCAAGTGGCACATTTCCCTTGTTGTCAGGATTTACCAAACGATTATTTTTCAATCTTGTAAGGAAATGCCACTCTTTCTGTCTAATGGCTTTAAGGTTTTTCACACTTGCATACCATGTATCAAATAAAACGAATTTGGGATTAAAACCACGTTCTTCGGCCTTGTCAAGCATATCACGGAAATGGTCATTCTTTGTTTTGTCGTCTACATCGATGTTATAAATTCGAAAATCGATAGGTATAACGGTTGTACCGTCAGTCCAAACTAAGGTAACCAGGCCTATTCCCTTTACAGTACGATGATGTTTTCCACTCCACATACGACGAACAAAAGCAATTTCTTCTGCGTATGGTTTATCTAATGTTGAATCATCAACAATTAGGTATCCTCCCTTAAGCTTGACATAACTTTTTACTTCCTCCCATAGTGCTTCCGTGTCTGGAGGTTGCCTTTGAAGGCAACGAGTAAAAGCATCATGAGAAGGAGCATTAGCTATGTCTGGATAACATCTAGCAGCTTCAGTACAGCTAAAAACGTTAGAAGCCGCAATGAGAAAATTAATGTAGTCAATGTCGGTACACTTAGGTGGATTTATGTCCATAACTCCGTACGTTTTTAGAGAAACACTAAGCCATAAGTATATTTATAAAGATATCAAGTTTTCGGCATTTTAACTGCGTAAGTCCTAAAATAAAAAACATTAACGTTAGGTATATCATATTAAGTTTTAAACATTTCCTTTCGAACTTTGTATACACGTCTTTATCATGGACTAAAGATATCAATAGTTAGAAGATACCTGTGAAAGGTCAACTCTTTTTGAGACTTATAGCTGTTTTGTGCGGATCGTGAATTGTTTATCAAATAAAAAGATCATAAAAAACAAATAAACAGCGAACTTAAATTTGATAATAAATCGTAAATATTTTTATAAGTTATTTTACAGTATATATTTTTATAATAAAGTGTTGTAAAATTACCAATTCAAAAATAAAGCCTAAAGACCTTAGAATAAACAAATCAAGATGTGCAGCCTTGTGCGATTATTACTAAGCTGATAAAATCCAGCAAAATTTGGATTTTGAGACACTCTCTTTGAAAGTGGCTATAAAACTCACTATAAACTACTACTCGAAATAGCGAAGAGATAGCTTTGAGATATTTGCATTAAAACACACTAGAGGGTAAAATGAAGACAATTAAGTACTTGATAATTTTATTTGTTCTGCTAATTGTGGTGATTTTGGCTATTCCATCAGAAGACACATCTTTACAGGGAATACTTAACTGGAAAGGGCAAGATTGGCCTTTGACATCTGGCTACGCAGACCCCGGTAATAATTACCGGAATAATACAGGTGCACGGATAGATAATCAACCATCAGGAGTGAATACATACCCTTTAGATGGAGTACTTAACTGGAAAGAGCAAGATTGGTATCTAACATCTGGCTACGCAAATCCCGGTAATAATTACTGGAACAATACAGGTGCATGGATAGATGACCAAGATAGACTGCACTTAACAGTTGTAAACGATAGCGGTACATGGAAAAGCACAATGTTAAATAGCCAAAACACATATTGTTATGGTACTTTTACATGGAATGTAGCTTCACCTGTTTTTACTTTTGGCAAAAATTGCGTGGTTGGACTTTGTACTTATTTAGATGATTATAATGCGTCAAATGTAGTGATTTCAAGATGGGGTGACCCTAATGGGAATCAACTCTGGTATTACAAAGAACCTTCTACAGTTAAAGGAAATAGTAAAGAGTATCTGGTTTCACCGAGCATTGAAGGCGCAAACACAACTTATAGAATTGAGTGGAAACCCAATTATATAAGATTCACATCCATGCAGGCAGATGGAACAGTAATAGCAGACTATAATAATACAAATAGTTCTACAATTCCGAAAGAGCCTGAAAGTGTCATAATGAATTTATGGTTAGTGGCTCCTCCATCCGATGGAAAAAACATTGAACTTATAATTAGTAACTTCACAGTTACTAATAATTGAGTTACAAAGTGGCTTTTAAGCCACTAAACTCCTTTCTTATAAATATTTAGAAAATTGATGCCAAAAATGCTTCAATTAGAGTTGTTAGTATAAAGCCTGAACAAAAAAATATTAAGTTTGTTATGGCTAATAAAATTAAAGATTTTTACAAACCGATCTTCCGTATTCCTGTCAGCTTAGACACGATTGTATTGAACAAATTGGTTTTAAGATGAGATACAAACCAGCTAATGGGGCATGAAAAGTAGTTATTAGTGATCAATTTAGTAAACGCCAATAGGAATTTAACATTTTTATCCACATCCTTCTTGCTCAATCGCGGAACTTTTTCAAGCATTTCTATAGATTCTTCCTCGTCTAAGCCGTATTTTCTAGCCTGGGACCGGAAAAATTCATAGTCTATAGTCTCATCTTCAAAAAAAAACTGCCCTGTAAAGACATTGGCGACATAAGCACCACCTATCATAAAAGGAGCTGCTATGGACCATATGTTGGTCTGACTCCTGTAAATCTTAAACTCTCCAAGAGAAACATTCACGAATAACTTTTTATCGTTTTCCATGCAGAGTTTGCAGTCTTTGGGATATACACTATAGAATCTAATCAAGGTATCATGCCACCCGACACCTGCTAGAACATTGCCTTTGAGATCAACCAGGGCTATTGGAATGGAAGAACGTTTATAGAAATCACTCATAAGAGACTGGATTGCCTGGGTTTCGATAATATTATTAACCTCTAAGTTCTCTGCCTTCTTTGTAGACAAAAGAATACTCCACAATAATAACATCATGCACTGTTTACTTTTACTCAGTACATCCCCTACCTGTTTTTGCTTGAAAATGTTTTGATTTATGTAGAAGCAATCGAGAAGCGCGCCGCATTTGTCAAAGCCAAGATGTGACTTCTTATGCACCCACCTGGGGATTGTCCAGTTTAATTCTAATAGTCCTTTTCGCTTCTTCTGTAAAACTTTTGTTTTGTAAATGTCTTTTGATAATTTAATAGTGACATCAGCCAAAACTAATACGGACACAAAAGTCTGTAGGTATCTCGGCAGTAATTTATTCCAATTACTGAATTGATAATAAATATGATACGTGAAAATCAAATGAAGGTATCGTGTCAATAACACATGCCAGATGTTGAGTTGATCAGGTACACTATACGCAAAAATCATATGCAAGTACTGCATCAATGACATATTACCAATCCTGATTAGGTTTAAAGAGAAAGAGGTAGTATGCACAGACTAGCTGAGCAATAGTAAACCACGCATAAAATATCTGAGGAATAAACGTTATTCTCACAAGATAATCCCACTTACTAGGGTCCTGCACATATCGCAGTGTGTAAACACTGTCCACGTACATTAAACTCATTACCAGTATGAACATCCAGTTGGGATGATAAACACCCTTAACTATGTCATACAAAGCATAATTTAGCAAAAGAATCTGGAAAGATAGCATAATCCAGAAGAGTCCGGCGTTCAGGATGTCTTTTCTGGTGCTTTTATTCCATCCATGCTCCCACAATGTATCAAGCCCACCGCGAAGCCAGCGGACTCGTTGCTTCCATAACTCGCTTAGTTTTAATGGGACATCTGTCCAGGCATGCATCCCAAAACCTGCAGCTGTGTGGTAACCAAGCTCTTTTAGAGTTACCGTTAACTCGTAATCTTCGGTGATGTTATGCACATCATATAAAGTGCAGTCAAGTTTTTCGGTAGCTATGCGTCTTGCCATAACTGCTTTTATTGCTTCTACCTTATATACCGTGCACATTCCGTGCGCGACTTTAATCCCTCGATCCTGACTAACTCGACTTCTGTCGAACTCTGCGTATTCGACATATTGCCAGTGATAAACTAGTTTTTCAAAAAACCCATTAGTTGTCTGTTTGACTACACCGGCACGAGAGCACACTGCCCCAAGCAGTGGATCTAGCTGAAATTCTATTAATGCTTGCTCAACAAGATCTGGAGCTACGACTGTATCACCATCGACTGATAGTACATAATCATATGAATTCAGATCTACACTTTTATAAGCAGTGTTCAATGCCCCAGATTTTTTAAATTTATTTCCAACAGTTTCTATCAAACTTACGCGGTTATCAATGGCAGCTATACTTCTTACTATACTAACCGTGTCATCTGTACTGTTATCACTTATTACAATAACATCGACTTTGACTGTTTGAGTAAGAATGGATTCAATGGTTGAGCGGATTATATCCGCCTCATTATGAGCTGGCACAAACGCGATGACATTGTTCTGTGGAGGCAGAACGGGTGTCATTTCGCAATTCCTCCTAATCACTTACTGCTAATAAATTTTGAGTAATATAATAATCTTTGACAATAATGCAAAATCAGATTAAAAATTATATTATATAAATTATTAAAATCATGTTTTGCAATTAATTGACAGATTACGGAGAAACAAAACCTAGTTCAAATATATAAATTTAGTAGAATACTGCTGTATTTAGAAGATAAATTGCAGTTCTGTATACTTAAATATACAAAAATCTTGAATTTTATTGAAGAGAACTTTTAATTTTCCATTCTGTAGATGTACACAGTAGTAGAGATTATTTGCCTATTTGCTCAAAATGACTCATCAAAGAATGATCAACTTTTTAAATGGCTGCCATTTTGAGAAAATGAGTGGTATTTTTGTGTACATCTACGGAAAGCCAAATTAAAGTTGAAGTTATAGACAAAAACAGCGTTTATTAGAGCTAGTGAAAGAGAACAAGTTTTTACTTAAAAATTCTAATTTGAAAACTCTACGAGATAGATTCCCGAACACTCCTCAAAAAGAGACAGAGAGGCACCTGTTAAGTGAATGAAATGTTCCTATCAATCCATCTAAGTTAAAAAAGAAAAGAGGCTTTCGCCTCAATTAAGCTGGTATATAACTAAAGTCAGATAAAACCATTTCTGCGTTCTGTCCATTTATCGGCGCTAAATGATTCATAAGCCACATCTGCATTGCAACTCCACCTGCTACATGTGGGATACTTGTCTGATCTGTACAGTTCCAGTCAGATATGACAGTTCCGTTAGAAAGCTTTGCGGTGAAGTGAACATACGTTGGCTCCCAATCGAAACTGTATGTAACGTCTGTAGCGTTTTGGTAAGGAGAGTCATAAGGTATTGTACTCTGATATGCATTTGGCTGGACACTATAACTAAGTCTGTCACTGTATATCCAGCCCCACTGAGTAGCTTCAATATCTATCTCATTAGTATCGTTATGGCGGAAGAACATAGCAGCTACAATGTTTGGATCAAGATTCAGTATTGATGATGAAACCGTCCACGAATATACACCATAAGTATAGTTTGCGGATGTGGTATCAACCTCTGTTGAATACCACGTATCTCCGACTTTTTGGATTGTCAGGTGTAGTTTCTGGTTTTCATCAACCCAAACACTGTTTCCTGAACTGTTCCAGTTGTTACTACCAGGATTACCAGTTCCACTTCTTACCCACCATTCTTTGCCGCACCAATTTAGATAAGTGTCTGAAGTGTCTGAAGTATCTGAAGTGTCTGAAGTGTCTGGAGCGACAGAAAATGGTACATAGCTAAAGTTAGATAAAACCATCTCTGCATTCTGTCCATTTATCGGCGCCAAATGATTCATAAGCCACATCTGCATCGTAACTCCGCCTTCTACGTGTGGGATACTTGTCTGATCTGTACAGTTCCAGTCAGATATGACAGTTCCGTTAGAAAGCTTTGCGGTGAAGTGAACATACGTTGGCTCCCAATCGAAACTGTATGTAACGTCTGTAGCGTTTTGGTTAGGAGAGTCATAAGGTATTGCACTCTGGTATGCATTTGGCGCAACACCATAGTTAAGCCTGTCACTGTACATCCAACCCCACTGAGTAGCTCCGATATCTATCTCATTGGTATCGTTATGACGATAGAACATAGTAGCTACAATGTTTGGATCAAGATTCAGTATTGGTGATGAAACCGTCCACGAATATACACCATAAGTATAGTTTGCGGATGTGGTATCAACCTCTGTTGAATACCACGTATCTCCGACTTTTTGGATTGTCAGGTGTAGTTTCTGGTTTTCATCAACCCAAACACTGTTTCCTGAACTGTTCCAGTTGTTACTACCAGGATTACCAGTTCCGTCTCTTACGCACCACTCTTTACCACACCAAGTTAGATAGGTGTCTGCAGCAGCGGTGTTTGCAATCAAAAGCAAGCCTAATGTACTTAACATTACGAGCTGTAGATATTTTTTGTTCATATTAATCATGACATCAATAGCAAAACTTTTTGAAAAATTTTCCTATATGCCATTAAATAGAAAAGTTGAAGTATTTTTAAAATAATATATAATTTTGCAAAATTCGAACCTTAATATATGAAAAATTAGAGAACAAAGATTATTAAATTTTAAGATAGTAGCTAAGAGAAAAATATATCCAACAACCAGACCCCCCCAAAATTTCCGGCATAAATTAATAATTTATTTGTAAACTAACTATATAAAGTATTTCATCCCCGAAAGTTGTAGTTTATGGCTTATAAGAGAAGTTTAATAAGTTAAAAAATTTAGATAAAGATTTTTTTATATCCCTCAATCTCAAAATAAGAGTCTCACTCCACAATGCATCTGCGTCCAAGTTGCAGAGTCCTTTTATTAAATACTCTTAAAGTCGTGATTTGCTCATTTTTACGAAATTATTCACCGACCAGAGTATCGTTTTTACATAATATTAAATATATATTTTAAATAATACAGATAATTATTTATAAACAATCAGTTCTGTATTTATGTTAGTTATGTTGAAACTAAAAGAAATAAAGAATAATGCAAAAAAGTACATAGAACTATGCAAACTTATATATGTAGATCCTAGAACTCCCAAAACCGCAAAAATACTGTTATGGATCGCCATAGGCTATGCATTATCACCAATTGATTTAATACCAGATTTCATACCTGTAATTGGTCATATTGATGATATAATAATCGTCCCTGTGCTTTTATACATTGCAATGAGATCAGTACCCAAAAATGTGTATATAGAAAACTATGTTCAGATTTTAAGTAAATAATTTTCTAGCCAGAAAATGCGGTGTAATTCTTAGATTTTCGTTTTTTAAATTCTACTCAGGATCTATTTAGACTTAACTCTGGCACAAGGTTATAAAATTTCTTAATATTTTAACCAGAGACAACTTGAGCTTTATCTCAGACAGATCTCAAACAGAGCAAACAAAAATAAAAACGTTTTTCGTACCTGTTTTGCTGAACATTTGTTCCTAAAAGTATATGCCCGTTTGAAGAGAAACACAATACTTAACTTTACCAGATGTATTTTTAAAGCTGATTCGAGTTTGGTAGAACAAAATTTCGATGAAATGGGATTCAAACCAATTTTGATATTGGGGGTATGAGGAAATGTTACTGATGGATATAATAACTTGGGAGCCGAAAGACTCCCTAAAAGTTGCGGAATTCTATGCGAATTATGACTACCCGAAGGGAATAAAAGTAATTGAGGAATGGACTGACCTTACTGGATACCGCACGTTTATAATATATGAAACTGAAGACGAAAAAACATATGCAGCATCCGTTTTTCCATTTACAGGGCTGTGCAAATTCGAAACGTTTCCGGTTATGAAACTAGATAAATTTATGCAGCTTGCCCAAAAATTTGCCGAGAAAACCGGAGGAGAAGGTCCAGAAGCTGAGCAGGGCGAGGGAGGAAAAGCCTCAGAGGAACTTCTTAAGCAAATAGGGAACCTTGAAAAGAGAATTGAACGCCTTGAACACCACTCTTATATTCAGCAGGAAGATGTAACGTGAAACTTAGATCCAACATGAAGATCTAGATTCAACTCAAAAACGTAGTCCAACTTAAAAACTTAGTTCCAACATAAAGACCCGAATATAAAGACCCGGCCACAAGGTAAAGAGCTGGTTCCAACGTAGAAATCGTGATCAGAAACCAACTTTAGCTCTGTTGAGAAATTTTACCTCAAATTCATTTTTCAAATGCACTTTCAAATTTTTCTTCATCCATCCGATAAATCTGCCACCCATCTGCAGGGCTTCCTCCAAGATGTTTGTAAAATTCCCTTGCAGGGTTCCATTCAAGGACTGCCCATTCTATTCTTCCGCAGTTTCTTTCTTTTGCAAGCTTTACACAGTGGAGAAACATTGCTTTCCCGATTCCTTTTCCCCGAAACTCAGGTTTTACAAAAATGTCCTCGATATAGAGCCCAGGCTTTCCCACAAAAGTAGAGAAATTGTGGAAAAAAACAGTAAACCCGACCGGAACCCCATCCAATTCAGCAAAGAAAACCTCGGCATAGGGTTTATTTCCAAACATGGCATCTGCCAGGGTTTCTTCTGTCGCTGTGACCAGGTGGGAAAGGTTTTCAAACCTTGCAATGCCTTTAACGAACTCAAGAATCAAGTGTACATCTTTAATTTCTGCGGCGCGGATTTTCAATCCAGGTTTTACTCCGTCTTCTGTGAACTTTATTTTATCCTCTGTAAGTTTCATTTCAGGCCCTGACATTTTTTGATTCCTTTATTAAATCGATAGATATAGATAATTTCATAGGTTTAATGAAACTAAATTTATGAAACTGAATTTATAAAACTGAATAGAGACTAAGTTTATGAAACTGAATATGAGACTAAGTTTATGAAACTGAATATGAGACTAAGTTTATGAAACTAAATATGAGACTAAGTTTATTTGAATCCACTCTTCATGTATGTAATTTTTGCTAGCTCGAGATTTCCAACAAAAATAAGTATGAAGCAATAAGTATGAAGCAAAAAAGTCTTGTTTAAAATGCTTTGTCAAAAAGATTTCAAACCGGTAACGCTTGCAGATTGGGCTTTTTTTGAGCGCCATTACGCAATCTACCCGCAAACCCACAGCGACAATACTTTCACGAATATGATCTGCTGGAATCATTTCATGCATTACCGGTATGCATACGTGAAAGGAAATGTAATTCTAGCGTGCACTGCCGCAGGAATAAGCCGCCTACATCCGCCTATAGGCCCCCGTGATCCTGAACTCATGCGGGAGGTAATACGGCTGGCGCTGGACATAGGCGACGACAATAAACCCCTTATGCTCATCGACCCTGAGACTGCAAAATGGATGAAGAAAATAGATCCTGCCCTTATGTTGGTTCCGGACCTTAACCATTTTGAGTATGTGTACCGTGCTCTCGACCTTGCTAAACTTCCTGGAAAGAAATACCTCAAAATCCGCAGCCAGCTTAACAAATTCCGGAAAAATTACCGGCACACTGTCGAGCCAATAACCCCAGAAAATCGAGAAGAAATAATGGAGTTCCTGGTAAAGTGGTGTGAGAGCAAAAGGTGCAAGAACAATTTCACCCTTGCCCACGAAATAGAAGCATGTTCCTACGCAATCGAGCACTTAACCGAACTGCACCTGCGAGGTCTTTTGATAAGGGTAGGTTCAAAGATAGGTGCCATCTCTCTTTTTGAGCGTCTCAACGCTAATACAGCGTTAATCCATTTTGAGAAAGGGCTAACTGAGTATGAAGGAATATACAAGGTAATCAATGCCGAAACCGCAGCAGTTCTTGCCAGCGAGGTGGAGTATATCAACCGGGAAAGCGATCTCGGTGTCAGTGGACTTCGAGAAGCAAAGCTGAGATATCATCCGCACCACATGGTAGAGGTATATTCGCTCAAACAACAAACCTGCTTTCCATTTCATGAGTATGCACTCTAACATACCAGCATGTGAACTACCTCTAAGCCAAGTTTAGGTATCCTTGGAGCAAGTATGTCTTTCACAAAAAAAGAGATAAAACAACATCTCAAAAAGAGAAGAAATCTTAAAAAGAACGGAATCCATTTACTTTTTGAACTTAAAAAGGATCAATCTATTAGAGCTTAAATTCAAGTGAATTTTATGTGATTAAAATTTAAGATTCATTAAAAGATATAGTCCCATATTTGTGCTGATTTACCTTTTATTGTCGAAATTTTTAAGAAATAGATATAAGAGGATAATAATAAAAATTATTGTGTATCTTTCAGGGATTCCTAATTCAGTGAAACTCTTGAATAGTAATGTAGGAGACATGTTATTTTCCAAATTTTTTATAAATTAGATATAAAACACATATAAAAATAATAAAAAATATAATATCGATTACAGGGATTCAAAACAAAGTTACGACACTGGAGCTTATTGTTGACATGCTTTTAAAATTGTTTTAAATAATTATAAAATTTTGCACAGGCTACGCATAGGAAAATTAAAAGTAACTTTTCAGTTGTTCTTGCAAAAACTCAGGTCCCTGCGAACCAATACAATTAATTTTTCCTTGCTTTTTTTGTTTAAAGGTATTCTTCAAAAAGAAATCTTATCATGGGCTGTGCTAAATATTTGTGACCAATAATTGTATTTTTCAAGTTTGTGTTTTCTGTTTCAAACAGATCAAGGAGAGATATAGAATCAAAGTTTTGCTGGCATATCCCGCTGCAAGCAACAGGCATCTTCGCGTCACCATTCCAAATAACTCATACAAAATAGCGGAGAACTTTATTAAAAATCTTGTTTTTATTTTTTATTTCGTATTAGAAACTCATTTCAAAATATTATTTTTTAATATCCAAGTTTTAACATGAGAACATTTAAAATTTATAAAGTAGTTTTAGGTGTAATGACAACTTGGGAGATTGATATGTGAAAACACTATATGAACCATAACATCATTGCGCCTTATTCAAATAATTATTTTTTGGAAGTTGACACTGTTGAAAAATACATATAGAAAATTTTCAATTATTTTGAATATATATTACTAAAAAATTCCAGACTTTATGCTGGAAGATACAAGAAAGGAGAAATAAAATGAAAACCTCGTCCTCAAATAGACATCAGGAATTTGCCAGACTCATGACTAAATATCTTGAAAAACAGGATGTGAATCAACGCTTTCATCTAGAAGGTCCCGGCACCAATTCGTTAGCTGCCTGGTTCCTGGGGCCAAAAGCTGAAAACCAGACTTTGTTTTCGGACCTCATATTAAAAGGAATTGATGCTAACTGCAAAGATAGAATTGGGTATTTTCCAAACGATCCTCCTTATGTTACGCCTGAAAGAAAAGACGAAGAATATTATCAAAGCGTAGACAAGCTAGAAACTGAGTACCAAAAACTTCTGGACAACCTGAAAGGCTCTGTTCCTTTTTCCAGTTATCGTTATCAAGCTCACATGAATTGGGACTTAACCATTCCGGGAATGCTGGGGTACTTTGCAGCCATGCTCTATAATCAGAACAATGTTGCACTGGAGGCTTCTCCGGTAACATCTCAACTTGAAGCGTTGGTAGGAGATGACCTCTGCAAAATGCTGGGGTTCTCGATACCTCAAAATGTAAACTCCGGTATCATATCTTCTCAAAAATCTTCTGTAGAAATAAGACCATGGGGTCATATTACCTGTGATGGCTCGGTCGCTAATCTGGAAGCAATGTGGGCCGCACGAAATCTAAAATACTATCCTCTTTCAGTAGTTGCAGCTCTAAGAAACGAAAAAATTCTTGAGCCGGCGAAAAATATGACCGTTCCTTTAAACGATGGTAGCAGGGCTCAATTAATTAAATTGGATACATGGATACTTCTTAACCTCAATATTGATGTTATACTTAACCTGACCACGCGAATGGAAAATGAGTACGGGATCTCTTCTCAGGATATTACCAATGCTCTGGATCCGTACCTGCTTCAAAGTATGGGTTTTGCTTCCTTCAGCAGAGAATTTGTAAGCGGTTTTCTCGAGCCTGTCGTAATGGGCTGTTCTACAAAACACTATTCCTGGCCTAAGAATGCAGCTGTTCTGGGTATCGGAAAAGACAACTTTATAAATATTAGCATAGATATGAATGCCAGGATGGATGTCAAACACCTGCGTACAGAGCTGGACAGGTGTTTAGAAAGAAGGCAGCCGGTAATTATGGTTGTGGTGGTTCTGGGTTCCACAGAAGAAAGTGCAGTCGATCCTCTATCCGAAGTGCTTTCGACACGCGAAGAGTATAGGAAGGCCGGACTGGAATTTGTAGTACACGTTGATGCCGCCTGGGGTGGATATTTTGCCAGCCTTCTTAGAAAGCCGGAGAATAACATTGCCAGAAAAACTAACAATAACAATCTACAGGATACCCCTGTATTGCAGCTAAGCGAATACGTTACAGAACAATACAAAGCTCTACCTGCTGCAGACTCAATAACAATAGATCCCCATAAAGCTGGTTATATTCCTTATCCAGCCGGAGGGCTCTGCTATCGCAATTCGTGTATGCGAAACCTGGTGGCTTTTCTGGCACCGGAAGTATATCATAGCGACAGTCTTGATGCAAGTATGGGAATATATGGAATTGAAGGCTCAAAACCTGGGGCAGCAGCGGCTGGAGTGTATCTAAGTCATCGTATTATTCGCCCTGATCAAAGCGGTTATGGGCAAATCCTCGGAAAAGCGCTTTTTAACAGCAAGAGGTTTTATGCAGCAATTGTTACTATGGCAGAACCGGATGACCCATTTATTGTTGTTCCGGTACAACAGATACCAGCTGAAAAACAAGGTAAAAGCCAAAAGGAAATTGAACAACAGCTAGAATACATTCGGGAAAACATTGCCAACAAAGAAAATGATGATCTGGTTAATGATCCTGAAGCTATGTCCTTGTTAAAGGAATTGGGCTCTGACCAAATCATAATTACCTATGCCTTTAATTTCAAAAACAAGGATGGAAAACTCAATACAGACCCTGTTTTGGTTAACAACTTCAATAAAGCGATTTTTAAGAAACTAAGTCTTTCCGCGGATCCGGATCAGACACAAAAGACTCCTTTGATTATCACAACTTCCGAATTTGATCCGGAGGCCTATGGAGAGAATTTTGTGAGAAACTTCATGGCACGCCTGGGTGTGAATCATGACAGTCTGCTCACGATGAACTTCATTTCTTCTACAACCATGAGTCCCTGGCTTACAGCAACAAGGGATGGGAACTTTATCCCGACGCTAATTAAGGATTTTAGAGAAGCTATTCTTACGACAGTTAGCGATTTCACTGAACAATAAATACATTAGGAGAAATACCTCAAAGCTGACGGTACTGTGAATTCAGTGATGTTAATTTAACGATTTGAAAAACTAAGGTTCTACATAAGAAAGAATCAAAAAGAAAGTTGAAGGATGGCTGAAAAAACATAAGAAGGGTTGAAAAAGAGTTAATAAAAGTTGAAAAAAGAGTTAAATGAGAGAAGAATCGAAAAAATTCATTCTTCCGTTTTCTTATTCTCAAAAGCCTCCTTTACGATTTTCAAAGCACAGAGATCCCCGCACATCGAACAGGTATCGCTTTCAGTTTTTCGGGCATCCCGGATTTTGCGGGCCCTGTTGCCATCGATTGCCAGTTCGAACTGTTTTTCCCAGTCAAGGTCCCTGCGGGCATATGCCATAGCAAGATCCTTTTCCCAGGCGCGTTCTCTCGGGCCTTCTTTTATAAGGTCAATAGTGTGGGCTGCAACCTTTGTTACGAGCAGACCTTCTTTTATATCCTCAAGGGCTGGAAGAGCAAGGTGTTCCGAGGGAGTTACCATGCAGAGGAAATCCGTACCGTACATCCCTGCAACTGCGCCTCCTATTGCACCTGTAATGTGGTCAAAGCCGGGAGCAATATCAGTCACAAGCGGGCCCAGAAGATAGAGAGGAGCACCATTACAGAGCTCTTTCATGCCCCTAACGCTGAGTTCGATTTCGTTCAAAGGCACATGGCCGGGACCTTCTACAAAAGTCTGGACATTGGCAGCCCTTGCCCGCTTTACGAGTTCACCAAGCGTGATAAATTCCATGAACTTCGGGCGGTCAGAGGCATCGGCAATGCAGCCGGGACGCATGCCGTCTCCAAGGCTCAGAGTCATATCATATTCTTTTGCGATTTCAAGTAGATAATCAAATTCGGCATAGAAAGGATTGTCTTCTCCGTTATGCAGCATCCAGGCAAGGGTAAAAGAGCCTCCACGGCTCACGACATTCATGATCCTGTCGCTCTGGCGCAGCCGCTCAAGTGAGTTTAAGTTAACCCCGGCGTGCACGGTCACAAAGTCGACTCCCTGTTTGGCATGTTTCCGGACGGCGTTGAACATATCATCCGAAGTCATTTCCACAACAACTTTCCTGGAAGCTGCAGCCTGGTAGATTGGAACCGTCCCGACTGGAATGTTAACGGATTTCAGGATTCGAGTGCGAATTTCATCAAGATTTCCGCCTGTAGAAAGATCCATTACGGCATGAGCACCGAAAGTTTCGGCTGCCTTTGCTTTTTCAACTTCGGCATCAATGTCTATATAATCTCTCGATGTTCCTACATTGGCATTGATCTTTGTGCTCATGTACTTGCCAATACCTATAGGAAGGGTCTCTCGCCTGTTATTTACGGGGATAGCGATTAGCCCTTTTACCACGCAGGAGCGGACAGTCTCAGCGTCTATTCCTTCAGCTTTTGCCACGGCTTCTATAGAGGGGGTGACGATTCCCTTCTTTGCATCTTCCATTAGTGTCATTGTTACTCCAGACTGCAGGTTAATGAGACAATTATAATATTATATTAATTAATAGATATCAATAAAAAAATGTCAAATAACAGCAATATCATTGACTGTAACTAACCGACATTTCATAAGCATATTATAAGGTTGACCAGAATAATAAGGATAAAGATAAATCCAGTACTTATATCTTGCAGACTAGAACAGACAACTCATATATATCTTTTCACATATCTTTTCACGTCTGGTAAGTCATATAATATGTATAAGCAAACAAATATATAAATAATGTATGTATATTATTTAGAGCATGCGCAGAAAGAAAACCACGGAAACTGTTTTTAAGTAAAGGCTTTTACAGCTTACTGATATAATTGAATCTGACCAGTAAAATAATTGAATTTAGCCAGTAAAATAATTGAATCTGACCAGTAAAATGATTGAACCTAACCAGTAAAATGATTGAACCTAACCAGTAAGATTAAGCCGATGCACATAAAAGAAACGAGAAAAAGAAGGGAAATCTTTCAGGTGCATTTCCTGATTCACTTTATTATGTGTTTCAATTAGCTTCATTATGCGTTTCCTTACACATTTCTTATTAATACTATTTTAGATCCCAATATAATCTCAAGAACGGAATCAGGGTATTTTATATGACAGTTGTCGCATTTGCAGAAAAGAATAAGGCAGCATCCCAGATTGCCAGCATCCTGGGCGAGGGGGAAGTTGAGAGGATAACAGTTGAAGGGCTGCCTGTATACGAATTCAAGTGGAAAGGTGAAGAGTGGCTGGTAATGGGACTTTCCGGGCATATTATGAATTATGACTTTCCGGAACAGTATAATAAATGGAGGGAAGTAAATCCGGGTGTGCTTCTTGAAGTCGACCCGCAAAAACTTGTAACTCGAACTGATTACGCTGCTGCAGTAAAAAATCTGGCAAAAAGAGCAAACAAGATCGTCCTTGCCTGCGACTATGACAGGGAAGGAGAAAACATAGGATTTGAAGCCAAGACACTTGCAGAGGAAGTAACAAATGTGCCGGTTGAAAGGGCACGTTTTTCGTCTCTCTCCCCAAAGGAGGTAAAAAAAGCTTTTGAAAGCCTGATAGACCCGGACTACAACATGGCAATGGCTGCAGAAGCCAGACAGATTCTGGACCTTAAAATGGGAGCAGCTTTCACCCGCTTTGTCACGCTTTCGGTCAGGGAGAGAGCAAGAACAAAAGATATACTTTCTATCGGTCCCTGCCAGACGCCTACCTGCGGGTTTGTATACGAAAGAGAAAAGGCAATCCGGGCTTTTCAGGCAAAGGACTTCTGGAAGATAACGGCGATTTTCTCGGCAGGAAGTGGAAAAGAAAGGGAAAAAGAAGGAGAAAAAGAAGAAGGAAAAGAAAGAGAGAAAAAAAGAGGAAAAAAAGGAGGAAAAGAAAGAGGAGATTTTGAAGGTACTCACAGAGCAGGAAATATTCACGATAAAGAAAAAGCCGCTGAGATCTTCAAGCGGCTGAAAGGGGCAAAGGAAGGATTAGTTGCGAAAAAGACAGTAAAAGAAACAAAAACCAGCCCTCCTAATCCATTAAATACTACAGAATTCCTCAAAAGGGCCTCCAAGTTTCTCGGAATAAGCCCGGAACTTGCCCTTGAGGTTGCAGAACAGCTTTACCTTGCAGGGTTTACCAGCTACCCCAGGACCGAGACAAACAAATACGCTGACGACTTTGATTTCAAGTCCCTTGTCTTTGACTTTGCACGCCAGAAGGAGTACAAGCCTTTTGCAGAGTCTATCCTTATAGCCCCAATTGTCCCAAAAAACGGGGAAAAAGATGCACACGACCACCCCCCTATCCACCCAATCAGGGCGGCTTCAAGAGGAGAGGTTAGCTCTGCAGTAAATATCCCTCAGGCCCCTGCAGTCTATGACCTTATAGCAAGGCATTTCCTGGCAAACCTTATGCCTGCAGCCGTTTTCGAAAAAACGCACCTCCACCTGCTCGTAAATGAAGAGCCTTTTGACTCGTCCGGAACCGTGCTTAAGGATTCAGGCTGGCTTGAAGCCTATCCATTCGAAAATAAGAAGGATAAACTTCTCCCATTTGTAGAAGAAGGCCAGAAAGTAGGCATAAAAAAGCTCAGCAATACAAAGTCCAAAACCAGCCCGCCAAAAAAACTGACCGAAGCCGAACTTTTGACCCTTATGGACAAAAACGGGATAGGGACAAAGGCAACAGCTCCTACTCATATCGAAACAAACAAGAAGCGAGGGTATCTTGAGACAAAGGGAAAAACCATCTCTATTCTCGATACAGGTTTTACCCTTATGGATGGGCTCTCTCTGACCGTCCCGATTCTAGTAAAGCCGGAAATAAGGGCAAAGATCGAAGCCCTTATTCAGGAAGTCGAAGATGGAAAAAAAGAGTTTGAAGCTGCCCTTGAAGAAGGCACAGCCCTGATCAAGGAGATGTACGCCCAGCTTGAAGCAAATAAAAAGGAGCTGACTTCAAACATAGCAGGCACAATTAAGGATGAAGCTGCCCTTGAAGACAAGAAAAACTACATCGGAACCTGTAAGGTTTGCGGGCATGTGTTAAGAATTGTGCAGACGGATTCAGGCCGCTTTGTAGGTTGCACAGGCTATCCCGACTGCAGAAACTCGTATCCTCTGCCAAAAGCCGGGGCTTTGACCGTACTAAGGAGCAAGGAATGTAAAAAAGGAGGAGCAGCTGTCCTGAAAGTCGGAAACAAATATAACTGGGCTGTAGGCATAGGCCCCTGTTTTACCTGCGACCTTGAAAAAGAATGTTATCCCCCAGAAACGGTCGGCCCCTGTCCGGAATGTGATGGAAGCATGTTCCTGATAAACTTTAAAGACACACGATTCCTGGGCTGCACGAAACGCTGCGGATACACTCATTCAGTCCCCAAAACCGGAAAACTGACCCTGCTTGACAAGACCTGTGAAACCTGCGGCTGGAAGTTGTTCAGGTTAAAAGACGGCGACCGCCCTGAAGAAGAGTTCTGTATAAACCGGCGCTGCCCAGAAGGCAGAAAGTACTGGAAAAAACCAGGCAAAGGAGCCGAAACAAGGATCAAGGTAAAGGCTTCTGTAAGCCGCCCTGCAGCAAGTTCAGTAGCAAAACCGGCATCAAGTTCAGCGACAAGTTCAGCAGCAAGCCCAGAAGTAACCCAAGCAAAAAGAAAAACTTCAGAATTATCGGCTGCGGGCCTGAAAAAAAGTAAGTTAAAAACCTGAAATTCGGCAAGCAGAGAAGTCCAATTATTGTCTCGTCCAAGTCCTGTCCTTGGAGAGACAGCGCCTTTTTCATTACGTTCCGCTTCGCTCAAAAGGCTGAACTATAACGAAGAATGAAGATACTGAATTGAGCCAAGAAGGATAAATTTTAAGTTTCTGAATTTTCCTTTTTTCTGCGATTAGATAATTTAGAGTGGGTTTTTCACACTTCTACTGGTAGATAATCTGGAACCAAAAAGAGCCTTAGAAATACAATTAGAACAGTGAAGAAGAACAATTAGAACAGTAAAAATAAGAAATTCATATACTAAAAGAAACCAAGAAAGGAGATAAGAAAATCCTTTCGGATTTTCCCCTGCTTCTTGATATTAAACCAGAACGAATTACGCTGCTGCAGGTTCGGGTGCAGCGGATGTAGCAGGTGCAGGTGCTGCTTCAACCTGGGTTTTGCGGATTTCGACCCTGCGGAGCGGGTAGATGAACTTGGCCTGTCTGTAAATGGCTGCTGAGAGCCTGCCAAGGATTGCTTCCTGCATAAAGGTCTCGAAATCGGCTTCTGATGCACGCTTTGCGACGATGTTGACCATCATTTCCCTGATGGCTTTGATCTGACTTGAACGTGCTCTTTTGATGGTGAAGCAGGTAGGCTTTACACGGATGACATAGCCGTCTTTGGTTTTAACGTCGATATTCGCATCAATCCTGGAGGTCTGCCTCTTCACGATTGAGCGGATATAGTCGGTTGTAAGTTCGTGGCCCATGAGGTCGGTAGTTGCGACGTCTCCTACGACATTATTGATCCTGAGGATGACCTTAGTGTTATTCTTGGTCATATCGTTGGTAAGTTCCCCAACAGTGGTTTCAATATTGCGTCCTACAAGAAGAGAAGGATCTCCTGCCATAGTGTTACCGACAATAGCTCTATTTAAGTAAGCAGGAGCTTCAATATTATACCATTCCTTGGATTTCCATCCGTCAAGCTTTCTCTGTACTTTCTTTCTTGCCAAGTGATTCCTCCGAAGTAATGTTCCTTTTACGATTATTATGTTATTTCTAGTATCTTTGTTGAATTTTGTATGCTGCTGGTTTATCCTGCGGCCCTCAAGCCTTTCAGTTTCTTATTCAGGATGCTCGGATGAGTTTTTCCTTAATCAATGAGCATGAATGACCTTCAGAGCTTTTGCACAGACTTTGCGCTGCCAGGCGCAGTTTGTGGTGCTTTTTGCACTAGCGTTTCCCTTTCAAGATGAAACTTCCGAGCTTCAATAGGCTTCCGAACCTGGACCCGTCCCCTATATTCCGGCAACTACAGGCTCCTGATAATCAAAAAATATGATCCGGAAAATCGCCAGAAGATCTCAGAAATTAGCGGCATCTAACTAGTTAATGGCTCACTATACATATCATATCAGTATATAAACAAATCGGTTAGAAACACTTTCTGGCCATCTGCTAAAAAGTGAAAATAAAAAAGTTTAAAGAAAACTTTATGGAAAAAAGTTTGAAGAAAACTTTATGGAAAAAAGTTTGAAGAAAACTTTATGGAAAAGAATTTGAAGGAGATATTAAGAAAAAATTAAAAATGAGATTAAGGAAAAGAATTTGAAGAAAAATTTAAAGAAAAAGTTTGAAGAAAAATTTGGAAAAAATTAATGAAAAATTTAAAGGAAACGGATTCCTTTCGGCATTTCACCTACTCTCTTTCTAAACTCCTCAGGCCAATTTGCAGGGTCAAGCCCTTTCTGCGCAAGGAAGACCGCAGTCCATCTTTCAAGCCCGACTCCGGAACAGCCAGACCAAATCTTCTCCAGACTGAAGTTTTACATTGAAGCCTTTGGGATACTTGTCTCCGTTGATACTCACATTCTGGAACTCGAGCCACTCTCCATCCGGCCCACGGTAAGGCAGGCAGGCCTCGTAATCGGTGGTCCCGACAGTGTTTTCTTCGGTAAGTCCGAGCAGCCCTTCCTGTGCCATGAACCAGAAAGTAACTCTTGCTTTTCTCCACCGATGTCCAGGATGTCGTTGAAGATATGCATATAACGATCATGCAGTTCTTCTGCGCACTTTGTTACCTCTTCTTTTGTCCCGATCCAGACAATTTCGACCCTGTGGAATTCATCGACCCTTTCGATACCGTGAATTCCGCCACTCTCATATCTGTGAGAGGTTCCAGACCTGTCAAAGACCTTTACAGGAATTTCCTCATTTGGAAGGGTTTCCCTTGCTACGTACATCCAGAAAGGCGGGCATTGGGCATAGCACATGCCTCCGATTGGCTCTGCGATTTTTTCCTTGATCAGTTTTGTGGGCGCTTCATGAGTAACCTTGTAGTAATCGGCAACCTCTTCCCAGTAATCGGGATCCCTTGTCTGCGGAGGACACACATAATATATCTCAGAGTAGACACCCTTTGCATGCCCGGATTTCATCCAGACTTCCCAGGTGACCAGTTTCGGGAAAATCATTTCCCTGTATCCGAGAGGTTCTAGAAGTTCTTCAAGGACGATTTTTTTGAAAGTCCGAAAGATCTTTGTGGACTGTGGCCCGTGGATCCACTGTCCGCGGCTTGACCCACGTTTGAGCCAGCCTTCTTTCATCATAGCCTGGGTCGGGTCTTCCTTGAAAGGATGCTCCATTGGCTCTCTCTGCCAGAGCAGATTCCAGTGCTCAGCCTTTGCTCCATACTGGGCAGCCTCGATCTTTTCTTCAAGAAGGGTGAGAATCCTGTCCGGAACCCGGTTCTTCATCTCAGCTTCTCCGACCTCAAGTTAGAGCTGAATCCCGCCTTCAATGTTTTCCATACTTTTTATATAAGGCACTTTGAGCATCCTGAGCTCGTGGTCAGCCGGCACTCTAATTGTGAGAGTTCAACCTCGATTCCGCGAATTCCTATCTTGTATTTCTTGCCGAGTGCCTCAGCAAGCTGTTTTCTCAGACGGAAAATTGCATCGTGCACCCTGACATACCTGCCGGACTGGAGCACAAGCTTGATCCTGTCCTCCCCGAGCTTCCATTCCGTAACCTTTGCTCCCTATCCTTCAGGCACCCCTCGGGTGAGAAGGGTATTGTTTGCTTCTTCAAAAAGCGCAGCTATAGCATCCTTTGCAGTAGCGGGATCTGCGCTTGTTTTAAAATAAGCTTTGGGATTGAACTGTAATTTCAAAGTTTGAGCCTCTTTTATTTGGTATGGAATAAGGTAATTGTGAATTAGATAACGACGTAAACAGAGTCTAAAATCAATTTCTGATATGAATGCCTATTCTATAGCAAAAATTCGTAACTCAATAGTAGAATACTGAGTATTCTGATGCTTTTTATCTATAAACTGGATGGGAACACTGAGTTTTTGTACATTAAAATTATAGTTTGATAGAATTACATATAATTCAGATATAGAATTAGATATAGATATTTATAACCTGATCACCCATGCTGTCTAATAAAAATCCGACCAGCCATTTAAGTATTAAATGTTTAAAAAATATCTGTTTCATATAAATTAATTTAATTCATAAAAATTATATTATCATAGAGAAATATTAATAATTATATATAATTACTTATTAAGCTATCATTGTCAGCTATTTATATCAACTATTGATGTCAGCTATTGATGTCAGCTATTGATGTCAGCTATTGATGTCAGCTATTGATGTCAGCTATTGATGTCAGAGCTATTGGTTACACACTATTTTAAAAGATCTGTTTCAACAACTATGCAACTAAAACTTAAATCTAGCGACGGAGGAGAAACAGAAAGAAATAGAATCCCGGACAGGTTCACGGTCACGCAGTGACCGGCCTTTCCGAAAAAATGGATGTGAAAAAAAGAATTGCAAATTTGCAATGCAGCAGGTTATATATTATACAAAGGACAGTACTTTATAAGCTGGGAGATCACTCAAACGTAGATTAACGTAAAAGTGGGTAGAAACAAATATTGCGGGATACAGAGGAACATATATGGATGTTAACCAGATCCGGCTCCTTATCTTAGAAAGAAAGGACGAAATAAAAGAAAAGTTCAAAGCTGAAGTCCTGGGCGTTTTCGGCTCATACGCACGTGGCGAAGAAAAAAAAGAAAGTGATATTGACGTCCTTGTGAGGTTTGGAGAAGGAGCTACCCTCTTACACCTTGTGGGACTTGGATATTATCTTGAGGACTTATTTGGAGTTCCAGTTGATGTTGTTTCAGAAAGGGCTCTCCACCCGATGATGAAAGATGACGTGTTAAAAGAGCTGGTACCGGTATGAGATCCCCTCTTCTCTATCTTTCCGAGATAATGTCCGCCGCTGTAGCTATACAAGATTTCACTGAGGGAATGGACAGAGAAACTTTTCTGAATGATGAGAAAACAAAAAGTGCAGTTGTCCGCCAGTTAGAAATAATAGGTGAAGCTGCAAAAGCTATTCCTGCAGATATAAAGGCTTTAGCTCCTGATATAGATTGGAGAAATATATCAGGTATGAGAGATCGAATAATACACGCTTATTTTAATGTTGATTATAACCTTGTCTGGGATACCATAGTAAGTGATATTCCAGTGCTTGAGAGCAGAATTGAAATGCTAGTTAACGAGTTAAAAAATAGCTGAACAAATGTTCTTCCCGATGGTTTTCAAGAAATGCAGTAAAAGATTCTCTGCTCTGCGGAGAAGCATACTACACTCCAGAAATTTCAAGAAAAATCAACATAGTTATGAAAAAGTTCCATGAGTTCAAACTTCTCCTGCATCCTTTAGTTGCCAACGAGTTGAGTTTTGAAGAAATAGTTGCATGATATTGCGTTTACTTTTTATTTTTACCCCTATCCGAAAAGTTGATTGAAAGCAAAATAAAAAGAAAAAAGACAAAGTAAAAAAGAGAAAAAAACGAGAATTAAATAAATCGTTAAAAATATTCAATTTGCAGGCCAACTCCAACTTCTTTAAGCCTGCAAACCTTTGAAAGTTCGATTTTTGAGTTTAAGTCCGTACAGTGGCAGGCATGCACGCAGCCAGGGTCAAGTTTTTTAAGGTATTCAATAGTCCCATGCATCCGTTCTTCTGAGGGTTCCAGAAGATGAAAGCCACCTATTATATCAAGGACCCTGCTGTCTCCACATACTTCTTTTGCATATTTGGTAATATTGCAGATCCCGGAGTGGGAACAGCCCGTGATAATTACGAGCCCTGCTTCTGCCCTGTATACGAGTGCCGTGTCATCCGGAATAAGGTCGGGAATTTTGTTCCCCTCGCTGTCCTGCACATATCCGACAGCTGCCTCTACCTCAAAAGTGAAGTTCCTGGGGATTTCCCCAAGGAAAACGAGCTTCTCACTCAGCCAGAGGGGAGTACTTGAGAGCTGTAGCCTGAAGTGTTCTGAAAGCTTTTTGGGAGTGAACAAACTTCCGATTTCCCCTATCTCTTCAGTTTTTTTGCTTTCGAAGACCAGGGGATGGGCAACGAGAACCGGAGATCTGCTGGGAAGCTTTTCTATCCCTGCTTCCGTGAATAAACGTATCAGAGGTTCGAGTCCCCAGGTGTGGTCCAGGTGTCCGTGGGAGAGTACCAGATAGTCAAGGTCCAGAAGTGAAAGCCCCATTTTCCGGGCATTTGTGAGGAAGATATCCGAATACCCGGTATCAAAAAGAACTCGTATGCCGGAATCCTCCAGCAGAAAAGACAAACCGGGCTCGGCAAAGAAATACCTGTCAATAAGGGTGTTGTTATCAACAAGGACAGTGAGTTTCATAAAGTGTTTATTTTGCCTGCGGGGTATAATAGTATTATTACCAAACATTTGAAAAAATATTTAGAGTTGAGTTTAGTACTGTACGTGATCCGTAAGAAAATAAAAAAGGTATTAAAGATTGTCTCCTGTCGAATAGTATATACGCTTACTGTAAAAGTTATAGCAGGTCACAATACTTTTTGGATAGGGTCTAAGTTGGGATTAAGTCTAGAATGCTCCGTTTAAGAAAATGTTAGAACTCTACTTTTGTTTTATATAATCGGCACTTTTTTAAATCATTTTAGCGCTTAACTTTGAAACACATATAATTGTCTTCACTTTACTTACTGACGTTTGAAATGCGGAGAATTAGAAAAATGAACAAAATGACCCTTTCAGAATTAGAGCAGTCACTCTGGGGTGCCGCCAATATATTGCGAGGCCCTGTCGATGCTTCTGATTTTAAATCATATATATTTCCCGTACTTTTTTTCAAAAGAATCTCTGATGTTTATGATGAAGAATATAAAGAAGCTCTTGAAGAATCAGAAGGTGACGAAGAATACGCTGGATTAAGCGAATTTCACGACTTCAACATCCCTGAAAAAGCTCACTGGAAAGATATCCTGGAAACAACCCAGAATGTTGGTCAAGCTCTTCAATACGCCTTCAGAGAAATCGAAAAATCAAATCCTGATCAGCTTTACGGCATATTTGGAGATGTGAACTGGACAAACAAAGACAGATTATCCGATGAGCTCTTGATTAACCTTATCCAACACTTTAACTCTCTCGTACTTTCAAAATCCAATGTAGAACCTGACATGCTTGGCCAAGCTTATGAATACCTTATTAAAAAATTTGCAGACCTTACGAACAGAAAAGCAGGCGAGTTCTATACACCAAGGCCGATAGTCCATTTAATGGGCAGTATTCTGAAACCCCAGGAGGGAGAAACAATTTACGATCCTGCATGCGGTTCAGGCGGTATGCTTCTCGAGTCCTATCATTATGTTAAAAGTAATGGAGGAGATGCAAGAACACTAAAACTGTACGGCCAGGAAAAAAACCTGACAACCTCTTCAATTTCAAGAATCAATTTATTTATCCATGCAGTACAGAGCTTCCAGATAATTCGAGGCGATACATTAAGAGAGCCTGCTTTTCTTGAGGGTGATAGGCTTGCTCAATTTGATATCGTAATTGCAAATCCTCCATTTTCACTGAAAAAGTGGGGGTATGAAAACTGGTCGCAAGATCCATACGGCAGAAATATTGTAGGCACTCCACCCAAAAGTAACGGAGACTATGCCTGGGTCCAGCACATGATTGCTTCAATGGATCCTGAAACCGGAAGAATGGCAATTGTGCTGCCTCATGGGGCTCTCTTCAGGCAGGGAGCCGAAGGAAAAATCAGAAAAGCACTGATTGAAATGGACCTGCTGGAGGCTGTTATCGGGCTTGGTCCAAACCTGTTTTACGGAACCGGAATTAGTGCCTGTATTCTCGTTTTCCGCTCAAAGAAAACCAATGAAAGAAAGAACAGGGTACTTTTCATCGATGCATCTGAACAGTACCAGAAAGGCAGAAGCCAGAACATTTTCCTGCCAGAGAATGCGGAAACCGTACTTAAGTGGTATGAGAATTATGGAGATATTGAAAATATATCTCAGGTAGTTGAGCTTTCAGAAATTCAGAAAAACGAATTCAACCTTAATATTCCACTCTATGTCAAAAAAATCCATGAAGTAGAAAAGATTGACCTGAAAGTCACCCTTGAACAGCTAAAAAAGGATTACAAAGCTTTTCTGGAGTCCGAAGAAAAAATGAAGCGGTTACTTAAAGAAGTGAATGTTCTATGAACTCAGATAATTCTCACGTAAGCCAGCAGGAACTTGAGCAGTACCTGTGGGGTGCAGCTACTCTTCTCAGGGGAGGCGTTGACCCTGGAGAATACAAAAATATCATTTTTCCCCTGATGTTTTTCAAACGAATTTCCGATGTATACGAGGAAGAATTCGAAGAAGCTCTCAGGGAATCTGACGGAGACCTTGAATACGCCCAGTTTGCAGAAAATCACCGTTTCATAGTTCCAGACGGCTCACACTGGAAAGATGTAAGGGAAATCACCACTGATGTAGGAAAAGCGATCCGAGATGCAATGCGTGAAATCGAAAAAGCCAACCCTGACAAACTTGAGGGCATCTTCGGGGACGGAAACTGGACAAATAAAGACCGTTTGAGCGATAAAACCCTCATAGATCTGCTAGAACACTTTTCAAGCCTGAGTCTCACTATAAAAAACGTTCCTCAGGACCAGTTTGGGAATGCCTATGAGTATCTTATTAAAAAATTCGCGGATGATAGTGGCCACACCGCAGCCGAATTTTATACCAACAGAACAGTTGTCCGTCTGATGGCTTTAATTATGGACCCTAAATCAGGAGAATCTATTTACGACCCGACCTGCGGCTCTGGCGGAATGCTTCTGAACTCCCTCCTTCTGGTGAAAGAAAGAGGTGAAGAATACCGCAATATCAAACTCTACGGCCAGGAAATTAACCTTATAACTTCAGCTATTGCTCGCATGAATATGTTCATCCACGATGTCGGCGATTTCCAGATCATAAGAGGTGACACTCTTGAAGACCCAGCCTTCATCAAAAACGATAGGGTTCAGCAATTCGACATTGTAATTGCAAATCCTCCTTATTCAATCAAAAAATGGAACCATAGCGGCTGGACAAAAGACCCCTGGGGCAGAAATATATACGGAACTCCTCCTCAGAGCTGTGCCGATTACGCTTTTTTCCAGCATATTATATGTTCAATGAAAGAAGATACTGGCAGATGTGCAATTCTCTGGCCTCATGGAGTTCTATTCAGGGATTCTGAACAGAGTATGAGGGCAAAATTGATTGAGGACGATTATGTGGATTGCGTGATAGGCCTGGGACCAAATTTATTCTACAATTCTCCAATGGAAGCCTGTATTGTCATTTGCAGAAAAAGCAAACCAGCCGAAAGAAAAGGAAAAATCATGTTTATAAACGGTTTTGAAGAAGTTATACAAGAAAAGCAACAAGCATTTTTGTCAGACGAAAACATCCAGACCCTCTTTGACCTGTACATAAACTATGAGAATGTCTCCAGAAAATCTTACGTTGCCACGATAAAAGAAGTGAAAGAAAACGACTACAATCTCAACGTACCTCTCTATGTCGAGAAGTACGATCTTGGAGAAGTAAAAGAACCGTTAGAAGTACTGATTCAGGAATGGACAGAAAGCAGCCAGAGAATAAAAGAAGCAAATGAAGAGATATTTTCAATCTTATCAGAGGTAGGATTAAATGACCAGTAACCTGAAAAACGTTCCTCCAAACTGGCAAAAAGTAAGATTTGATGAAATTGCCACAATTGTTACAGATAGGATAGAAAAACCTATCGAATCAGGACTCAAAGACTACATTGGCCTGGAGCATCTGGACACTGACTGTATAAGAATCAAGAGATTTGGTTCAACGGAAGATGTTGACGCAACAAAATTCCTCTGTAAAAAAGGAGACATCATTTTCGGAAAACGCCGTGCATATTTGAGAAAAGTTGCAGTAAGCGACCGAGACGCTGTAGTTTCAGCTCACTCAATGGTTCTTCGCCCAACGGGAGATAAAATCTACCCTGACTTTTTACCTTGTTTCATGCAATCAAGTATCTTCTGGAAGACTGCACACTCAATTTCCGAAGGATCAATGTCCCCAACAATAAAATGGAAAAACCTTGCCGCACAGGAATTCTGGCTTCCAAGCATCGAAGAACAAAAGAAGATCTCTGGACTTCTCTGGTCCATCGAAGATAACATCCAGAAAACCGAAAAACTCATAGAAACAACTGAAACACTCAAACAGGGGCTTCTTAATGAACTGCTGACAAAAGGAATTGGGCATACCCGATTTAAAGATAGTGAACTGGGGAGGATTCCGGAGGAATGGGAAGTTGTGAGATTAGGGAATATATCAAATGTGAGGAGAGGAGCATCACCACGTCCAATTAACGATTCTAGATATTTTGATTCAGAAGGGACTGGTTGGATCAGGATTGCAGATGTTACCTCCACATATAAATATATCAATAAAACATCTCAATATCTCTCGGAGTTAGGAGTTTCTAAAAGTGTACCAGTGCATAGAGGGGATCTGATAATGAGCATATGTGCTACAATAGGTAAGCCTGTAATTGTTGATATGGATGCCTGTATACATGATGGATTCGTTCTATTTTCTGATATAAAGAAAGGAATTATCAATGACTTTTTGTTTTATGTATTACTAAAGAGTGAAAAAGAATTTGAGAATAAAAGACAAGTTGGAACTCAAGGAAATTTAAATACTGATATAGTTAAAAAAACAAAAATTGCGTTGCCTAGCTCTTTAGAAGAACAAAAAAAGATAGTTAGTATTTTTGAGAATATAGACAGTATAATAGAAACATATCATTTAAGTTTAAGTAATCTTGGTCACCTCAAAAAGAAAATATTAAATGAAATGCTCTCAGGGAATCTAATGCTTAAGTGTATTCCAGTAATCATTTCATGAAAATTCAGGGGGAGTGCCCTATAATTTCCTCCACCATTTCAACAACATTTTTAGGAAAATCCAGATTATTGATCGCATCAGAAACAATATGAAGGTTCTCAAAATTAGTTATACCTTTAGACTCATGGAACTTATTAGTCACCATAATTCCATTATCTATTTTTAGTAATTGGGTTACACCATAGAGTTTCATGACATCATACATCTTCGCTTCGGTGTTTTTGCATTCTATGATACAAACAGGTTTATCGTTCTTTGTGATAAGGACATCAAGTTCAGTAACTTCCGAGATTTCAGATTTCGAAGAGTTGCTTTCGATTAAGGCTTCAATTGTTTCGGGTTGTTCTCTCGCTCCTTTGTTGTATACCTGTACACTGTGAAAGATCTCAATATCTTCATTTGATTTGAAATGTTCTTTTAAGGTATGGTAAACCCAGACTTCAAGAAACAAGCCGGTATATTCTGGTTTTATCCAGATTTCATAAAGGGCTTCTGAGATTTTGTAGAAACAAAACTTTTCGGGAGTGCAAAGGGGAAAGTCTTCAGAATTAGATTCTTCATCTGCGAAAGTGACTTTATCGAATTCCTTTCCTTTGTGTTGTACCGAGTCAATGTAAATGTCAGGAGTTATTATCCCTATTTTTTCGGCTTTTTCACAAACATGAGCAAGAGATCTGTTTATTGTATTGGAGAATAATTGATCTGCGATATTGGACAGGTTGGAAATATAGGTATAGTATTTTGAGGTTGATTTTCCGGGCATTGCTTTGGGAAGTAGGCGGGATTCCCGGATGAAGTCAAAAAAGTACTGGTAAGTGTTGTTTTCTTTGCTTATTTCTTGGGAATCGTCTTTTGAAGATAGGCCTGAAAAAGTTTGTTTTATAAAAAAGTTACGTAGAGTCCTGTCGTCTTCAAAAGCAAAGATTAGTTTCTTAATTTCTTCAGATTCCACGTAATCAAGAGGTTTGATAACTAAAGGAAAACCGTTATGCATTAAGTCTTTCTGGGAGGTATTTCCTGTAGACGTATTCAATTATTGCACTCCTGGGAAGTTCAGAAAGTTTTTTCAGGGTCTCTATTTTATCTCCAGGGATATATTCGGATGGAAGTTTAATTTCGGATTGGGCAAAATCCGAAAGCTTGTAGACATATGTGACAAAATCTCCGCAGTGCTCTTTTTCTTCTTTGATGTAGCCGGTTGCAATCAAATCTTCAATGGTTTCAGTAAGATCCCAGGAATAAGGCCCGTAGTGATATTTATCGAATTTGAAAAATTCAGGGAGCCCAAGCTCCATTTGTCCTAAAAATACTATTTTTTGTAATTTGGTTCTGCCTTCTATTTTACCCAGTCCTGAGAGAAGTTCAAGAATGAAAGCTTTTCTGGAACTGGATTTGTCCTCTTCTGGCATACAATCCCCTTGTAACAACCGCATTTTTTGTATAATTTTTAATTAAATCTGTAGCGTTGTAGTGCTTAATACTGAAGCACTATTACCTATATGCACTATTAGTATTTGTCGTTTATTTCAAGATTTTGATTTCAAGAGGGATTTAAGTTCTTCAACACGCTCTATGTCTGCAATCATATCCGAAATGTCATTTAAATCCAGATTATTTTTATCCATTATTTTGATCAACTTTTTTGGAGAATACTGATTTCTAAAGTTACTTGGAACCAGACTTCTGGTTGCTTCATAATACCAGAGAGCAATCCCTGCAAAATAAATATCTGCTTTTATCAATTCACAAATCGAGGAAAAGTGCGTATTAACAACGAAAAAGTCATTAGTTGTGTGTACTTTACATTCTTCCAGAAACTTAATTGAATGATTGTTATTTGGAATCAGGTCGAGGCAAATTCCACAATTATGAAGCCAGATCAAAGCTTTGGTATAAGCTATTCCATAAATCTTATTTTTGTGCCATGCTGATTTTAGTCCTATGATCTTGTAAGCCTCATTTGAAGAAGCAACTTCTACAAGCAGGTTTTTCTGTTGATCTAAATCTTCAGATATACTTTGAATGTATTCGGCATTTAATTTTATAGAGTTAAAAACAGAATCTGCAGACTTTAGGATAATTTCAATATCTGTGATTCCAGCATCCAGTTTATTGATAGCGGCAATCTTCCCTCTTTTGTTTGGCTCTTCTACAGCCTCTTTTTCAGCCAACAAATGAGTCTTTGCTGTCATGATCCAGCCGTAATCCAGCTTTTCTCGGTCAAGGAGCCTATATTTATTGAGAATATTGAATTCATAATTTACTTCTGCATCAGTCAGGTTTCCACCAAGAAGCGCAGCTATACAGAAGTTGTACCAGAGAGAATCATCGTCTGTTATCATTCCAGGTTTGTCCCAGGTCTCTTCAACTCTATTAACAAGCTTTTCAAAATCAGATGGAATTGTCATATTTACAGATATCACTCAACAAGTATTAATTTTTTTGTAAGTTTGCAGGGGGTAAATATCATTCACTACAAATGGAGTTTAGGTCTTCAAACATATAATTAATACAAAAATATTCTATTATATTTAGTAAAAGTTAATTAGAGGTAATCAAAAATATGTTACAATAGTTTTACTCAAGATTTAATTAAAAGGAATGGGTTTCTGGTGTTCAACGAGGAAAATTCAGTTGAAAATTTTATTCGGGATCTATTGAAGAATATTGGATGGAGATTTGTCCCAAGAAGTGAACTCAACAGGGCAGAATCAGATATTCTTGTAGAAGAAAATCTTGTAAATGCACTGGTCAGATTGAACCCTCTCGTTGCAGAAAACCCAAACCGTGCAGATGAAATCATCTATAAATTAAGAGCTATTCTCATTTCTGTCAGAGGCTTAGGGCTTGTAAAAGCCAATGAAGAATTTTCCCGGTGGCTCAAAAATGAAAAAACCATGCCTTTTGGAGAGAGAGGGGAACACGTTTCTATAAAATTGATTGATTACGAGAAGCCGGAAAACAATGAATTCATAGTTACCACTCAGTACAGTTTCACACCGAAAAGAAACCTGAACAGAAGACCAGACCTTGTACTACTGGTAAACGGGATTCCTCTGGTCATTGGGGAAGCAAAAAGTCCGGTGAGACCTTCAATATCCTGGCTTGATGGAGCTATTCAGCTTGATGAGTATCAGAAATCCGTTCCGGAATTATTTGTGCCAAGCGTTTTCTGTTTTGCAAGCGAAGGGAAAAATTATCGTGTAGGGTCGGTCAAGCTTCCGATCGAAAAGTGGCAGCCCTGGAGAAAAACTACGGATACTACTTTTGAGCAACTGGAAGAAGTAAAACATGCTGTAAACCTGATGTTAAGTCCGGAAACTGTGCTTGATATTACGAAGAATTTTACAATATTCAGCACGGACCAGAACAGCCAGAAAATCAAAGTTCTCTGCCGGTACCAGCAGTATGAAGCAACAAAGCAGATAATAAAAAGGGTAATTGAAGGTCGGATCAAAAAAGGGCTTATCTGGCATTTTCAGGGATCTGGAAAGTCTCTACTGATGGTCTATGCAGCTCTGCAGCTTCGGCAGAATCCAGAACTTAAAAGTCCTACTGTTATCATTGTTGTGGATCGAATTGACCTGAACTCCCAGATTACCGGTACATTCAATGCTGCAAATATTCCAAATACAGTAACAACGGAATCAAGAGAAGAGTTGAAACGCTTACTTGAGCAGGATACACGAAAGATAATCATTACTACAATTCATAAATTCGCAGAGGCAGACGGCATTTTAAATGAAAGGGATAATATCATTGTGCTGGTTGACGAAGCCCATAGGACTCAGGAAGGCGATCTGGGAAAGAAGATGAGAGAAGCCCTGCCAAATGCGTTTCTTTTCGGGCTTACCGGCACTCCGATAAACACAAGAGATCGAAATACTTTCTGGGCTTTTGGGGCTGAAGAAGATAAAAACGGGTACATGAATAAATACGGTTTTGAGCAGTCACTGAAAGATAAAGCAACCCTTCCAATCTATTTTGTACCAAGACCCGTAGAACTCCATATCAACCAGAAAGCTATTGATGAAGCCTTCCATGAGATGATTGACCAGCTGGAAGAAGATGATAAAATCCAGCTATCAAAACGTGCCGCAAAATTCGGTGTACTTGTAAAGTCTCCAGATCGGATAAGAAAGGTCTGTAAAAACATTGTGGATCACTATAAAGAACATATAGAACCAAGTAATTTTAAAGGTCAAATCGTCACTTTCGATAGAGAGGCATGTCATCTCTACAAACAGGAAATTAATAAATACCTGAGTCCAGAGGAGTCTGCTGTTGTTATGACTCTAGGACAAAAAGACCCGGAAGACTGGAAAGATAAATACTCACTAACTGATGATGAACTCGCAAAACTGCTGGATCGTTTCAGAGACCCGTCTGACCCTCTCAAACTCCTGATTGTAACCTCTAAACTCTTAACAGGTTTCGATGCTCCAATTAATGAGGTTATGTATCTTGACAAACCCATGAAAGACCATACTCTTCTTCAGGCAATTTGCCGGGTAAACCGTCCGTATAAAAACAAAGATCATGGGCTTGTAGTTGATTATTTAGGGATCTTTGATAATGTTGCAAATGCTCTCAACTTTGATATTAAAGAGATACAGAACGTAATATCTAATCTTAACAAATTAAAAGACGAATTCCCGCTTGCCCTTGAAACATGCTTAGCTTATTTTGAAGGAATTGACCGGAGTCTTGAAGGATACGAGGGGTTACTTCCCGCCCAGGAATGTCTGCTCACAAATGAACGAAGGGATCAATTTGCAGCAGATTATTCATATCTTGCGAGACACTGGGAAGCTCTCTCTCCAGACTCATTTTTAAATCCGTATGAAACCGATTACAAATGGCTCACTCAGGTATATCAATCTATAAGACCAACAGACAGCAATGGGAAACTTGTATGGTATGTACTTGGTCCTAAAACTCTTGATCTTATACATGAGAACACCACCGTTCAAATAATTCGAGATGATCTTGAAACGCTTATAATGGATGCAGATATCCTTGAGAAAATCTCAGAAAAAGAAGCATCCAAGAGAGCTAAAAATATTGAAATAAAAATTGAGTGGAAGCTACACAAGAATGCAAACGATCCACGGTTTGAAGAGCTGGGTAAAAAACTTGAAGAGCTAAAAAACAAACATTATAAAAATACAATCAATAGCATTGAATTCTTAAAAGGACTTCTTGAGATTGCAAAGGAAACTGTCATACTTGAAAGAGAAACTCCTGCTGAACCTGTTGACAATACAAAGGAAGCTCTTACTCAATTATTTATGGAATGTAAAATCGAGCAAACCCCAGTAATAGTAGAAAAAATAGTAAACGACATCGATAGCGTTGTAAAATATACCAGATTTGACGGCTGGCAGTGGACTGATACGGGTGAAAAAGAGATAAAGAAAGCTCTGCGCAAAACATTGTTGAAATACAAGCTTCACAAAGATCAGGAGCTTTTCGATAAAGCTTATGAATATATAAGGGAACATTATTAATTTTCTGTTCACTTATTCACTTTTGGTCAGTAGTTAATTCTTTAATAATTTATTATCTATCGAAGGAACAGATGTACTCATTCTTCACTGTTCCTTAATTTCCTATTTATTCGATTTAAACGTTTTAGGAAGGTTTTTAAATTTTTCCCATTAGTAGATAGACAGATCCTGAAATAACCGAAGGGTAAAAAATGAGTGCGATTACAACTTTTGACAGCACAAAGTCGTTCATGAAAGATATACTGAAAGACATCACAATCGGAAAAGTTCAACTTCCTGACTTTCAGCGTGGCTGGGTCTGGGACGATGAACGCATAAAAAGCTTGCTCGCGAGTGTTTCCCTTTCTTTTCCGATCGGAGCTGTAATGATGCTTCAAACTGGGAACGATGAGGTTCGTTTTAAGCCAAGACTCATCGAAGGTCTGATACTTGATCCACAACCAGAACCGAGTCAGCTGATTCTTGATGGACAGCAAAGATTAACTGCACTCTACCAGTCTATTTTGAGAAAAAAAGCGGTTGATACTGAAGATATAAGGAAAAAACCGATTAAAAGGCACTATTACATCGATATTGAAAGATCCCTTAATCCATACGTGGATAGAGAAGATTGTATCAGGAGCATCGCTGAAGATAGAATTGTCAGAAACTTCAGGGGGGAATCTATCGAGGATTACTCCACACCTGAAAATGAGTTTGAAGCAGGTCTATTTCCACTTAATCAGATTCTGGACAGCTCTAACTGGCGGATGGCGTATCAGGAGTACTGGTGGAACAGAGAATACGGAAAAAACAAGATAATGATGTTTAGCGAATTTGAAAAGGAAGTAATAAGCCGCTTTGTGGAATATCAGATCCCCCTTATAATGATGAACAATAGTACACCAAAAGAAGCTGTATGCCTCGTTTTTGAAAAGGTCAATACTGGCGGTGTAACGCTTACTGTATTTGAACTTCTTACAGCAACCTTTGCTGCGGATAATTTTAATCTTAGAGAAGACTGGGAGAGAATCCGTAATAGTCATTTAAAGAAATTTAGTGTACTGCAAGGTATAGAAAATACAGACTTCCTTCAAGCCGTATGTCTTCTAGCCACTTTAAAAAAGAGGATAAAAAAACTTGAGGAAGGAGAAGCTGAAGAAAAAGCCCCTGCTGTCAGCTGTAAGCGTAAAGATATTCTCAAAATGAAACTGGAAGAATACACAGAAAATGCCGATAAAGTTGCCAAAGGTTTTGAAAAGGCTGCAAAACTTCTCAATATTCAAAATGTATTCACACCTAGAGATATTCCCTATAGAACTCAGATAACTCCGCTAGCCGCAACCCTTGCAGTACTTGGAGACGAAGCCGATACAGACGGAGTTAGAAAGAAAATATTCCAGTGGTACTGGTGCGGTGTGCTGGGAGAATTATATGGAAGTGCCATAGAGACCCGTTTTGCAAAAGACTTACTTGAACTTCTCGATTGGATCAATGGAGGTCCAGAACCTTCAACTGTAAAGGAAGCAAGCTTTGACCCGGAACGCCTTAACACACTTCGAACCCGTAATAGTGCAGCATACAAAGGAATTTATGCGCTTCTCATGAGGGATGGAGGGATAGACTTCAGAACCGGTGAGCCAATTGATATCCAGACATACTATGAGGACAATATCGATATTCATCATATCTTTCCTCAAGATTGGTGTAAAAACCATGGAATTAGCCAAGATGAGTACAACAGCATTATCAACAAAACGCCCCTTTCTGCAAAAACCAACCGTATAATAGGTGGCAGTGCACCGAGTTTCTACGTAGAAAAGATTCAAAAAACTGCAGGAATCGATGAATTCAGGATGAATGAAATACTTTCAAGTCATGTAATAGAACCTTCACTTATCAGGAATGATGATTTCAATAAATTCTTTGAAACTCGTAAAAAAGCAATTCTTAAAAGAATAGAAAAAGCAATGGGAAAGCCTGTTATTCATAGGGAAGAAGAATAACAAATTATTTATGAAATCCTCTTTTTTCCTTTTCAACAGAGAACTCTTTTCTCTCTATTCCTCTCCAGCACCCTTAGAACATCCTCAGACTCCATGATCCCGGCAAGTTCAAACGACCTCCTTCACACCACCCAGTTCCTCAAGAGATATTCCCAGTAAATTCCAGAACCCCCTCTTCAGCTTTTAACAAGTATCTTAGGAATTCCCGGTCGCTATCAAAAATTTTGCATTCAGGGGTCCGGTTTGAGGATTTCACGATCTAGAGATTCTGTCGCGGATCGGTTTGGTGAAGGATCAAAAACTAAAAACGGTAGGTGTGGAAGAGGGGAGCAGTATGCGCGGAAAATATATTTCTCAAGAAATTTACTTTTGAATAACTTACCAGTAGCAGCCTTGCATGAAAAAACAAGAACAAAAGAATTATGAAATGTATTGAAGGTATCTTAATTTTCGGCTTTTTCCTGAAAAATCAAACAGTGACATCTTTATATCTTTTCTTTTTCCTTATTCAGCGCATCTATTTTTGCCTGTATCTCATCCTTCTGCTGCTTGTACCTGACTTTGATTTTTTTAACCTCTTTGTAGATAAGCAGGCTTTCTTCACTGATTCCTTTCATTGACTCAATATGTATTACGAGTTCATCTACTCCTTCGTCCAGTCGCGGTTCTACTTCCCGCCATTCTGCATACTTAGCCTCTAATTCTTCCTTACTTTTGTCGTCAAGATCAAAGATCTCATCCCAGAGGTCCATAATCTGGCTGTCTAGCTCTTCTTTTGTAGGCATTATCTTCTCCCCGGTTCGGTAAATCTGATTATAAGAGCACTGCTATTAATTTTTCAGTAACCTTTTTCTGGCAGCCGTCAAGCCGGCTTTTTCAACCAGTACAATGGAATTCAATAGTATTTTTATTTGCATAAATGATAAATTTGTCGTGAGGAAAAAATCTCAGTTATTCCCTGTTCTATTAAGAATTATCTATTTAGGGACCCTGTTTGAAGATTTTATGATTTTGGAAATATAGAGCATTCATGGTTTTTAGGGATTTTCAATCAGATAATAGGCAGGATCAGTTTGGAAAACAAGTGTTATATCGGTCTCAGAGAAATCAAAGGACCCATTTTTGATGTATACTTCAAGGATAAAAAGACACAGGAAATCGTGAAAATTTTTAAATATAAAGGGCTGGAAGATCTGTATCACCCAATATTTTCAGAAAGTTGTATTTATTTTTTGGAGGGAAAAACTTTCCCGACGGGAACGGTGGCCTGGATTTGGGCTGGCACAAAATCATTTATCAGGCAAGCAGATTCAAGAAATATTCAAGTAAGAGATTAATTCCAGGATATTTTTTGAAATTGGGAGCAGTGGTTTATTTTGTCGTATTCCCTGACTTTCAGTTTTATAAAAGAGGGATCATCCTTAATGATAAAAAACAATTCACTCCGGAACACATTTTTAAAATTGATTTGAAAATCGACATTTGAACAGGACGAAGACGGCATTTACGTAGCTTCGATACCTGAACTTCCTGGATGTCACACGCAGGCAGAGACCATTGACAAATTAAACAGAAGAATAAAAGAATCAACTGAACTCTATCTTGAGATTGAGCCTGAAAAATAAGAAGCTAAAAACCGGTCATTCTCTTCCTTCTTTTCCTTCTCTCCCCACATCTACCACCCTCTCATTTGCAGTTAGAATTTCAACTCCAAGTTCACTGAAATCCTTGTCATGGGTTACGAAAACCATATTTTTTGCTCGGCATATCTGGGCAAAGAGAAGATCGTTGAAATCGTATTTACCCTGCTCGAACATGTCCATGACTTCAGGAAGATCTATAGCTTCCATTTCGGGATCGCAGGCGAGGGTATTTTTAAGAATTTTTCTTACGTTATAGGCTATATCCTGGGCGATTGCCCGAAATGCCAGAGAGTTTCGAAATTCCTTGAACCTTGTAAACTCAGTCTGCTGCTTAAACTCGATTCTGGCGAAGGTGTTTATGAATTCTGAAATTATCATGCAGTTTATATAGATCGTGCCGTCGGAATTAATTATTTCTTTCAAAGCCTTTGAATAGGCATCCGACCGCTGGTCAGGCCAGCCGATTGGGCCGTAGATGTACAGCCAGATGTTGGTATCAAAGAAGTAGCTTTTGCCTTCTGGAAAATCATACATCTCTATGGAATGCACCGTTACAGGAGCAGGTTTTATGGGTCTTGGCCCTCCGGCGCGAAGTCTTGGGCGGCGCCTCACCGGAAAAACGGTTGCTTGATGAACGCTCTTACGCATCTTCTCCTCCAAGCACATCTTTCAGCGCCTTTCTGCAGGTATATGCATGTTCAAAATAGGTTTTCACCCGCTCGATTACTCTCTTAAGGATGATCTCATCTTCTTCGGAGATATCCGTGAATAAGAGGTTGCTCTCAATCTGCTCTGCAGGAAAACAGCCGTAAAGCTGTCCTATTGCCGAATTCAAAAAGGCAGGTGTAAGCTCATTCACTTCTGCAAAAGATAGCTCGATTTTCTTATTTTCACAGAGTGCAGCCGTAATAATATCATAAACTTTCTGACCGTCACAAGCAGCAACGCAGCAGTTTTCCCCGGCAGTTTCAAAAACATTGATCTTTACTCTTTCTTCCGTAAGTATCCCCATATGCTTATACTCACAATGATTTAAAAAGATCAGGGTATGACCCATGTTTCACTCTTGAAAGACACAGCTTGTGCATCCATAAATATTAAGTTATAGTCGGTAAGTATTAAGGTATAGTCGGTAAATATTAAGGTATACTCGGATTTTAGCTGGCCTTTTTAAAGAAAAGCCAGCCTTTTTCGCCTTTTCCATACTTTGTCTGGATCAAAACATAAATCCCTTTCAATTCTTCTCCTTCAAGTGCCACTACAATTTCCTTTTCCTCACGTTTCAAAAGCTCAAAAGTTCCCCTATCCCAGACCTCAACCTTGCCAGCTCCGTACTCTCCAGCCGGAATTTCCCCTTCAAAATCGGCATATTCCAGCGGATGGTCTTCAGTCTCGATAGCAAGCCGTCTGGTACCTGCCTCCTTCGGGGGCTCCTTTGGAACAGCCCAGCTTTTCAAAACTCCATCCATTTCCAGACGGAAATCATAGTGAAGCTTACGCGCATCATGGCGCTGAACCACAAAAATCGGTTTGTCGGAGCTTTGTTTAATATCACTGGTCAACGGTTCAGGCGTCTTTTGAAAGTGTCTTTTCTTCTCGTATTCTTCAAGCATAGAGGATCAATAGAAAATATGGTTGCAAACGGATTTTAAGCTTATTTTTTGCTTCTAGCCAGAGCATAGTCCGAATAGATTTTCAAAAGCTCTTTATCAGTGTGCAGGAGCACGGTTTCAAACATAGCTACATGGATTTTTTCTTCTCTGGCAATGTCAAGCAGGACTTTACGAATTTCTTCGCTTTTTGCCAGATTTGCCATTTACTCATAAATGTTGATAGCATCTATAGTCACGCCTGTAATTGTTGCAACAAAAACCTCATTGTATCTCATTTGAACAGTTGCATTATTTAGCCTCGTGACTATAGCTCTGCAATCATGGCAGCTCTAAGGATCTCTTTTTCAAGATATTCGGGTCTGGTTTTTTCAAGGTCTACAAGTGCTTCCGAAAGCAGGTTGCCACCCCTCCTTAAAGTGTTCCTATAAAGTATGAACGGACAAGAGTAATGTTTCTTTCTATTAGAAATTACAGCCTCAATAAAGTAATTTATAAAAATTAAATAAATGAAATTAAAATTAGACAAATGAAACTAAATGTGGGAATAGATATAACAATTTAATTATTTATAAAAATTAATATATAGTTAGTAAGAAAAGAAATGAAATTAATTTGTTGGTTTGCAATCGAGATTTAGTTTTTGTGAAGAAATAATAGTCCATAAAATATAATAAAAAATTACACACAGTTGGAAAAGAACTTATAGACAAATCTCATAAATAGTTCTATAAGTCAATTGCAAAATAATGATGAAGATATATATCCAGGCAAGCTCCAAAAAAGTTTATACAGGCTCGCCAGGAAACGATCTCACCGAGGCTAAAGATCTTGAAAAGAATAAAACTTTCCCTGCTTAAAAAAATAAAATCTTTTCTGCTTGTGTTTATGGTTTTGATTTTGTTCCTGCCAGGTAGCCTGGGGTTTGCCGCCGGAAATAACGAAGACCCTGAAACGCTGCAAAACTGCACACCTTCTGCTGATTCAGTGGTCGAATCCGTAATTAAAACAGCCCCAATGAACCCCGAATTTCTGGAAGACCAGCAGACTGACTCAATTGAAGCTTTTTCTTTTGTGGGCAGCTACGGACAGCTTTCAAGTACAGGGTATAAGCCCTCACCTGTAGACCTGTCAGAACTTGCAAGCTCTGAAGGAAAATTTTTACTGGTATCCTCAGGTTCAGACCTTCCGGCTGTTTATGATCTGCGCAAGGAGGGAAAAGTAACAGCCGTAAAGAACCAGGGAAACGATGGAAGCTGCTGGGCTTTTTCAAGTATTGCTTCTCTTGAATCTTACCTTCTGGGAAAAGAAGGAAAAAGCTATGACTTTTCCGAAAACAATATGAAAAACCTTGTCTCAAAGAACTATTCGCAGGGATTTGATCTTACTGCTGATGACGGTGGCAATGCATTCATATCAACAGCATACTTTTCTCGCTGGAGCGGGCCTGTAAATGAATCTGAGGATCTTTATGATGATTCATCTTCTTATTCACCCACAGAGCTTTCTGTACAGAAACATATTCAAGAGACATTTTTCCTGCCCGACAGGACAGAACCCCTGGATAACGAGGTTATCAAGAATGCAATTCTGGAGTATGGGGCTGTGTACACTACAATATACTGGAATCCTGGGTATTATCAGCAAAAAAACTATGCTTATCGATACCCAGGAAGCATTTCCGTCAATCATGCTGTAGCCATTGTGGGCTGGAATGATTCTTTTGACAGGAATTCCTTTACGCAGGTCCCTTCAGGAGACGGGGCTTTCATAGTGAAAAATAGCTGGAGCGACACATGGGGAGAGGATGGATATTTTTATATTTCCTACTACGACACAAAACTCGGATACAATGAAAACGCCGTGTTCACAGCTGAAAGTCAGGATAATTATGACCACGTCTACCAGTATGACCCTCTTGGATGGATAGTATCAAAAGAATATGAAGGAAGCCTTGTTGCCTGGGGCGGTAATGTTTTCTCCTCTGAAAGGAACGAAACCCTCAAAGCCATAGGATTCTATACTACGGACCTTAATACAGCTTATGAGATATACATATATAAAAATCCTGTTTCCGGGCCTGTGAATTCTGGACAGGGGTACCTTGTACAGGAAAGTGGCAGATACTCCTTCCCTGGATACCATACACATGTGCTGAATTCGGCAGTGCCATTACATGCCGGAGAGAGATTTTCAATAGTTATAAGATTTGCTAATCCTTCAGCTTCAGGTCCTCTTGCAGCCGAACAACCTGTAGCTCGTTACAGCAGCAAAGCCCAGGCCAATGCCGGAGAAAGCTATGTGAGCCCTAATGGAGTCACGTGGGAAGACATATCAAGCAATTCGGAAACAAATCTCTGTATTAAAGCTTTCACAACCAGTGTGCTCCCTGAGGCTGACTTTTCTTCAAACGTTACAATAGGAATGTTTCCTCTTACAGTCCAGTTCACAGACCTTTCCAGTAATGCCCTTTACTGGAAGTGGGATCTAAACGGAGATGGAAAAATCGACTCAACAACCCAGAACCCGATATATACCTACGGGTCTTATGGAAATTATGCTGTTTCTCTGACTATCGGTAACAGTAAAGGGTCTGACACCGAAACTAAAATCGGTTATATAAAAGTGGTCCCCCTTTCAATTGACTCAGCCAGCCCCGTAGAGAATATAACAACCTACAAAGGAGAGAAACAGGAGTTCAGTATCAGTACAAATTATGCCTGCGATATAAGCTGGTATTTTAATGGAGAAAGTAAAGGTTCCGAATCCAGCGTTAAGGATAGTTCATACACGGAGACCATCAGCTCTCCAGGTTTTTATAATGTCACAGCAATTGCCAGAACAGGAGATGAAAACATTGCATGGAGCTGGAACTGGACAGTCCTCAAATGGAATCCCTGGGATAGCCCGGATTCCCAGGAAGGGGAAAATATAAGCACCGAAGAGCTACAGGAAGCTATCCATATCTATCGCAGTGGCATACAGATCCCTGAAACCGGAGCAGAAATCACGGATGAGAGGCTCATAGAACTGATACAGTTATGGCGAGAAAGTTCAGGGAATTAACAGCTCCCGCGATGAAAATGAAAAGAAAAAAAAGCAAAGAACAAAAATTAAAACAGAAAAAGAGAAGGAAAAGAGAAAGAAAATAAACACAATAATAAAGAAATAAGTAAAAGAGAAAAAGGTATTAAAAAAGGAAAAAACAAAGGAAAGAAAACTTATAAGTGAATTAGCTTTCCTGGACTTTATCGTCTTTTTTCATAGCCTCTTCTATTCCTTCTCCAATTTTAACGTTCATGAGAAAATCATCAACCGTTGCAAGAAGAGAGCCTATTTTTTCAGAATGAAACCGGACGGCAACTTTATCCTCATGAACTTCACTTTCCATGCTTCTGAGGTTATCCGGAGAAAGAGCTTGCAGAATTCTCGCAGCGGATTTTCTTGATTCAGGATCCGGAAATTCAATTGTACCTGTAATTTTCATAAGTACTCCCATCGCTTTTCCAACTTATTATCTTTATCTTTGGCATGAAAGTTCTTTCAAGTACTTCCATTTGTTTGTACCTATTATTCGGAGAATTTGATATTCGTTTTTTGATTTTTAGTTCCGATCTTCTGGAGCTGATCACCTATAATTCGGTCTGCAATGCTCAGGAACTCCTCAGCACTCCCTAGAGGAATTGCAGCTCCGGAAGCTACATTATGTCCGCCTCCTCTTCCACCAACCGCACTTGCAGCTTCCCTCAATGCAAAAGCAAGGTCAAGGCCCTTTGAGACGAGTTCGCGGGTGCCTCTTGCGGAGACTTTCAGGATTCCTTCTGATTCATTTATGCAAATAAAAGGAAGCTCGGGATGAAGGTAGCGGACGACCGTGCTTGCAAGGTTCCCGGTAGAAATGGCATCAGCAGTAACAACATACCAGAGATTTTCTCCCTTGCGAATTTTTTCTACATTTTCCCTGACATTCAGTGTAAGTTTCTTCTCATACTCGCTTTTAAGAGAAAAGGCTTCATTGACAATCTCCTGGTCTTTTAGACAAAGAGAAATCGCCAGCCCGTAAATTTTCTGCTTTCCGCATGTGTTAAGAATAGAAATAAAATCGTAAACGTTTCTTACAAGCTCCCGGTTCAGCAGCAAAACTTCTCCGATAACAGCTTCAATAGCCTCCGAGCTTGCCTGCCTGACAAGTTTCAGGGCGACAGCATTGGCAAGCCTTGAGATTTCCTCTTCAGACAGGTTTTCAATTTTTCCAGAAAGCCTGAGCTGGTTCAAAAATTCTGTAACTTTTTCAGGGTAACCGGTTATATCCAGAAAAGGTTCAGTACTGTATGCAAGCACGTCTACGAGGTCTCCGTCTCCTACTTTGAGCCCTTTCCGAATAGACACAACCCCTGCTTTTAAGGCTTCTTCCAGGATGAAGGCATTGGCTGTGTGAAAGAGTTGCTTGTCTCCGATTGCACCTGCAAGAGCCAGCCCTGCAAGGTCAACGTTATCGACTGCCATTTCTCTTGCTACCAGGTAGCAGGTGCCAGAAGCCGATATATCAGTCGCTCCGTCAATTCCAACCAGATGGGCATTCACAAAGGCTTTTGCCGGAGATTGCCCTACAGGCTGGTGGTGGTCAAGCACTATAACATCAGCTTCCACCTTACTAATAAGTTCAGGCTGCCCGCTACCCATATCGCAAAAGATGACAAGTTCATTCCTGGAGATGCTCTTGTTCACGTCTTCAATCACAGCTTCATCCAGCCTTCCAGCTATCGAAAGCTGGAAACAAATGCCTGCTCGCAGCAAGGCCTGCGCCATTATCCCGGCTGAGGTCAGACCATCAGCATCATTATGTGAGACTACGCGCACAAATCTGTATTTCCGGATTTTTTCGGCTGCATTTTTTGCAAGATCTATCAGTTTCTCAAGCTCACTCAAAATCCATCACTCAAAAAGTTCAGTAATAAAATCAAAAATATCGGTTTGAAAATCAAATAACACACGCCGCCAGAGTATAAAAGATATCAGTCTATACTGGCTTGATAATATAAAACTTTGTACATTCAATAACCGAGGAGTTTTTACATGACAGATAAAAGATTTTAAACCTTTTTAACTTTTTAAAAAATGGAACAGAAAACACATTTCCTTTTAAACAAATTATTACTTTTTAAATAAATTAGTACCTTTTAAATAAATTATTACCTTTTAAATAAATTATTACCCTTTAAGCAAATTATTACCTTTTAAGCAAATTATTACCTTTTAGATAAAATATTAACATTGCTTTTTATTAGATTTTAAACAAGTCATAATAAACTCAAGTAGACCATGTAGATAGTTATTCAAGATTATTCAATCACAAAGACGAAGTTGTAAATTTATATACAAACTTCATGCCACATGAGAACAATGCCAAACCAATTCCAACATAAAAGAATCCTATGTCAAAAGCTGGCAAAAGACTAAATTTCCGAATAGTAATTCCACCTAAGATCATTACCACCATAATCATGTATGACTTTCTATCAAAAAATTCCATAACAAACATTTTCTTTCTATTATCTTTACTTATTCGAGTCGTGTGCTTCTCAACTAATTTAGAGAAAATGAGAAAGTAGAATACTGAAAATACTGAAGCAGCTAAAAAAACACTAAAAATAGATTTCCCTTGACTTATAAAATATGGTAATCCAGTCTCTATTACCATTGTTCCAGCAAACATCCAAACGATACCTGCAATCAAAATTAAATATTTATTAGGAATCGATGATTTCTGTTTGAAGCTGTTTTTCATAATCACTATTTAACCTTGCATTCATGACATAAAAACTTATAGTATTATGGTTCTGTAGAAAACTTACATTTTAACTGAAACTGCAGTAAAAACATATGCATGTGAATAATCCACCTACATTTATCTGTGACTATCTTGCGGTTTGCAATCAAGGGATGGGATTTTAACAGAATATGTCAACTGCTTACAGATATAGTCAAAATCAAATGGTTGTGCACTATTAGTTAGTTGAGAAGTCTCTCCCAAAAGCCACTTTACTCTTAATCACTGGGAATTTTCAGACTTGTTTTCATGATTATGAGCTTGATTGATTATTCGAAATACAAGATCCAAGAAGCAACTTTCAAGTTTTGGAATGAACTCACACATAACTTTGGATAGTTCTTAGAATATAAATTTGATTTCGTTAAGTTAAATCGGAAGAAATATACACCCCCAATAAGTAACTTAGCAACATTATAAAAACGATGAGTAGATATTGGAGGCAATAATATAATAAAAAATAGAATAGTTGCTATCTTTTTAGTTATGTGTTTGATTTTGGATACCATTCCTTTTGCTCTGGGTGCTACTGAAAAGACCAGTGGTTCGACAAGCTCGGTTTATATAAGTTATTTAGATGTTGGAGCTCCTAAGGAAAAGCCGTATCAAGAGTATGTTAAAGTTACAAATAAAGGATCAAAATCAGTAAATCTGAAAGGTTGGAAAATTAAAGACAAAGGTGCAAAGCATACCTATACTTTTTATTCATACACATTGAAATCTAAAGCTTCGGTAGTTCTCAGAAGCGGCAAGGGTAAAAACTCTGGAAGCACGCTGTATTGGAATAAGTACTCTTTTATCTGGAATAACGAAGGAGATACGGCTTATTTGTATAATGCTCACGGAAAATTAGTTTTTAAAAGAAATGGATAAGTAAAATGAGGACTTCTCATTTTTTCATTTTTCAAGTTTACAGGTTTAAAGGAGAGATTTAGTATTTCAGGTTTTACAGCTTTTCTTTCTTCAGCCTGTTTTCAATATCATGCGAAACTAGGTAAAAAAACATAAACTAAAAAGATAGCTTTAAGAAAATTAAACGAAAATATATACACTGCCTCTCGGATATAGGGATATAAAACACATCCCTTGAAAATTTCTCAGGGATCAACTTAATGAGTCAAAAAATATATAGTATAACGACAGGGGCAGCCTGTAAACTTCAAACATCAGTAGTGTAGCGGTCATCACCGGGCGTTGCCAACGCTCGAACCCGGGTTCGAATCCCGGCTGATGTATTGCCCGAGTCCCGCCACCCGAGTCCCGTATCGGGAGGACGGTGCCCTTTTCGCTCACTTTGTTCGCTCAAGAGGGCTGAATTATGGCAAAGATAAACTGATTTTTAACTCGCTTATGGGACTATGTATCCAAATTTCGGAGAGGGTTGCCAGCGGGCGTTATCACAAGCCTTTTGAAAAAGCTTGCCTGCAAACTTTTATAGAAAAAGTTTGATTGAAAACGATTCACGTTTGAATTTGAGAATCTTATCCCCGAACCCTATCGGCGTGATCAACCGGCGCAACGTTGCAGCTCAACGATTGTTTAAAAAAGAAAGATAAGCAGCTTTGAATGCTGCTTTTAATTAAAATCTGTTTTGAGATTCAGTACTGTATTTACTTTCTTCTCAGGATATAGTACACAGTACCGAGTACTCCCACAGCTACTGCAGACTCAAATCCAGGGATAGAACCCCAGCCGGAAGGTTTGTTTTCATTAGTTGCAGGGTTGCTCGTTTCAACTTTTTCTGTGTTGGGAGTGGTTGTGTCTACTTGATCCTCAGGTTCCAGTTTTATGCTCTTATCGGGTACTACAATTGTGAAGGATCCGAAACCAGGAGTTTTGGACTCGAAGAAGACATAGGTACTGTCTTCACCAACTTTTGTGGTTTCAAGTTTGCTCCAGGCTTTGTTATTATAGTTCCAGAGAGATACAGACGTTTCGTCAGCTCCGCATTTTTCGAGCCAGGACTTTTCAACTCTGAAACCGACAACTGCGTTTGCAATGTTATTGGAATTTGCAATTCCTCCGGAACCTACCCAGATGTTCACGTTCTTATAGATCGTACCTTCTGGCAGGCCAGAAACCAGTTTAGATTGTCCTTTCAGCATTTCGACAATGGTAGTAATCTTTCCCAAACTCTTTTTGGCATCAAACTCCACATACCTTATGCAGGTTACACCCTGTGAGAACTCGAACCTTACGCGCTCCCCAGCGGTGACCGATTTCCTAGACAGTTCTTTGGCAGCGACATTACTCTGAGGCTCAGCAGAACCGCCGCCTCCACCACCGCCTGAACCGCCTGAACTACCTGAACTGCCTGAGCTGCTACCACTGACAGTTATAGAACAATCGGCAGGAAGTACAGGGAATTCAGCTTTGTTGATATCTCTTAAAATTCCCACAATTTTGTACGTACCGGTTGTTGACGGAGCTTTCAAAGTGTAGCTGAAGCTCTTTTCATTAATGAGCAGGAAGGAAACTTCGCTGCCATTTACAGTTACAGCTCTTTTCGGCAATGTAGAACTAACAAATGTGAAGCCGGAAGGAAGCTTTTCAAGTACCTGTCCGGCAGCACCGTAGTCAGATACATTAACTGTTACCTTGAATTCCTCATCAGAACTAACCGAAGAAGGGAAAGTCCTTTCTGCACTGCCTGCAGAAACCGGGAAAGTAAACAAAGTCAGGGCCAGGAACAGTATAACAACAAATTTTAACTCATGCCGTTTCATATCCGATCCCACCCATCAGCAAAATACGCACCCAGAACTGCATATTTGATCCCGCTAGATACGTCGTTATTGTTTACAAGAGCCTCAATTTCCTCAGAAGAAAAGACCCCATCAGAGCCTCCAAACGTTGTTGCAAGTTGACTTTCTTTCAGTACAATGATGGAAATGCTGTCCGTATCTACAACACTGTTTCCTGAGGGGTTCGAAGCCGTGAATTTGAATTTGAACTCACCTGGCACAGTACTGACTATATTATAGGTATACTGATCACCCTCTGATTTTAATGAAACCACGCCCTGTTCTATGCTGGTTAGGTCGAGATTCACTGATTCAATTCCAGAGTCATCTACAACCTTTGCCGTGACAGTCGAGAAATCTTCTCCGTCATTCAGGATGTATTTTGGGGATGCAGATAAAGCTTGTATTTCAGGAGGTATAAAGTCTCCATAAAATGTAAGATCAAGTTTAACTGGATTAGCTCCGTGTTCATAAGTTACGGAAACAGGCTCGGATGCAATACCTCCTAGCTTGAAGATTATCTCTTTTCCGTTATCTTGCTCAGTACCATTAGCTGACACCTTGTACTGTCCAACCTTTGTAAGAGTGTACGAGCCAACAAGCTTTGAATCTATATATGCAGAGATTACGAGTCCGGGACCCGCTTGTGCAGCATCTCCTTTCAAACTTCCTTCAAACGCGTTGGGGAGAGAAGGAATAGTAGAAGAAGAATTGGCAGATGCGGCCGGAACAAGGAACATGCCCAGTACCAGAATAACCAGGCATAATAACCCTCTTAAATGTTTGTCCTTGATCGTCATCGTGTCACCTTGAAATTTTACCGTTAATCATGTAGACTTTTTTTTGAAAAAGTCCTTCAGCGATTCCTTCTAGATCCCCTCCCGAAATCGGGTCCGAAAACAAGTAGAAGTATGCCTGCAACCGCATAGACAATAAGAAAACCTGGAGCACTTTCGGATTTGAGAGAACTTTTAGAAGACTCTGCTGCCTCTTTAACCTCGGAATTTTCGCTTGAACTTCCCGAAGCCGCCATGTTCCGCTCAAGGACTGAATTCTCAACGGCATCAGCTTTGGAATCCTCTGCGGAAACTCTCTGTTCTTCATTATCTGTCAAAGGTTCTGAATCTGTTTTTAAATTTGAGTTACTATTTGAGTTACTATTTGAATTGCTGTTTGAGTTGCTATCTGAATTGCTGTTTGAATTGCTGTTTGAATTGCTGTTTGAATTACTACCGGAGTTACTACCGGAGTTACTTACAGTAGTAGTCTCGGAATATACTGCCTTACCATCAGGTAGCTCGAGGGTAACTATAACTCCAGATTCCCAAGTAACACTGCTCGCAGCATCCTTTCCATTCACTTTAAAAGTAATTGTTTTTCCTTCATCTTCAGCAGTACCAGGAATAAATAGGGAATAATTTCCTGAGGAAGTATCTGCAAGATACTCCTTTTCATTAAGATAAGCTGCAACAATAGTCCCGTCGGGAGCAGGCGTACCGTCAATGAGAGCAACTCCTATTACTGTCATCGGAAGTATCGGGGGGGATGGAAGGACATCTTCTGCTGCCATACAACCCTGAGAGAAGACCAGGAAAAACAACAGTATCACGGATGTTCCTAAAAGGCCATTTTTTAATTTTTTATTCATTGTAGACCTCCAGTTATATGTGAACAACAAAAAGAAAAAGAGCTATTCAGCCTGAACAGGCTGAACAGTCAACTGTGTCAGAAATTGCACTTACTCCGTACTTGAGTAGTCGGACATCTCCGGTTTGTACGAGCTTTCGATGGATGCGTAGGTACCTGCATCTTTCATGAAGATCCAGTAACCCTGTCCGGGTACCATACAGCCATCGGTCTGAAGTGCTCCAACTGGTCTTGGATCAGTGCTACTTAGGTATTGAATAGATGTAGATCCATTTCCAAGTAGGCTATCTGTCATGCTAGGAATTATACCGCCCCAACCTTCACTGGAACCATAAGTCATTAGGTTAGAGAACCTGTAGTCTCCAAGAAGCTCAAAGTCATTGAGCGAAGACAAAGTTGTGGACCAGGGTGCATAATACGAAGAGGTATGCCCTATCATGTGCCATCCAGGAGTAAGCTCAAGAGAAGCAGGCACCCCAGGGTCAGTACTGTCAGATGACATTCCCTTGAACTGAACATTGGCCCCGAAAGGCTCTTTAGTGTAGACCCAGTATCCCTTGCACGGTTCAATGGTCTCAGGGAACTGCCAGCATGAACCATCCCAATAGAGGACTGTGCTGTCATTGCCAAAGACATCTTCAGTACAGGCGTTCAAAAGCGTCTTCGGCACGGATTTCAGGTTCCAGCCGTCATCAAGCGTGATAGCCATATCTTCATATGTCCTTACAGGTCCACACCTTGAGAATTTAGAGTTGTAGTTGCTTGCATTGTCCCGAGCAATTACAGCCACCCAGTAGTCCTTGCCGTAAATAAGGTCTGTTCCACCGATTTCTTCAATGCATAGATCCGTGACACTTGAATTTTCTAGTTTCTGGTTCGGAGTCAGTGACCCATCTGTATGAGTCTCTAACCCGGTTGTGTTTACCTTTTGCATATCCTCAATACAGCTTGGCTCAGATGTGCTGATATAAACCTCGTATGGCATGTCGGCAAGATCTGCGTCAGTGCTTGCATTCCAGCTAACATACAGCCCGGGATAATCATTCACATACTGCCAGTAAGTTTGACCAGGAGCGTCTACAACATTCAGGTTTGCCACACAAGCCGGAGCAACACTGTCAACTGAGAAAGACTTCATATCAGGCTGGTAAGTCCTGCTGCTTGTACAGTCGGTGATAACTACTGTCCATTTTTTGTTCACTCCATCTTTTACTGCAGCTTTTATTGAATAATTATCTTCACCGACAACAAAGTCGCCACAGTTGCAATTTTCAACGGTGCTGCATGTTAGGTCCTCATCTGCCTGGTCACAGCTTGCATCTACTTCTTTACCGTCAACGAGAAGCTTGTAGTTGAAAGGCAGTCCTGCCCCCTCCCCATTCTGTCCTGCAACAGTGAAGGTAAATGTTGGGTTTGAAGAAACGTATCCTCCATCCGGAGAAACGAGAGAGACACTAAGCCCATCAAGGCTCACATAGAAGTCACGAACCTTACTTGTAGCTTTGTTTCCAGCTCCGTCTTCAACAGAAACCGACCAGTTGTGAGCACCGTCATCGAGGTCGAGTTCCTGAGTAATGGGCACTCCGGACTGCACAGTCCCTGTAATATTAGTTCCATAACTCTTAGCAACTTGTCCATCTATATACATTGTATATGTCAGGCCAAGATTACTATATTGAGCAGCTAAAGCATCCTCACAAGTGAAGTTGAACTGAGTAGAGCCTATTAACTCTTTATAGCAATCCTGAGGAGAAGTAAGTATTACACTGGGACATTTAGTGTCTACATACAGTGCACGAGACCCGGTTGTGTGTGTGTTTCCGTAACTGTCTCTGGTACTAATTTCCCAGGTGTGATAACCATCCGCGAGTTCAAACTCAAGTTTTTTATATGTACCAGAGGTTATTACCCCACTACTCTTTTGGACGCCGTCGAGAGAGAAAGTGTATGTAAGTTGACTCCCGGACTGACCGTATGAATCGTATGCAGTGAAGTTAAAGGCAACACACTTTTTGGCAGCAAACTCGGATTCAGGGCTAATTATCGTTATGTACGGATCACTAGTGTCAAACCCGTCAGGGAAAGATTCATCTCCCAGCAGATTACCTAAATCATCAAAGCCAGATATGTCTATATCCAGAGGACCGCTTACATCATCTGGAACCTCAAAGTCATAAGCAAAGGTGTCATCATCTATTTGATCCATCGGATCATCAGTCACGAAATCAGCGCCTACTAAGTTTACATTACTAACTCCAGGTAAACCGTTGCCAATCGATATATTGGCGTGATCGACGGGCTGGCTGAAATTTGCGATGATATTTACAATTTCCCCCGGTCTAAAAGGACCAGTTTTGTTATATCCGATACTGATATTCAAATAGTCATCAAGACCAAACACAAATGCGTTAGGGTCTTTTGCAGGTTCACCATTCAGCAGCAGAGCTCCAGTTGCATCATATGCGTTTATGTCTACACCCAAATTACCACTTATTATACTCACTGGAATAGTATAGTTATAAATAAAGGAATTATCTTCAGCATCCAGTGTGTTCATCGCCTCATTAACTAATGATGAACCAGTTTTGTTAGTGATCGATATATTGGCGTGATCAACAGTTGTATTGAAATCCGCGGTTATGGTCACAACATCGGTCGGTATAACATTGGTTTTACTATAGGTGACATTGACGCTTGAATCGGTATCATCACCTGTAGGAGTATCATCACCTGTAGAATCATATTTTAAGAAATCAGACACAGATTTGCTATCCACGAATGCGGAGGCGTTAAATCCAGAGACGTTTACATCTAAAGGACTTATATCCTTCATATTCGCTGGAATGGTATAGATATAGCTAAAGTTGCTACCCTCTATTCCAGTAGTTATTTTGTCCATTGCCTGACTGTTTACTAAATATGAACCAGCATTCTCAGTAATCGATATCCTGGCTTCATCAATAGTCTTATTGAAATCGGCCGTGATATTTACAACTTCTCCCGATTTGAAGAAATCATCGGTTCCGTTGTGTTTTATATCAATGGTTAAATTATCTTCAGCTGCACTTGCTACCCCTAGTAAAAGGGACGTAATTAGTAGTGCACTAAATAGTATCAATCTTTGTTTCATATTTTACACCTAGATTCCGCAAATATCCAATTTTCTTCCAGTTTAAACATTGAATAGGTCTTTGTTAATAATTTTATTAAGTTGAAAGATATAGCAGATCCCAGCTATTTAAATGATTTTGACAAACAGTGTAGTAATATTGAGATAGTTAAAAGCTCAATAGATTAATAAATTAATACTGTTTGATAATTATAGATTATATTTTGCCCCTATTTTTCAACCCAACCCCCTCTATATAATTACACTGACATTATCCATATATGTTCGGTTGACAAGAAACCCAACGCTTCTCCGAAATCGTTTTTGGTAGAAGTGGGGTAACATTTGATCCTGATGCGGCAAGTATTAACCTCTCTGTTCTTGCTGCACAGGGAGGTGATAATCCTGTTTTTGTATCAGTGCTGACTGGACAAGCCCTGAACATTAGACATGTGCCCGCTATCGAAAGGCGAAAATTTGTTGTGAGCTAAATTTCCACCGACTGCAATCTTTTGATTTTAATGTAGGGTACATATCTTAGTATATTATCTTAGGATGATAATATAGCTAAGATTACACGATAACTAATATAAATCTTTCTGACAGAATAGAATAATTAAATTTAATTAGTGTTAAAAAAGAATCTAATGTATATTAATAAAAATTGTTTAGATTATAGATTGAAAAAGTTGCAATTTTTTGAGATTGCCTGTAAAAATTTTGAAATTGTTTGGGTTAAAAAGAGGACATATAAAAATATAGTAGATAGTATGTAGAAAATATAGAGATTAAAAGGTTTTGTTTTGAAAGATATTTCAGAGATTTTTCAAGGCTGCAAGCAAAGAAACTCCTGAGAGAAAGAAACAATGTTATCTTTATTGAAATCAAAGCTGACAAACTTAAAATGTGGAAAGCACATAATTTAAATAAAAACATTTTTTTATACGAAAATAAAATGGGGGTTTTAAAATTCGATACACTTTCCAGAATTCTACCGAATTTCCAGTTCAGAGAGACTTTATACAGGATATGCAGGATTTTATAGCGATTTCAAAGGAAGTCATACCTCTGGAAAAATCAACTATCACGATAAAAAATGAAAACCAAGAAAGGCGTGCAGTCTTCGAAAAAATGATTCAAGAAATAGACCTGTTTGAGAAGGAAATGAGGGAATGTATTGAGACCCACGTAGCCGGAGTAGACACACCTGAGATTCTTGAGATCAAAGAGAAAACTTTTGAGACCTCCTCAAGCGTGGCACTGGCAAAGAAAAATGAAAAACTTGCCGAGATCGACAATGAAAATAAACTGGACCTCATGGAAATGCAGCAGCTTGATACAAGGATACTCTCAGCTCTTAGCCCTTTTTTTGAAGATAGTATATATGGAGCCCAAAATGCTCGCTATGCCTTTATGGAGGATAAAACGCTGAAGGGAAAGCAGGTCAGTTTTATTGACAACCTGCAATATGAGTTTGAACTACTTTTCACACAGGATACTTTGAAGGTAAAAGACCTACAAAACCTGACCTTACCGATATGGTCAAAAGGCGGAATCCTATCTAGAGAGGAGAAAGTAAAAAAAATCGATGTATCCGACTTTTATATAAAGAACATTAAGTATGAGAAAAATAGTCTGAAAACCGTGCTCGAAGATAAGGATGCGGAAAATAAGTTTACTATCTCCTCGGACGAGAAAACTTTCCTGATTATGCACAGAGACTACGAGATAACACGGGACCAGGAACTGGCTGCTGCCTTAAACAGGGACTTGGTAGATTCGTTCATAACAAAGCTAAAAGGGTTCTTCACCGAATTTGTGGGCTCGAAAAAGCTTATCAATATCACACTTGACGGGAAAAACGTAATTAAAGAAGACAGAGTTTTTGATTGCCTGAAGCTGATTGCTTCCATATACGGAAGACTGGTAAAGGAATGCCTTGAAAAAGGATACACTGAAGAGGAAATTACTATTAAAATTGAAGAACCAGGGGGGACGAGAACAGAGAAATATCTTGAAAAGTCGGAAATTTTGAGAGAGCTGTCAACTATTGGAAAGGAAGGAGAAGATCTAGCTACACTCCTGAGGGTTAAGGAAGCTTGAGAAAAGATAGTTAGGCGACAGGAGAGATCTTGTTGACACAGGGCCAGAGTAACGTTAAGTTCTGGAGCGTTCCTGTGCCAGAAATGCTCCAGAGACTCAAAATAACCAACGAAGGCTTGAGCAGTTCTGAAAGCAGTGAACACCTTAAAAAATATGGGGCCAATCTCCTTAAACCAAAAAAAGTTCAAATACCCTTAAAATCTTATTTTCCCAGTTTAAGAGTCCGATTATTCTTATTTTGCTTTTTGCAGCCGGATTGTCTTATTTTCTTGGAGATGTTACAGATACTGTAATTATTATAACCATTATCCTGATCAGCAGTTTGCTTGGCTTCTGGCAAGAGAAAGGAGCTGCAGATTGCCTGATTCTTGAATCAAAAGGGCTTTTTGTCAATGAAGCTACTCTCACCGGAGAAACTTATCCGGTGGAAAAATCAACAAAAACCCTGAACGTAGAAACACCTCTTGCAAAGCTTACAAACTCCCTCTGGATGGGAACCAGTGTGGAAAGCGGAAGTGGAAAAGCACTTGCTATAACTACAGGGCAAAAAACAGAGTTTGGGAAGATATCAGAAGAGTTAAGAACCAGTGCTCCAGAAACAGAGTTTAAAAGAGGTATTACAAAGTTTGGCCATTTTTTGATGGAGGTTACCATGCTGATGGGCATTGCAATCTTTGCAATCAATGTTTATCTTCAGAGTCCGATTCTGGATTCTTGTCATTTTTCCCTTGCGCTTGCAGTCAGACCTACACCTCAACTTCTACCTGAAATTATAAGTGTAAACATTTCTCACGGCGCAAGAGAAATGGTGGAAAATAAAGTAATTGTCAAGAGGCTGGCCTCTATTGAAAATCTCGGCAGCATGAATTTACTATGTTCCGACAAAACCGGAACTCTGACCGAAGGATAACTTCAGCTTCATTCTATCCAGGATGTAAAAGGAAGTCAGCGTGAAAAAATCCTTCTTTACGCCAGTCTCAATGCCCATTACCAGAAAAGTTTAAAAACCCTATAGACCGAGCAATCCTGGCAAAGAGTAGATTCGATATGGGAGAATATAAGAACCTGGAAGAGGTCTCTTATGATTTAATACGCAGGCGATTAAGCGTTCTTGTCTCAAAAATGAGAATAGCCTGATGATCACTAAAGGTGCGCTCTCGAATATTCTTGAGATCTGCACTCTAGCAGAAGTAGAGCCTGGAAAAATTGTAGAAATTTCAGATGTCAGGGAAAAAATCGAGCAACAATATAATAAGTTCAGCGAAAAAGAGTGTTGAACACTCGGTGTTGCATACAGGGAAATGAACAAGCAGACTAAAATCGAAAAAGAACAGGAAAAGGGAATGACCTTTCTCGGATTTCTCTTGTTTTTGACCCACTGAAGCCAGACATTGCAAAAACAATAGAAAACACGGAGCAACTTGGAATTTCTCTGAAAATAATTACGGGGGATAACAGGCTTGTGGCTACCAGTATTGGTAAGGAGGTGTAGGGTTTAAAGCCTCAAGAATTCTCACCGGAAGCGAAATTTATCAGATGACAAGTGAAGCCCTTATAGGGAAAGTAAATGACATTGATATCTTTGCTGAAGTAGAGCCAAACCAGAAAGAACGTATTATCCTTGCACTCAAGAAGAGAGGAAACGTTGTTGGGTATCTGGGAGACGGTATTAATGACGCATCTGCTCTTCATGCAGCCGATGTAGGAATTTCAGTTGACAGTGCCGCAGATGTCGCCAAAGAAGCTGCACAAATTGTGCTGATGGAAAAAATCCTGGATGCACTTGTAGAAGCCAAAGGCGGAAGAAAAACCTTTGCCAATACCCTGAAGTATGTTTTCATGGCTAACAGCGCCAACTTTGGGAATATGTTCAGCATGGCAGAAGCGTCCCTTTTGCCTTTTCTTCCCCTGCTGCCCGCACAGATCCTGCTAACTAATTTATTGACTGATTTTCCGGAAATGACTATAACCACGGATACTGTTGATAAGTAACTAGTTAAAGAGCCACACCGCTGGGACATAAATTTTATCCACAAGTTTATGATGATATTTGGCCTTACCAGTTCGGTCTTCGATTACCTGGAATTCGGTACTCTGCTTCTCCTACTACCAGGAATGATAGAACAATTTATGACCGGCTGGTTTATAGAATCCGTTATTTCGGCATCAATGATAGTGATGGTAATCCGAAGCCGAAAGCCTTTCTTCAAGAGCAGGCCAGGAAAGTACCTGCTAATAGCCACTGGATCGTAGTCCTGACTCTTGTTTTTCCGCTAATTCCTTTTGCAGCACTCTTTGGTTTCAAACCTACCTTTACAGGTCATTTTAATTCTTGGAGCCATAATAGGACTTTATATCATTACGGCTGAGGCGATAAAGAGAATTTTTTATAAAAAAGTAAAATTTTAAGGGCTACCTGTACTGACAGCTATACTGATGGGAGAAACTCCGGTTTACCTTGAAGTTACTCAGGCTTGCCTTCATCATAACCTGTCCCGTCCGGCAGAAAAGGAGTGAAGATAACTATTGTAAACAGCAACAAAAAAGTGCCGTACATTTTGATCGTTGTCTCAAACGTAGCATAGAAAATGAAAACCACAAGCATGACCCAGACAATGAAACTGAGCTGAAGAGCAATTTTTACTCTATATATAGTTTCCGTGCTTTCGCTCAACAAAATCCCCCTTAAAGAATCCATTCGAAATCCCAAGTAAAAATGATTTCCGATTGGATAAATAAGTGTTTGTCAAAAAGAAAGATCAAAAGACGTCTCAAAAAATCGGAATGTAAAAAATCTCCCTTTAAAGAGCTACCTGATATCCCGGTAATCCTGAGCCCGGTAATGCTAAAGGATGCGAATCTTCAGTATCCAGCATAATGAATCTTCAGTATCCAGCATCAAGTAGCATGAATGATAACTCCAGAAACGTATGCTGATTCTATAATTATTGAAACTTAATAACTCGAATCCAACAAAGCATTAAATCTCAATAAACCGGAGTAATCTATCTCCTTCGCTTACACGCCTGAGAAAATCTTCTCTGCCAATATAGGGAACTCCGGCAATTATCGAATCCGCAGCTTTCTTGCCAATCCCGGGAAGTTCCCGGATAAGATTGGGAGAAGCGGCGTTAATAGGCAGAGGATATGGTATGCCAGTAATCGAACGCATTCCATGTCCTGTGACCGTAACATCAGTAAATTTTCGCAAAGGCAGAGAAGCAGGAATTCCAACCAGCAATGGGTATGAGCCAAGCTGCCTCCCGAAAGTAATTCCTTTTTCCCGAACCTCACACATTACATCCCTGAGCACAGTACCTTCAGGCACAACACGCCGCAACATTGGAAGGTCAATATTCTTTCTTACCCGTTCCTTATAGTCCAGAAAGATTTTTTTATGCTTCCTCGCAGCTTCATCTTTTCCATACATAGGGGTTCCGGGAAAAGCCATGACCTGGCGAATATTGATCCTGCGCAAGAGCAATCCAGAATCGAGCACTTCATTCAGAAAATTATAGTTAAGTTGGAAAGTTTTCTTGGATTCACCCATCAGCCCATGCACAAAATTGATGCCCGGAAGAATTTCGGGAAGCCCGTTTGCTCCTCGAACTGCCCCAAGCCTGTTCACAAGTTTGATTGCTTCAAAGACCTCTTCAGAGGTTGCCTTAAGGGAATTGGCTTCAATTACTGCCCTGTCGGCACTCTCCATTCCAAAAGCTGCCACATCCCCTGCCGTATGATATTTAATTATTGTCTTCAGGACCTGTTCAGATTCTTCAGGATAAGTTGCAAGCGTAATTGGGTTTGCATTGTCCATATGGAGCACAGACAGCTCTGGAGCCGAGTTTCGGATTCCTCTATAGAGCCTTTCAATAGCTACTGGATCAGGCTTTGGAACAGGCCCTCCAGCATCCTTGCCATGATAGGAAAAAAGATCCGGCTGCCTACCTATCCTGAAGTAGCGGGCTCCATGGGAGTAGAGAGCGGATGCTTCGGAAATTACATCGTCTATGGGCCGGTATTCGGAAGCCCCATAAAAGGGCTCTGTACAAAAAGAACAGTGAACATGCCTGCCACAACCTCTGTAGGTCTCAAGCTCGCACATACAGTAAGGATAGTCAGAGTGCTGCCTGATCAAAAAAGCTCCCCTTGATCCCCAGCGTCCAATTTCGGCTGTTGTCCTGAAGCGGTGATCTACAGCTTCAGGATTTCTGAGCCTCACAGCAGAACTTCCGGTAACGCCATCCTTAAAAAGATCATAGACAAAAGCTTCAAGGTCCATTCTGGCAAGCACTGCACCTGACAGGTGTATCCTGCTTTCAGTACCTTTTGCGGCCCTTCCGCCTTCGCCGCTGAAACCGAGCCTGATAGGCCCGCCTATAACTTTTACCCCGTGTGCAGTCCGGAAAATTGTCTCGATTTCCCCGAGTGTAATTGGAGAAGCCCGAAGATATTTACCTGGCACCGTCGTGCCTGCTATAATGATAACAAGGTCCGCTTTCCCTGTGAGTTCCCCTGCTCCGGGCGGGTTTTCTCTCAGGGTGTCAATGGTCAGGTAGTGAATTTCCATTTCGGAAAGCCCGCGTTCTCTGAGAGCGCCTGCTATATAACGCGGATAAGGAGAAAGGTAAGGAGGAACCCCAAGACAGGCAGGTTCATCCACATAGCCGTCTATAATAAGTGCTTTCATGTCAATTCTTGTTTCCATTTGCTCTATGATCGAAAGTATACAGTCCAATCAGATATAAGTTACAGATAAATTACAGATGTTAAAACAGTTGAAAGATATCTATTCAAGTGAATAAAAAAGTAAAAAACACTTTCACAGGAATAAAATAATCTGTTAAAAGATAAGAGAATAAAAACTTAAAAAATAATTAGGGCCGGGACCGAGAATCGAACTCGGGTCGTAGCCTCCACAGGGCCACAGGATGGACCTCTACCCTACCCCGGCCACAGGGGTCTGGTACTTCAGATTGAAGCAAGCTATAGAAGGAGTTTTTTTATATAAAGTTTTTGCCGGAAAAGACAGGAGACCCTTTTCAGAAAAAGAAAGGCTATGTTTTCCGGCTCGCAAAACGCACAAAACCTGGCTAAAAATTTTTTCTGGATCGGGATCAGAGTTTCTTAAGCTTTTCAAGGGCAAGTTTTGCAGCCTTTTCTCCCGAGAGAAGCATACCTCCGAAAACTGGGCCCATTCTTGGGGAGCAGGTTGCGGCATTTGCAGCCATGCCCGCAACGATCAGGCCCGGATAAATTTCCTTGGTTGCGTCAACAACCAGTTGCTCGCCAACCTCTGACCACATAGGTTTTTCTCCGAGCTTTCCGAGGTTTCCGATTTTTGCATTGGGAATTTTCCTGAGAATTGTATTACATACAACAGCTTCATGCCCTGTCCCATCAATTACGAGCTTTGTTCGGATCATGAGAGGATCGACGTGCAGACGCTGTGCTGTGACCGGCCCCCAGTTGACGACGATTCCGGTAACCCTATCGTTTTCCCGAATCATTACATCCTCAAAGCTCACAAGATTGAAAACCTCAGCTCCGGCTGAAGTTGCCCCTGAAATCAGCTTCCCGACGGACTCTACGGAATTAGCCACATAGTACCCGGGCTGGTACTCTTTATACCTGATCCCGAAGTCGTCAAGGATGCGGCAGGCTTCTTCCTGTACAACGATACGCGGAAACATCATGCCTCCAGCCCACATACCGCCCCCTAGCGATAACTTTTGTTCGTAAATGGCAACCTTTGCTCCTGCCTCCGCAAGATACCTTGCAGCCACAAGGTTTGCAGGCCCTCCTCCTATAAGTGCCACATCAACTTCCGTGTAGTCAAGGAAGGTTTTAGAGTACTCATCAAAAATTGCCCGTGTGATTATGACTTCGTCAAGTTCCATTTTAATCTCTCGTAAAGCTTCTAAATTAAAAGCCGGAAGAATAGCCCGGCCTTATCAGGAACAAACCAGGAATTGTAAACCCCAATTTGTCATCATGAAAATTCACATTTTGATTATAGGCATTGCTTTTAAAGTTGTTGGAATCGGTGGAGTAGAAAGGAAAAATAGATGATGAATGTACTCGAAGAAAGTTTCCTCGAAACTGAGACGTTTGCGAAGATTTCAGGGAGGGATCAACAGCCGAGATTGAACTACAGTTACGAAGCAGCTGAAAGTTATGAAGCAGCTAAACTTTCCCCAAGAAAATCAGAGTTGCGCTGGGAAACTCCACAGTAAGCTGCGAGGTATTCAACTGAAATAAAAAAAGAAGTTTATAACCCGCTCACTATTTCAAGAAAAGCGGGCCGCTTCTTAAATTCATATTTCAGGTCGGAAAAACGTTTTACCCAACCGGCTTCATTATTTAAGATATTGATATAGATATCTTTGACCTTTCCAAGATATTTGGCTGCAATGCTGTATGTTTTTCTATTCCCGTTCGGTATGTTTCGATATGCTTTTTGCCAGTAATATTCGATGATTAAATGATAGGACAATTTTGATGAGTTTGCAGATAAATTGGTTTATCTGGAAAATCATTTACCAATTTATCTGCAAACTCATCAAAATTGTCCTCAATAGAATAACCGAACCTGTTTTTAGGAGGATTGAAAATTGATTTGAGAACTGTTTTTTTCATACCTTTATCCAGACAAATTTTCAAATAATCGTGAAAGTCTTTTTTTGATCTTATTGAATATTTCAGGCTCAATAGATTTCCAATCAGGTACTTTCAGAAATCCTTTCAGCTTTTTGTACTCTTCATAGTATGTATCTCTGGTAAACTCAAATGACTTTAAAAGTGCAGCTTTTGCATGCTCATAGTCTCCTTTTAACCTGTAATATTCAAATAACCTGTCCAGCATGTTCTTCTGCTCAGTATTGCGAGATAATGCTGTCTGCACAAGCCGCTCAAGGTTAGCTGTATCTCCTTTTTTGGAATAATACTCCCAAAGGAATTCAAATAACTTAGTAACCCAGCCTTCCCCTTTTAGAATACCCATTTCTGCCGTTTCCAGGGCTTTAACCCGATCCCTCTTTTCTATATAATATTCAACCAGGTCCCAGTAATCCATTCCATAATTGAGTGTTTGCATGCGCTTCTGCAGATAAGCTTCGTCATTGTGAAGGTATTCTCTCTGGATCTTCATAACCTGTTCTTTTCTCCAGTCAGAAAGATATTCATCAAGTTTTTTCACGAGATATTCCCATTCTTCTTTTGTCTGGCAGATCTCAAAAAAAATATCCAGCAAGCCATCAAAACCTGAATTTTTGATATTGTACTCCTCAAAGGCTTCGTCTAAAAATTCAAGCTTTGCAGTAGTTGACAGGCCACCTTCTTTAATCAATTCCGAAATTTTTTCCAGATAACCGAATGCCTCCTCTTCATCATCTTCTGGGCCGCCTCCAAGCTCGTTGAATTCTGAGATGATGCTCCTGGCATCTTCTCAGTATTCAAACAATAGCCCATCATTTATGGAGACTACATCGTCATCTGTTAGGGCTTCCGGCATTGACTCCTGTTTTTCTTTGAACCATTCCAGGACCAGTTGATGTAATTCTGGCTTTTTAATCAGCAGGGTGCTTACCAAGTCGTAAAAGTCTGAGGTATTTAAATCCCGCAGGCGTGCATATAATAAAAATTTTTCAGGCTGTATGTTATTTTTGGTCACTGTCAGACTCCTATTTTTCTCATCAGCAATATATCAATCATTACACTTAAGCTAAAAATGGTAGTCATGAGGATAAATAAGGCAACTACTCAAAAAGGTACAATGAATTTTTGTTGCAACAATTACACAGGTGTGACTAGATTATCTGTGATAGTTAAAGCTACCATAAGAATCCTATTGAAAATCCAGTAAGTTTGCATTTGAAACCTGTCAAATTTAAAAATTGGCAGCGCGAATTAATAAGAACTTTATGAGAAAACAGGTCATTTAGGAAGTAGATTCCTTGAAAGTTATAGTACTTATAGAGGAGAAGTTATTATTATAAAGGGGGATTTATTTTGCCAGAAAAAGACAAAGAACCATCTTTCCAGCCTGAACCGATACCTGAACCTGAGCCTGAACCTGTTCCTCCACCTGAGCCGATACCTCATCCGGAGCCGGAAATTGAGCACGATAAGAAACCAAAGAAAATAGAGTAATTTCGGTAAAGTAAGACAGCTATGACTCGAAAATTTATATAGCTCACTGTGAGCAGGACGAACCACTTGCTCAGGAACTTGCCAGAGCTCTATGGGCCGTGGAGCTGGAAAGCTTTTCATCCCTGTACAGAAAAGCTAGAATTCTTTCCCAAGGTGAAAGGATACGTTTTGGTATTCGCCAATCAGATTGTGTTATCCCGATCCTCACACAGAAAGGTGCAGTGTCTCCAGAAGTAAATCAGGAGATTGGCCTTGCAATCGGAGCCGACCAGCTTATAATTCCGCTGGTAGAAACGGGAGTCGAATTACCTATCCTTATACACCATCTCCAGCCTATTGTCTTTTCTCCTGAAGCTTATGAAGATGCTCTGGGAAAACTAATACAGAACCTGAGAGAACTAACCAGGCTTGACTGGCTAAAGATAACGTGCCCCTATTGTGGAGAGGAAATGACGCAGTATATTTCACCTCAGGAAGAGGTAGAGAGCTCTTCTTGCAGGGACGCACCTTGAGACAAGATGCAGTTACTGCCAGAAAAATATTTACCTGGACCCAAGAACCTTCAGACCTATACTCTAATTATTGATTAGCAACTGGGTTGGGAACAGATAAAGGGGGCAAATTGATGGAAAGAAAAGCGACAAATAAAATAAAAGATGAGCCTGGAGAGCCAATGATAGCTCGATCCAAAATGGACGAAGCGGCTGTAAGTGAATTAGAGGTCAAAGGAATCGAAAATCTCACCCCTACCGAAAAGAAACACCTGCTTTTACAACTTTCCCGAGATAGGATTAAAGATAGTTCTGCCGGCCCATGGGAAATTATTGATGTCTTCAGGGAAAATTGGAGAACCATCAAAGCTACGTTGGCTCAACCCGTAGAAATTGAGGTAAGGGATATAGGAAGGGATGCTCTCTTTCGAGTGTCTCTGGATATAACGCAGTTAGAAAGAGAACTCGAAACCCAGGAACTGGAATAACACTCTTAAAATATAGGGCTGCGTCATTTTTAGATTTTATTCATTTTTAGATTTTATTCATTTTTAAATTCTATTCATTTTCAAATTTTATTCAGTTTTAAATATATAAACTAACATATAGTGTGTTTCGAGCAATATAAAGAAAAAAGTAATAGAAAGAAGAAAATAAGGAAAAGATAAAAATAAAGCAAAGGAAAAAAGAAAAATTGAGGTAAGAATGGTAACCTCAGTAAGTAAATAGATCATCAATCAGAATGAAAACACAAGGCTTGATGCCAAATACATTAATACCTTTTTGGTTTGCGCTTTGCGTAACACTCCCTGCAGTAGACCGGCCTGTCAGGATCCGGCTTGAAAGGCACCTCTGCTTCTTCGCCACAATCTGAGCACTTTGCTTTGTACATCGTCTGTGGCCCTTTACCATAGCCACGTTCTCTGCTGGAACCCCGATCCCTACTCTGGGAACCTTTTCTTTCCATTATGATTTCCCCTATGATATTTCGTTAAAGTTCACACAAAGAGAAGTATCAAATAATTCAAAAAGAGCCTCATTTATGAACATGTTATTGTCTGGGGTCTCGATGAACTAATTGAATTATTAATATCTAGTATAATGATATTTATTCTTACTGCATTAAGCTTTATTAAGAGCTCAACGATTTCTTGCATTTTGAGCCAAGTGTTTCGTAATTTATTCCAGTAAACCATGCGGTTTTATTTAAATTATTGAAATATTTGCCGCATTAAACTCCAGTAATATTCGAGTTAGCATTAAACTCCATTAATATTCAAGTGTTGCATTAAATTCCGTCAATATTTAAATTTCCTGAAGTAATATTTAAGGAACTAAAACTAAGATATGTACTATTATTTTAGTTAAAATTAATCTGTTTTTCATAAAATTTCACAATATAACTATACTTTATAACATATCATATAACATATCATATAACATATTATATAACATATTATAGAATTTATCAGAACATTTACAGTATTTTTATCCTTGTATTATCCTTGCCAAATTTTAGCACTGAAGTCGTCACAGAAATAGCCCAGAAATCCTGATCAAATACTGCATTCCGGAGAAAAAAGGAGGGTTACTAGCCTCCTCTTTTATTTGGATAAAAAGAGAGCCTTTTTTACTCGCTCCCCATTTAATGCCTTCGTGACTCTAAGTAAGGTTATTTTCCCTGGAATTCCTTGCTGACAGCTGCAGCATTGGTATACTCCTTTTCAGGAAGATCCTCGAGAACTTCAATTACTTCATTGCTGGCGTCATGTTTTTTAGCGTGCGCGATAAGCTGCTTCTTATTTACAGGATAATCTATATTCTTTAAAGCCTTCTGAACTTCAATTGGACTGGTTTGCATAAATTCCCCCCTTTGTGTTTATTTTCCCTGAAACTCCTTACTGACAGCTGCTGCATTGGTGTACTCCTTTTCAGGAAGGTCTTCCAGAACCTCAATTACCTTATCACTAGCATTGTGCTTCTTAGCGTGAGCGATAAGCTGCTTCTTATTTACGGGATAATCTATATTCTTCAAAGCCTTCTGAACTTCAATTGGACTGGTTTGCATAAATTCCCCCCACTTTTTATATATTATATATAGTTTTCTCGGTTATATTGATTATATGATGTTCAAGAACTTGCCTCTTGCAGAGAGTAAGCTATTATTTAGGCACCACTGGGACTAGAGAAGTACTGTTCTAAAACACCTGCTTAGTAAATCAGTACTTTTTTGGGTTTGGCGATTTGATGCTTTCTCTTTTCAGACGCCCGATTTTCCTGGTAACCACTCAAGGCTGTTATACTCTATTATCCTTTTAGAAGATCCAGAACATTATTGCTTGCCTGTTCACCTTCGGCAAACTTTACAAGGTAGTCTCTACTTGCAGGATAACCTATTCTCCGCCGGTTATAGATTCTTCAGCCTGGCGTGGATTACTTATTGCAAGTTCACTTTCCTGGATTCAGGTAGCTATTGCCTTCCCCAATTAGTAGCCCACCCACCATTGAGTATTATGTAAAATATAATATAAAAAAGAATTCAACTCAAACGTTTGGCAGAAGATGACTATTTAGATCCAGCAGCTTATTGCTTTTTTTTAGAATTAAAAACTGAATATGTCTCTAAACTAGGGTTTTTGGTTAGCATATATTGAAAGGTATGCCCTCATAGATAGCCTGGTTTAAAAAAGTCAAGTTTAAGGAAGAAAGTCTCTTGAATAGAGTAGTCAATGCCGAAAAATCACTTCATAAGGAAATAAATTCGCAACATATTTAGAAAAACGTTCTTGAAAGCTACTGAAGATCAGAGAGATCACATGAAAATAAATTGATATGATTTCAGCTTATCGTTTTGAAAAGTAATTTTATAATATAAACCTAATGATAAGTCTACGGGATGAAGATATATATTATCTATAATACTTCCATACTACCAGAAATCAAGACTTATCTTCTTATAAAAGCGCCAGATAAATCATTTGCCTGCTACTGAAAAATCTTCAGTTGCCTGGCATATAGAAGAGATTCGTTTCTTCTTCTACTGAAAACCTTTAATATAGGAGTTTCCAGATAAGAGACAAGATCACTATCAGTAAATTCAAGACAAATAGACCAGATGTAATTATGATCGCAGAAAATCTTTTAATCTTTCTACTTGGCCTTGTTCTTTTGGTCAAAGGTTCAGATTATTTTGTAAAATCAGCTTCAACAATTGCAGAGAAGCTTGGTGTTTCCGAATTTGTTATAGGTTTGACACTTGTCGCAGTTGGAACGTCAATTCCTGAACTTGCTTCATCAATAACTGCTTCTCTCCAGCATGCAAGCGGTATCGTAATAGGAAATATCATTGGATCAAACATCGCAAATATAGGGCTTATTGTCGGACTGGCTGCAGTTATTTCCCCAGTGAAAACTGAAATAGAGATGCTCAGGAGAGATGGCTATGTCATGCTCTTTGCAGCTGTGCTTTTCTTTGTTTTTATTCTGAACAGGAAGCTCTCAATACTAGAATCAGTCTTTTTCATACTGATCTTCATTGCGTATGTGTTTTTCCTGTTTGAAGAAAACGATAAATACAAAGGGAAACTACAGTTTAAAGAGTTTATAATATACTTTTTAAAGTTTGAGTGTATACGCAGCGCAAGGCAAAAGCTCAATTGCATAAGAAATGACAACGCTAACGGTGAAAACTGCCAGTCCAGAGAAGGTTTCACAAAAGACATACTGGTTCTAGTATTAAGTTGCGGAGCAATTATAATCGGGGCAAAGTACTTTGTGAACAAATCAATCTTCTTTGCAGAACTCCTTGGAGTTCCTGAAACTATAATAGGTACCACTCTCGTAGCCGTTGGCACATCCCTTCCAGAGCTTGTAGTGACACTATCTGCAGCAAAGCAGGGTTTAGGGAGCATAGCCCTTGGTAATATTATAGGCTCAAATATCGCAAACGTATTTTTAATCTTAGGATTTTCCGGATTAATCTATCCGGTAGCTGTCGAACAAATAAGTCTATTCTTTACGGCTCCGGCTATGATTTTGATAAGCATAATGCTTCTCGTGTTTATCAGCACAGACTGGGAAATAAAAAGGTGGGAAGGCGGAACTTTAATCGCCTTTTATGCGGCTTTTTTAATGGTACTGTTCAGGATGAATTAAAGAAGTAACCGACTTTAGATATGAAAAGTAGAAAACTGAAAAATTCCCGAAAAACAGATTAGAGCTTAAATCTCTGCCTGTTTTACAAAAAACTCCAAATTTTAAAAGGTAATAAAAAGAAAATAAAAATCAAATTGCGTGCGGTCACCCCACCCTAAAGGATGGGGTATTCGTGACCCTCTGCACTCCCGTTGTAATAAAGAAAAAGTTCAGGTTTGATCTGGAGATTAATCCACGAGTGTAAAGTACATTCTCCTGTTGCTCTTCCCTTTATTCTGGAGTTTTATGACCTTTATGCCTTTTATTTCCTCGGTATTTTTAACATGTGTCCCTCCACAGGCTTCGATCGTGACTCCTTCTATTTCGACGATGCGCACTTCTTTTATTTCGTCAGAAAAGCCTTTTGCCAGCGTGGTTAACCGTGAGAGCTTTTCTTCGGCTTCTTTGCGGCTTACAAGGTAGCGATTAACAGGGTTTTTCCGGGCTATAAGGTCATTAGCAATTTTTTCATATTCGGCAAACTTATCCCTATCAAAAACCTCAAGACTGAAATCCACTCTGCTCTGGTCAAGACCAAGCTGATTTCCGGTAATTTGAGCCCCAGCCTCCTTTTCAATTACGTTCGCGATTACGTGAGTCGCCGTATGCATACGCATATGCCTGTAACGACGATCCCAGTCTATGAATCCTTTGACTTTGTCCCCTGCTTTTAATCCATTAGAAATATTTTCACCATCTATCTCGTGACTGATATCTCCATTGAACTTACCCACATACAGGACATTAAACTCAGCCCCATCGGATTCACGAATTAACTTTCCGGTATCGCTGGGCTGGCCCCCGCTTTCGGGATAAAAAGCCGTACGGTCAAGAACCACAAATTTATTATCTGTAACTTTTTCGACAGTTGCTTCGAATTCTTTCAGGTAACAATCAAGGAAGTAAAGCGCCTCTGTCATTGCCAAACCTCTTTTCTTAAACTTTATTGAAGGAGGTAAAAACTGTCAGAGTACATAAACTATGCAGTTTTGAGTAAAAATCCAAGACCTTACCAACCTGATTTTCCATGAGTGCAAAAAACAGTAATCATGAAAAATTATTTCAATCACTCATATTATTGAAAACGAAACTCAAGCGAAACGAAACTCGAATGAAGCTAAACTTCTTTATAAATAAATGAATCCGCTTGAGCGAAAGAAGTGAGCGAAACGGAACCGTACTCCAGAGACGGTTAATTACTCTAGCCCATAATTCAGCCCTCTTGAGCGAACGAAGTGAACGAAAAGGGCACCGTCCTCCCGAGACGGGACTCGGGTGACGGAACTAGGGTGACGGAACTAGGGTGACGGAACTAGGGTGACGGAACTAGGGTGACGGAACTAGGGTGACGGAACTAGGGAAGCGAAACAGACCGCGCTCCTGGGTCTAAACTCGGGAGCTACAATTTTGCCTTAACTGAACTCGTGACGTTCTCCCGAAACAGGACTCGGGAAGTTCACATGCAAATCGCTATTGATTAAACTGAGACTGGAAAGAAGCTTTTTCTTTTGGTGTTCCAGTTCTTCCCTTAAAGCGGCCAGCTTCTTTTCAGAATCCATAATGTCCTCTTCAAGCGAGCGAGTCCTGCTCAGAAGCTCAGCTTCCTTATGTTCGAGTTCAACCAGCTTTCCGGTATCCGAGCTTTCGAGTTCAGCTTTCTTTGCCTCAAACTCTTTGAGGACTTCAAGATACTCTTTTTTCCGCTCTGGAAAGTTTGAGATTGCAGTTTTGACCTGTAACAAAGCTTTTTCTTTCTTCTGGGCCTGCATATCCAGGGCATTGTCCTCGAATATTTTTTGAAGTTCCGGGAAAAAAGAAGGATTTACGTGTATAGGAGCTTCAAGGCAAATATCAAGCTGTTTCTTTACTTCTGGCTTTAAAGTATACCTGCCACTTTCGTGAAGTTTCTTAATCCTTGAGAGATGACCCGAAAGCGGGAGCACAAGAGAACTCAAGCCTGTTTCGGCTTTTCGGAGTTTTTCCCTGGCAGCAATAGATTCTGCCTGAAGGTTCTGTAAACTCTGCCAGACTGGTCCTTTTCTAAAGTCTTCGAGAGCCTGACTGGCTTCGGAAGTTTCAGCCTTTAAAGCCTGAATTCTTCGGTTTTTGGACTCAAACTCCAGCTCTTCAGCAGCTATTGAAGCCAAAAGCTCCTGTATTTTATTAGTATCAGAATGAGCTGCTTCTATGGTGTCCATTTCCTTCTTATTTACTTGAATTACCTCTCCAAGCTCATTAAAAATCGGACCCAAGCTGGCAAGACTGTCACTAACGTCTTTTGATTCTTCAGAAAAAACGCCTCTGGTATACCTGAAACTCTGATTCATATGTTCCAGGCAGGCGTTAAGACTCTGCGTAGCTGTCCCATAGAAACTTTCAAGAGCCCTGAAATCCCTGTTTTCCTTCACTCTGATTTTATCTATCAACATTGTGACCTGTTTAGTCACATTTTCTCTGTTGCTCTTCGCTCGCTTTACGACTCTGACATCAAAGTCTCCCTCGACTTTAGCATCCGCAAGCCTTGAGTTACTTTCCTTTAGTGCCAGAAGCGAAGCATCAAGTTCCCTCAAAAGGCCGGATACATCCTTTTCCACCCTGAAAGAGATTTTTTGAGATCTTGTATCCAGCCATGCTGGCAAGTCTTCAAAATTAATCTCCTTGAGACCAAGCTCCACATCGGAACTTTCTTTTTTTCCAAAGAGCTTTTTAATCCACTTCAACCTTGACATTCCCTGAATTTGATAAAACTATTTAACTTATTTCTTTAGTTCTGTGTATTTTTGAAACTTATGATATGAAATACTTATTCTGTAAAAGCCTTTCCGGGGTTAAAAAGACAGAATAAAAGAAAATAGAATCTACAAATATATAAAGAAATTAAATGCTTTTTATATTGATAGCCAGAGGACCAGTATAATCCTGCACTTTACTTTAGAAGTTTACTCATTATAAGTTCTACTTTTATAAGTCATGTTCTTTATAAGTTCTACTTTTAATAATATCTACTTTTAATAAGTTCTCTTTTAATAATATCTACTTTTAATAAGTTCTCTTTTAATAAGTTTTATTCTTTATAAGTTCTATTCTTTATAAGTTATACTTTTAATAAGTTCTATTATTTACAAGATATATTTTTAATAAGTTCTACTTTTAATAAGTTCTACTTTTAATAAGTTCTACTTTTAATAAGTTCTACTTTTAATAAGTTCTATTAGTTACAAGATATATTTTTAATAAGTTGTGCTGTTAATAAGTTATACTGATAAGCTACATGAGAATCTTTGCTTCTCCACGAAGATAAGAAGGAAGGTAAAAATGAGCTTTGAGACAGTAATGAAGCAGGTAATTCCATATACAGAGATCACGGTATCCAGGCTGATTTTTGCAGCAATAGTGCTCGTCATGGGGTTTGTTTTATCAAAGTATATTATTCGTATTTTCAGAAGAGGAATACAGAAAACAAAGATTCCGGACCTTACTGTTCAATTTCTCACCCATTTTTTAAGTATCCTCCTTTATGTAATTGTCATTCTTATTTTCTTGAAGAGTCTGAATTTTGACGTGGATAGCTATATAGTAGGAGTTTCTGCAGCAATAGGCATTGTTCTCGGACTTGGCCTGCAGGATACCTTTACGAACCTGACTGCTGGAGTATGTGTTGCCGCAATCAGGCCTATTGATACGGGAGAAATTGTAACCGTGAACGAACAGACAGGAAAAGTGAGATCTGTAGGGCTCATGTCAACCGAGCTCCTGACTCTTGACAACCAGCTCATAACAATCCCGAATAAGCTTGTATGGGGAAGTTCTATTGTTAATATGACACGAATGCCTACAAGAAGAGTGTCGGTTAATGTAGGAATAAGTTACTCCTCAAGCCTTGAAAAAGCTACAGAGATAGCACTCAATCTAATGAAAACACACCCCCTTGTCCTTAAGGAACCCGAACCCGCAGTCGTAACTACCGAACTTGCCAATTCCTCGATAAATTTGCAGCTCAGGGCATGGGCAAAAACAGGAGAAATGGTAACCGTAAAGAATGACCTTGTTGCAGGAATATTTGACGCTTATACGAAAGAAGGAATTGAGATTCCGTTCCCCCAGATGGATATAAATATAAAAGAAATTAAACCAAAAGAAATTAAACCAAAAGAAAGTGGGAAACACATAACGGAACCGGATATGACAGCGCTGGAAGAAAAAATTGTACTTGAAGAGGGGCGCGATGTGGAAGGATTATATTAAGCATAACCAATCCCTCTTTTGAAAAACTATCTATACTTCTTGACCGCCATATCTCTTTTTACACTTGAACAAGTTATATGGACTTAACAGCTATATGGACTTAACATGTTATATGGAACATGGCAGTGATCCTGCCTTCAAGCTCGTTCCAGCGTTCAATTGCCCATGGTGTCGGAAAGAGTTCTACTCCACACTTTTTTTCGGTAAAAAAATTTTCAGCTTCCTCAGATAGTTTAACAAAACCTGTCTGCCCGGTTCCTATAAGGATTTTTTCTGTCCCTTCCTCATAAATGTGCTTTGCTTCCTCAAGCGAGATTTTATGGGAAGTTCCATATAGCTCCTTTGACAGTCCTTTCTCTCTTTTTTCTACCTGTCCATTGAGGCGAATAAGTATGTCATATTTAAAAGTCTCTCCATTTACAGTAATAGAACCAAAACTCGTGGAATCAATCTTTGGCTTCATGGTTCACCTCTTAAATTGAAACTGAAAACAAGCTTTTCTATTTTATAATATTATACATACTTCATATAATTAACAGATATGCCCTGAATACATAAATGTTCAAGCCATAGGCATATATGAATATAAACATTCACATACTTCCGACCCTTGGCAGATCAACCTGGCGAAAATAATGCACTTGAGAAGATTCTACGCCTTTGAAGAATAAAATCAAGTACATTAGGCATTATGATCAAACTCTACCGTAATCCATTAAAGATTTTCCTATCAACTTTTCAGTTCAATAGTAAGCAGATAAACTAAGTGAGCAAATAACGAAAATGTAACCCTATATACAGTAATTTGCGAGGGCGAATAAATGTGGAACTTTGGAATTCAAAAAAATACCGAAGAAAAAAGTAGAACTGTATGTACAAATAATATGCCTTCTTTTAAATAAATAAAACAAATTCACCATTTTAAATGAATAAAAGACTCCAATATCTCGCTGTTAACAAAAAAAACTTCTACAGATTAAGATTTTTCCACACGTGGATTTAATAAAAGAGATTATATAACATAAACTTGTCAAGTACCTTATATTTTTATTCTAAGGTGCATTATATGCAGTTATAGTTATTAATAGTTTTATGTTCTTTTAATTTTCCAGATAAAGTATTATCAAGTTTTAAATTCATTTTTCTATTTTTATTTAAGGCTAAAAAAATAAGTATGTTTATATGATAATATTTCCCAGTGAGTTTCGATTATAGGTGTTCTCGGATTAAAAGAAATCGCACCTGAGAATATAAAATATAACGGGATAAAATACGGAGGAAAAGTAATGCGAAAAACTATGCTTAAGACAATCTGTATTTTCACATTAGTCTTTTTTGTCCTGTCAATGACAGGAGCTGCATGCAGTAACAGTTATAAAAACAGTTGTAATACAAAAACCGATGCAATAAATGATAGTTATAGTATTAGTCTTAAAACATGTCCAAATACTGCTTATTGCTTTAAATATGATACTTTACTTAAGAATGATAAAGGATGCAACCTTAAAGTTACAACTACCGGAACTTACAAGACCAAACTGGGCGGAAAAGTGACAGTTTATAGTGACGGTAAATTCTGCTATAAAGCATCATCAACATGTTGCTCCAAAAAATGTTGTACTTGCACGGACACTTTCACATACAAGATAAAAGGTAAAGATGGAAAAACCGACTGTGCAACCGCTACGCTGAAACTCAAATGTCCCACCTGCTAAAGTACTATTCAGGTACTTCTCCAGTAGGTGAACTTATTATAATTAAATGCATTAAAGGGATAAGGAAGTTTTAACTTCCCGGGATTTAAACCCAAATCCCTTAATGCTTGTCAGTATTCGATTGTTGACTTAATTTTGCCAAAACGCGATAGTTCATGCTTATTTTCTTGTTGGATTCAGATTAATGAATTTTGGTTTTTTAATTTTGGTTTTTTAATTTTGGTTTTTTAATTTTAGTTTTTTAATTTTGGTTTTTTAATAAGAATATTTATAGGAAGATTTACAGATAGCACTTTTCAGAAGCTAGAACTTGAGATTTCATCCCCGCAAACTGCGGACAATCGGGCTTTTTCCTTTTTTGCACATTCCATTGCGTCTTCAACAGCTTCCCTAATGATATACCCGGCCTTGTGAAGGATAGTGTCCCCAAGCTGAGGGTCTTTGTCCATGCTGGCGGTACAGGGATACGAGTGATGAGCACCTGAGATAGTCTCCTTATATTCGACAGTATCAGTCCAGCCGAGCTTTTTTGCCACAAACCAGGTGGAACCGCAAGGGGCATCCCTGAGAACGCCTGCTCCGATAAACATCTTCCCATCAGGGCTCATCTCAATTCTGAGTACAGGCTTCCCAAAACCAAGGTCAACAAACGCGTCTATGACAGGTTTACCGGTTTTTTCAAGAGCGCAGAAAGGCTTTGGACCTTCAAACTCAACTCCAATAGCTTCAAGCTCTTTTTTAAGCTGTTCAAGAACCCCTGCAGGAGTTTTCTTTGAGTCTTCAGCAGGTGCGATCACGGCTTTTGCCTTCGTTTTCTTCACAACGTCCGGAAGAGCTGTAAGAAGGTCTGGGTGGATACCAATAGCAAGTATCAGATCACATTCCGGAAGTTTTTGAGGCATGTACTGCTCGGGCTCTTCTATAAACGTGGGCAGGTCTTGAGGAAATTCATGGATTCCTACAATCAGGTTCGCATATGACTTCCTGGCCTGCCTGCAGTGGTTACAGAGTTCTCCGCAGGACACGCAGAAATTTCCAGGATTTATAAGGTTCTGGATAACTTTTTTTCCAAGTTCGCCTGAGTAGAGTACGAGGATCTTCATAACTTACTCCGATTTATAAGACTGGGCAGTGTTGCAAATTTGCTGTAAATTTGAAGTCAAATTTTTGTGTATTATGGGGAAAATTGATCTCCCTATATTGAGTATTTTATTCAATAACGGTTTGAAATTTATGATTTTACAGAAAAATCGGCATACTGCCAAAGACCAAGGGTTATTTTGTAATTTTCTATTTCTTTTCGTAAAGATAAGTTCCGGATTACTTTGCCCCCAGAATTGAATAAAGAACCGGGACCATAGACCAGCGCGGAAATCGTTGAGAAGTTGCCTGATAAACTGCTAATACTCAGTTATGATACTTCCTCCTTTAATGTCTATCCGGTTTTCTGTAGGATACATTGTAATTATTTGTTTCAATGTATAAATAACGGGAGTTTCAAAATAGAAATCAGTATCCATAAATAAATCTCGTATATAATCAAAGGGAACAAAAATACTGAGACGTGAGAAATAGAAAGGAAACTGATAATAAGGAAAAGAAAGAAAAAAGTAGAGAAAAAGCGATAACGGATAAATGAAAATATTTCTTTTCTGATTTTTTGCTTATTATGCATTCTATTATTTAACCAGAGCTATATGAATGGACCCCCAGAGAATGCCCTTCAAATTAAGGAAAATATGTACCTTATCAGTTTTGGAATTTGGATAGTTTACAGCCCTTTCTAGATCACTCTTTTCCACACTGTAGTCGATGGGCCAAAGAGGCTTCATATTCGTTGATGCTAAAAGATATTGTTCCAACTCCTCATGTGTAAACATTTCCGAAAATATACTGTAGCGCCTAAATAGACGGAGAGGAAATTGGCAATGAATCTTACGCTCCCTATACAATTCTCTCGATTCAGGGCAGACGAAGATCTCGGTCGCAATACTGGCAACGCCTCCAGGCTTCAACACTCGCTCGATCTCTTTCATAGATTTTGCAGCCGCATCTTTCCCACCAAAGTGCTCTATCGAAGAATAGCTGAAAACTGCATCGAAAGTATTGTCATCAAAATGAATATTGGTGCCGCTCATAATTTGTACGCCAAGCCGTTTGCGATTAAATTGACTCGGAGCAAATCGTTCTGGGTTTGTCAACATATCTGTGTTTGCTTCCTTCCACCTTCTGGAAGTGATAGTGTACAAGTCTGTACTAAAGACGTATTTTGCATGGTTAGTTAGGTAAAAAACGGGTGCTTCACTGCCACTTCCTATTCCCAAGAAGTTGCAATTATTATCCATCTTACCAGCCTTCTTCATTGCCAACATTCCGATGGCCCACTCCCAGTGCTTCCGGTGCCGAGTCTCTAGAAGCTCAGGGTACTTTCCGATGTCAAGATTGAGTACATCCTTCATCATCTCCAACAGTTCCGGATCATCCCAGTCTGCCATCGCACAAATTTTGTTTAAACTTTCCATTAGTTTATTGCCCCATATATAGAGTTATTTAAAATTATATTTGAGAATAAATATAGTAACTTTCTAATTTAACCGTCATAGGAATCAGTTGTGCTTATTTAAGAAAGCTACATATATAAATAATTATAATTTAGTATAAAAGTTTTCATAATGTTTTTTGAGTATACCCATATATAAGACCAAAGATGGTTAACATAAAGCTGGTTAACATATGGCTTGATTCTTTAGTATCAGCTCATCCAAAATCAATTTTAGATTCAAATCAATAAAAAGCTTTAACCATTTTCATGATCGGAACTTGATAGATCATCCAGAATTTGAAAACCATGGACATAATTAAGTTTTGGGATGAGCTCAGTAGTAATTGTAGGACAGCATGTGAAAAGTCAGGGATATTCGTGACCCTCTGCGCTCCCGATGTAATAAGGAAAAAAGAGGAAAACCGGAAAAGCCAGAAGAAAAATAAAAGAGTGAGGGAAAGATTTCGTGATTCGATCCTCTCTTTCTTCATTCTCCCAGTTTCAAAGCTCCATGAGGACACATCTTAATGCACACGCCGCACTGGATGCATTTCTTTTCATCTACCAGGACATTCCAGGAGTCGTCAAAAGAATACACATTCATAGGGCAGACCGAAATACAGGCTCCACAATCGATACATTCTTCCTCATCCCTATGAATAGGTCTGTCCAGAATGGAAACTATAGCTCCTCTCGATTCCAGGGCATTTTTGATTTTATCGAACTTGAGGTCATTCACGTCAGCTATTAATTCCCCATAGGTTGAGTCGATATTTGCAACCATTATATTAATCAGGATTCCGGTTTCGACTATGGACTCGGAAATGATAGGGTTATGGATTCTTTCAGTAGGAATGGTGATCTTGATTTTCACGCTCAGTACCTCCTTGCAATGAGTTTGCTGATATTGTCACTCGTTATTATTCCAAGAACCCGCCTTTGAGCATCGATCACCGGCATTGCAGATACCCCGTAACGGTCCAGCCGCCTGGCTGCAAGATCTACAGGCTCGTTCGGAGCGCAGGTCAGCACCTTTTTCGTCATAACATTCTCCACCGAATCAAAGCAATTCTCTGCAACAGCCTTCGAGACATCCCAAGCAGTCAGGATCCCAACCAATTCCCCACCATCAGAAATCACAGTCAGATGGTTGAAAGAGTTCTCCCAGATTTTCTTTGCAGCGTCCTGGACAGTTTGATCTCTTTTGATGGTCACAACAAAACTGGACATCACATCTTTTACGAGAGGTACGACCTGAGTCTCTTTCATGGGTTTGGCAACTCCTTCGGTACACAGTCTTTCCACGGGCATGGTGACAAAGAATTTCCCATGCTTAACCCACGACTTTAACTCGTTTGCGATCTTTCTCGCGTTCTTGAAACTGGAAAGGGAAGATGTGGGCACGTCTTTTCCGTCAATCTGCACCGAACCTGACCGGAGTTCAGCATAATTTACCTTTCTGATAACCGGCTTGTCCCTGCTTCCCACAGCATAGTCCTCAATGGTGGTTACAATATCCTCATCACGAACTGCAGTAGCAGCAGCGAGTTTTTCGTTGAGGATAGGGATAGGAATTCCAACTCCCATGTAAAGAGTAGCTCCGTATCCGGTAAAGGAAGCAGCTCTCAAATAGTCAGGGTTCATCTCTTTCAGGTTACCTTTAAGCATGAGAGTTCCAAAACCGGAAGAAGGAGAATGCTGGGTTCCATTCCCTATAACATAGCCCTGGGCTCCTCCCATGAAAATCCTTGTTCCCATGCCTATAGTTTCATAGCTTGGGTCATTTGAGAGAGGAGAGAGGACTCCTGCCCCCGAATAGGTTACATTTCCGAAATTGGGCAGAAGCTCACCCATATAAGTATGCAGAGTCCTTTTAGAACTGTTAGTTGCTGCTGCATATTTCTGGTAGGCGTTCCTTGGGTTAAGAAGCATGGCTTCATTAAGGTCCTCAAGAGAAATTATCGTATCAAGTACTTTCCTTGGATAACAATCCGTCCCATACGAAGTCGCATGAACATCGACCTCTTTGCCCCTGAGAAGATCTTCAATAACATGAGCTCCACCATACTGAATTCCCCGTGTATCTGAGATCTGGGCAGCCCCCAGGTAAGCGTCTACGGCTGCCAGTCCACTGTATGCTTCTACATTGTTGAACCAGATCTTCTGGATTTTTATGGGAGGCTCGGAATGTCCCAGGTTAAGCATCAAGCCGGATGAACACATAGCTCCGAATGTGCCTGTAGTAACTACATCTACTTCCTTTGCAGCCCCTTCAGCGCCAAGCTCCTCAACAATTGTGACCATTTCCTCGGCTGTCACTACATTGACGCTTCCATCTTCAATTTTTCTATTAATCTCATGAACTGATTTTTTAACCATTGGGGGTCTCCTCTTTTTGTAAATTTTATGAATAGTAATATTTATTATAATTATATATTATTTATGATAATGTTAAAGGTAACAGCTCTGCCTGAAAACGTGAAAAGCTGTGCCTGAATTTGATTTAGTTTCAGGTTTTCAGGTTTATGCCCTTAATTCAATAAATAATATTCATAATTATGGGCTATATATATTACTTACGATAATTTGAAAATTCTCATACCATAGAGTCAAACTATAAATAGATATAACAGTTCATGTGGAAACATTTTGAATAATCAAGAGCTTTTCTCATACTCCAGAAGGTTAATTTCAGTAAGTTTCTTATGCTAAGAAGATATACCCGAGGCCAGGTGATCTGTTGACACGTATACTTGCTACCGGGACTTTTGACCTTCTACACCCCGGACATATTTATTTTCTGACCCAGGCCCGAGCTCTAGGAGATGAGCTTTTCGTTATTGTTGCTAGAGACTCAAATGTGACTCATAAGCCAAAACCAATTGTGCCCGAAGAGCAGCGGCTGGAGATGGTAAGTGCGCTCGGGATAGTAGATAAAGCGCTTTTAGGCAGCGAAAAAGATATGTTTGAACCCCTGAAGCATATCAGGCCGGACATAATTGCCTTGGGTTACGACCAGCGTTTTAACGCCGAAAATCTGGAAGAAGAACTTGCTAAAAGAGGGCTTCCTGCAAATGTGGTAAGGATTCCACTTTCAAAAGAATGCCCACTTTGTAGTACAGGTGCAATCATAAAAGAAGTACTTAAACGGTATGGGTAAATTTGCCCCTACCGTTTCCCGATTTGATTGATGCCTGTTATTTACTCATACTTTTATTAAGAAAAATAATTGACTGAATTTAATTTAGAAAAACACCTTTTCAAGTCTTTCAAGAGCTTCCCTGATTCGGTCAATCGATGTTGCATAGGAAATCCTTACGAAATCCTCGCCAGATGAACCAAAAGCAATTCCAGGCGTAACTGCAACCTGAGCTTCTTTCAGGAGCCGTTCTGCAACCTGAGTCCCGTTTCCATACTCGCTGACATTAGCAAAAGCATAGAAAGCTCCATCAGGCTTTTTACATTCAAACCCCATTTTGTTCAGACCGTCGATAAGGACATCACGGCGTACTTTGAAACGGTCAACCATTGCTTTAACGCTGTCCTGAGGGCCCTGAAGGGCTTCAAGTCCACCGTACTGAACAAACGTAGTCGCACTGCTTACCGAATGAGACTGAATTTTAAGTAGAAGTTTGAGAATTTCAGGAGGAGCAGTCAGGTAGCCGAGTCTCCAGCCTGTCATGGCATATGCCTTAGAAAAACCATTTACGGTGATAGTTCTTTCCTGCATTCCATCGAGGCTGCCAATGCTGATATGTTCCCTGTCATAGATAATTTTCTCATAAATCTCATCCGAAACCACTATGAGGTCATGGTCAATTGCAAGATCCGCGATACATTGCAAAGTCTTTTTTCCAAAGACCCCACCTGTTGGATTTCCCGGACTATTGACAACAATGAGCTTGGTTTTATCAGTGATGTACTCTTCAAAATTGTCAGGAATGAAACCTTTTTCAGGAACTGTTGGAACCCAGACTGTTTCCGCCCCCGCAAAACGTATGCATGCATCATAAGTTACCCATGCAGGGTTAAACAGGAGAGCCTGGTTCCCATCATCGAGAACGCTCATCATTACCTCAAAAATTCCCTGTTTCGCTCCGGGGGTGACAAGTACACCTGCCTCGGTTACATCGAGGTTGTTTTCCGTCCTCAATTTTTCGGCAATAGCTGCCCTTAGTTCAGGAATACCTCCAGAAGGAGCATAGTGGGTTTTTCCCTCATACATAGCCTTTGCCGCAGCATCGCAGATATTCTTAGGGGTATTGAAATCAGGTTCACCAAGGCTGAAATTGATTACGTCTGTACCCTCTTTAATCATTCTAGTCGCAATATTGGAGATCCTTATCGTTGCGGATTCTTCTACACGCTTGAGCCTTGCGGATGACATAGGAATGGTCCTGGTATTACATTTACTAATATAGTTATTATAACATTCACAGCCGCCGCACCAGCTTTACTGCAGCTTCAACGGCCCGCTTTGCATAGTCCACACGTTCATGAGCCGCCATGCGGGTCATGCCTGGGCCAGAAATTCCGAGAGTTACAGGCTTATTGAACTCAAGAGAAAGATCCATGATTTTCCGTGCCGCGTGCTGCATAACCACCTGGTCATGGTCAGTATCGCCTTCAATTACAGATCCTATAGTAACCACGGCATCAATGTCATCCCTTTGGCAAAGCTTCTTGATCGCAAGCGGCATGTCAAAGGCCCCTGGGACAAGAATAGTCTCTTTAACTGTTGCCCCCAGGAACTCCGCGTGTTCTCTTCCAAGCAGTTCCATCTGATAGGTCAGATCCCTGTTAAATTCAGCTACAACAAATCCTAGGCTGATAGTCATCTGATAAGATCTCCAGTCTTGTTTTTACATAAATTGATTCATGTTCTTAATGGACCTGCGTCTTCAAAGCCTTGCCTTTGGCCGGTACCGGCTTCTCGAATTAACTTTTCAGGCTTGAAGAGCAGTTTGATTACGTTTAAAGCGTGCTCTCGAGTCCTTCTGTCCATAAGGAAAGCAAGTTCCTTTTCGTCCTTTCCTTCATTTTCATGGACAAAGACCTCGATAATATGGGTGTTGGTCATGAGCTGGGCCATAATAATGCCCTGAGAAGCTTCATGAGCACAAATTTTATCCTGTTCTTTAGCTCCAGGCATGCCAAGCGCCATAACGATATCGCACCCTTCTTCTTCAATAAGTTTTTTGGCTGCGACCGGAAGGTCCTTTATCCCTGGCACGGTTACTCTTTTGATTTTTACAGATACGTTTTTTTGTATCTCATCAATTGCCGCACGCCCCATATTATAGCGTGCGAACGTAGTATCTGCAATTCCTATTGTGGGCATATAAATCCAATCGAAATTTCGGTTAAAATCTTTTCAGGATTTTCCTGAAAAGATCTGGTAGATATTGTTCTACCTGTATCTAAGTCTATAACTTTATCCTTTTCAGGCTCTGTCAAGAACCCTGTTTGCAGCTTCTACACCTGCTCCCAGGCGATCAATGTAGCCATGCTTATTCAACACAATTTCCAGCTGCTGGATGGTTGAAAGCACATCCCTTCCGGTCACATTACCCATGCAGCCTATTCTGAAAATCTTGTTTTTAAGACGTTCCTGCCCGCCTGCAATAATTACGCCTCTTGCCTTCATATCACTCTTTATATCCTCACCAGTAACATCTGTGGGAGCCTTCATAGCAGAGACAGTGTTAGAGTAATGGCTGTATTCGTTAAGCTGCGGGAACATCTCAATGTTCAGTTCGGCAACTGCTGCCCTTATGGCTTCAGAAAGGACTCTGTGTCTCTTAATCCTTGCCTCCATTCCTTCCTCCTTTACGATGTGCAGAGCCTCCTGAAGCGCATAGAAGAGAGGAATTGCAGGAGTGTAAGGTGTTTCTGCTTTGGGCTTATCTCCACTCTTTTTATATGCAAGTAGGTCGTTATAGTATGGCCTTTTAGTTACATCCTTCATAACCTCAAAAGCCTTTTCACTTACGGAAACAACTGAAAGTCCAGGAGGAGCTGCAAGACACTTCTGTGAGCCTACAACTGCAATGTCAACTCCCCACTCATCAACCTTTACATCATCTCCTCCAAGGGAAGTCACACCGTCCATAATAAAGAGGGCATCATGCTTTTTAGCAAGTTTGCCAATTTCTGCTGCAGGGTTGAGAATGCCTGCAGATGTCTCGTTGTGGACAAGAGTGATGGCTTTTGCCCCTTCTTCGAGTTTTTCCTTGACAACCTCAAGGTTAACCGGCTGACCCCATTCGAATACAACTGGAACAACTTCTCCATAGATAGCTGCAATGTCTTTAAACCGCTCTCCAAACTTTCCATTTTCTATGGCAACAACTTTGTCTCCGCTTCCAACCGAAGAACCGACAGCAGCTTCCATTCCTGCCGTTCCAGAGCCACTGAGCACGAAAATATCATTCTTTGTCTGGAAAATGCTGGAAAGGATTTCCCTGCAATCAGTATAAATTCCGGCAAATTCCGCACTTCGATGGTTGATCATCGGTTTTGACATAGCTCTAAGGACTCTGGGTGTAACAGTTACGGGGCCAGGCATCATGAGAAGGGTATCTTCCAGATCCATATATTATGCTCCACATTTTTAAAAATTTAATTTGGAATATAATTAGATTTTAATTTTTGATTTAATTTAATCCGAGTTTATTTTTGATTTAATTTAATATTTATCCTTAAATCTAATCCAATTTATTTTTTGATTTAATATAATTAAATATTTTATTTATAAAGTGGTTTTAATACTTCCGTTTTTATCTGTTTAAGAAGTTGTATTAACCTACAGTATTAAAATACTGCAAATTTGAAATAATTCAGAGTAATATCATTGTGATACGGTATGCTTAAAAGGCCCCGCCGTATTTTATTCCGGGAATTTGTCACAGGACTCATTAAATGAGTTACTTTGCATGATTAAGCATTATTCCGATTTAGAGATCAGGTTTAATTGGATTCTAGTATATAATTGATGTGCTTTTCAAACCCTGATTCCGAATACCGCTCTATAGGGAGAACGGATTTTGCTAATTAACCCTGGAGAAGCGTCATTACATCATGTTTCGTCACGACGCCGATAACTGCTCCTTTTTCTAATACCAGTACGGCAGGGTTTCCTTCCAGCATGTGCGACACTACTGAGATAGATATACCTGGAGACACTGTTGGGAAGGCCTCTCCCATTATCTCAGAAACTTTCAACTGGGAAATTGATTTTTTCTTACTTTCGGCCATCAATTTCACTATCATGTCTTCGGAAACACTTCCAACCGGAATGCCCCTATCAAGCACAGGGACCTGTGAAAAACCATACTTCTGCATCAGGTTTACTACTTCTTCCACAGAATCACTTGGTGAAACATGAATTACAGGGGAATGCATCAGATCTATTATAATAATCTGCTGTTCCTTTTCAACTTCCTCAAAAGCGTCAAGGATTTTCCTGACAGTCGAAAGCCTGGGATCTACGTCTCCCGATTCTATACGAGCTATAAGGGGCTGACTTACTCCTGCCCTTTTAGCCAGATCGCTCTGGGTAAGCCCGAGTTCATTTCTTCTTTTTTTAAGATCTTCGGGTGTTGGAAGCTGCATGTATATTACCGATAGTAATTATTATATTTAATATCATTGGTTAACATAATTTGTGAAGTTAAAAAAAAGGTGATATTAAATTCAGAGAATTATTCTCGGGAAACTCTATACAGAACTGGGTAAAAAAAGAGAAATTAAAAATACTCAGTTTAAAGATCAGAGATAAACATCGTATTAAAAAAATTATAAGATTTGTAAAAAACACTAAAATTATAAAAAAATAGTAAAGTTGTAAGAAAAATAAATAAGTAAAAAACAACATGTGAGCAGGAAACAAAAAGGTAATAAATCAACAGGAAAAGAAGTGACTAAATCAACAGGAAAATTAAAATAAGGTAAATCTGTACTTTAAAGAAGACAAACCTGTGATTATAGCTTTTTTTTGCTTAAATATAGGAGGGGTTCTCGATTTCTTTAGATTTCCTAATTCTGAGTTCGCCTTTTATAGCTTCGTAGTATTTCATCGTGTCCGAAGTGACTGAAGGTCCAGTTTCTGTTATTGCTTTAATGAAGTGTCTCTGCTTAACATTTTTTGCGTGAAGATCCTCACGCAGAGCAAGCCTTCCTGCCTTTTTACATATGGCTGCAATGTCTGCACCTGTATACTGATCAGTCATAGAAACGAGCTTTTCGATATCAATACCCTCTGCAAGCGCCATTTTTTCGGTATGGACTTTGAAGATCTCCCTGCGAGCTCCCTCATCAGGAATAGGAACAAGAATCAGTTCATCAAAACGTCCTGGTCGGATAAGTGCAGGATCGATAACGTCCGGGCGATTGGTTGCACCAATTACCACTACAGCCCTGAGCTCTTCAAGTCCGTCCATTTCGGAGAGAAGCTGATTAAGGATTCTTGCCGTAACCTGAGGCTCACTTATAGAAGCCCCGCGAATAGGCGCAAGTGAGTCAAGTTCGTCCAGGAAAATAATAGATGGAGCAACCTGCCTTGCCCGTGTAAAAACCTCAGCTATCCTTTTTTCGGATTCTCCATACCATTTGGAAAGTAGATCACTTCCCTTGGCTGTGATAAAATTAGCATCCGATTCATGAGCTATCGCCTTTGCAAGCAGAGTCTTTCCCGTACCCGGAGGGCCATACAGAAGGACCCCTTTAGGAGCTTCAACCCCGATATCTCTGTAAGATTCCGGATTCTTAAGAGGCCATTCTACGACCTCTTTCAGGAGCCTTTTTACTTCTTCCAGACCGCCGACGTCGTCCCAGCTGACAGTTGGCACTTCGATAAGGATTTCCCTTATTGCTGAAGGCTGGACATCTTTGAGAGCATTTTCAAAATCTTCTCTTATTACCTGGAGGGAATCCAGAATTTCAGCTGGGATTTCAGGTTCATTAAGATTGATTTTAGGTAAAACCTTCCGTAAGGCACTCATAGCTGCCTCCCTGCACAGGGCAGCAATATCAGCTCCTACGAATCCGTATGTTATTTGAGCAAAATCCATGAGGTTTACGTCTTCGGCAAGAGGCATTCCTCTGGTATGGATCTGGAAAATTTCTAACCTTCCATCAGTATCCGGGACTCTAAGTTCAATTTCTCGGTCAAATCTGCCCGGGCGGCGGAGTGCTACATCCAGGGCTTCGGGACGGTTGGTTGACCCTATAACGATTACATTCTTGCGGGCTTTAAGCCCATCCATAAGGGAGAGAAGTTGAGCAACTACTCTTCTTTCCACTTCTCCGGTTACCTCAGCTCTTTTAGGGGCAATGGAATCGATCTCATCCAGGAAGATAATTGCAGGAGCATTCTTTTCTGCGTCCTCGAAAATTTCCCTTATCGCCCTTTCGGATTCGCCGTAATATTTGGACATAATCTCAGGACCATTGATCGAAATAAAGTAGGCATCGGATTCGTTAGCAACTGCTTTTGCAAGCAGAGTCTTTCCCGTTCCGGGCGGGCCATGGAGCAGTACCCCTTTTGGAGCATCAATTCCTAGCCTGTCAAAAAGCTCAGGGTGCTTCAAAGGCAATTCTATCATTTCCCTAACTTTCCCAATGGCTTCTTTTAGCCCACCTAGATCTTCATACATAACAGTAGGGATATTCTGTTCAGAGGTTACCTCGGTCGCTTCAGGCAAAAGCTCAACTTGTGTTAAGTCTGTAATCTTTACTATTCCAGACGGAGAAATAGAAACTACTTGCAATTTTATTTCTCCAAGCCCGAAAGACGGCCCAAAGCCCTGGTCGAAAAAGTCCTGGAAGAAATCTTCGAACATACCTCCTTTGCCGAAAGTCTCACTTTCCCTTGATTTCTTCAAACTTGTGGTAGAAATAAAATCCCCTTTTGAAACCGTACGGTTTATGAATACGGCTTTAAGAGTTTCGCTTGGAGCATAGATTTGCATGCCCCTGGATACAGGCGCAAGAGTTACACTTTTTGCTTCTTTCCAGTCGGCTTTGCAGATATCCACATATTCCCCTACACTGGTTTTTGCATTAATGCGGATAAGCCCATCCATACGTATTATCTCAAGTCCTGAATCACTAGGGTACGGGCGTCCGATAAGGGCTGAAGTCGATTTTTCCCCTTTGATTTCCACGACGTCGAAAGGCTTAAGACCCAGTTTTTCCCGGAAACTTTCGCCTATTCGGACAATGCCTTTTCCAACATCCCGTTGATCGGCTTCTGCAACTTTCAATTTTATCGTTGTCTTACTATCAGTCAAATAATACCCCCCGTTTCCAGCAGTAAAAGTGTCCAGGACTTTGTGAAAAGATCAGCAACTCTCAGATAGGTCAGCATCAGTCGCTTACCTTTTTTGCCTCTTCATCAAGTTTCTTTAAATTGGTAGGGATGGGGTTTTCTTTGAGCAGCTTTGCAAAATATGTCAGATTGTGTACCATATATCTGGCTGTCCGATTTGCATAGAGATGCCTATCTCCTCCAGCTTCTATGTAACTTGGACCCGGCCCTGCATCACCAACCCAGTAACAGTCTGCATTTGGGGGAACAGTGCATCCCAGATGAATAAGGTTAAAAAGTATAGTTGAACAGACATCATGTGCTCCATCCTCGTTTCCGGTAACTATGACTCCCGCAGTCTTTCCATAAAGAGGATACTGACCGGTTTCGGGATCTCCTTCCGTATAAGTACCATCCAGCCTCTCAATTACCATCTTTGCCACAGATGAGAGAACACCAAACCAGATGGGAGTTGCTATAACAAGAATATCACAGGCTTTTATCTTCTCAAGGATCAAAGGCCATTCATCTCCTCCCCCTTCATCTGAGGAAATCCCAAAAGCCACTTTATGATCCACAATCCTTATCACTTCACTTTCAACACCAAGTTCACCAAAGATAGCTACTGCCTTGTCAACAAGAGCGCGAGTATTTGATACTCGAGGAGATTTTTTCAGAGTGCAGTTTAAAAAAAGTGCCTTAATCACCATAGTATATATGTTTCCAAACTGCTTTTATTTATACGGGGACGCATTATAATTTAGAAATGTTATTTCTGAATTACTCACCAGGCATTTTATCCTCACCTGATCTTTGGGCTGAGTTTTACATAAGAGTACCTCAAGAAAAGGGATTGACACGGAAAAAGGCGATTTCAAGTATAATTGTAGGATAGTGAAACATTGTAGGATAGTGAAACATTGTAGGATAGTGAAACTGGAAAATCCGAAAAAAGAAAAAGATGGGAAAGTGTAATAAAAATTAAAAAAGAAATAAATTGCTTAGAGCTTGAGTTCCTTAGCCATTTCCTGAAAGACTTTTCCTTTGTCAGTAGTGATGAAAAGCCCATTTTCATGTCTGATAAGCTCTTTTTCTTTCAACATTTCAAGGTATTTCTGGGCGATATTAAAGTTCAAATTAACCTCATATACAATGTGAGTTTTCTTTGCCCCGTTCATTGCTACTCTTAAAATATCGACTGCAATATCAGTCCTGCTCCTTCTCTTAATACTGACTCCTCCCCCACGGTAGTTTTTAAATAATCTTTGTAGGTAGTTACGCCTTAAAAATATTAAAGCATATCTTTTTGTAGGTAACAAAGATTCTAAATCTTTATCGTCCCCCTTTCTATATAACAATTTCAGTACTATATATAATGTCAAGTTATAAAGAAAAAAGATTTAAACGGACAAGTTCCCTTTTGCGACTAGAGAAAAAGGTAAATTGCCAGAAAAAATTGGAAATAGCTTTTAGTTACTCATTATAAATAAAAATTAGAGTTAACATAGAGTGTATATTAGATACTAAAATCGTAGAAAACAAAACTGAGAAGTTGCATAAAATAATACACTCATACTCTTCAAAATACTGAAGCGACTAGCGCTTTAATTCCAAAATAAATTCCTTATTTATCGGAAAACTCATGATTAGTGAATATATTCAAAAGTTTCAAAATTCAATTGGATGCAAACAATAACCAAACGGAGTGAACTAGAGAATACTTTGGTTGGTATGATAATATATCATGCAAAAATTGATGAAACGGGCTATGTAAAAGTCAAAGCTATTCTGGGACAGAACCTGGGTGGGAATGATTCTACTTCTTAATACAGTAGTCAATATTTTTTAGATTATTATGGAAATGAAACAACAGAATATAAAGGTAAACTTTTGGATGTAATTACTCTTGAGAAAGAGATTAAATGTGAACTTATAGTTGTACAACCAGATTAAAATCTGAACTTGAAGTAAGAGTTGAAAGATTAGAAAATAAAAATCTATAAACATCTAAAAAGAGAAGATTATAAAAAGAATGGGCCCGCTGAGATTCGAACTCAGGATCCCCGCCGTGTAAAGGCGATGTCATAACCGACTAGACCACGAGCCCAGTTTGCCTTTTTAGAATTGCTGTAAGAGCAACACCAAAATGTCACTAGTTATATATATCTCTTTTGTTAGGAAAGAAACTCAGGGCTATCTGAAAGTTAGTTACTTCGCAAAATAAGAATATTTTTTACTGAAATAAATCCTTATTGCATTAAATAAGACTGCTATTGCGCTATATAATATTACTATACTAAATAAGAAAAATTTACAATAATAGATCACATTTTAGTAAAAATGAGATCTGGATAATTATTACACCAAATTGTTATTATATTATATGTTCTAGTTAATATAGAAAGTAATTACCATACTTTATTTTTAAACATAAATGTAAATATACATATAAAGCTGAAAATTAAGAATAATTCATTTTAAACATTGACATTAGATGATTTATATGCTAGATTGAGATAATTCTGAATGTATAAAAAAGCGAAGCAAAATATATTTATAGTAGATTAGCGTGAAATAACTTGTGAGCGGGTCTCTATTTTATATGATAACCCCAACACTCAACACCCCAATTCATACTCCCCAACCCGCTCATCTTATTCTCATCAAAATAGAAATATATATTAATGGAAACGATTCAAAGGCTTTAAATTGTGGGTTCCTATAGTACAATGCTAGAAAATAAATTGAGATATCTGGCCATGAAACTACTCTGGAAACTCATTTAGAAAGAAATTTAATAATTAAATGATTAAGAAAAGGAGATTTGGATAGGTTAGACCTTAACTCCATCCAATGGTTATTATAGATTTTTACTTCAGGAAGTAGAATTTCTAGCTAAAAGAAAAACCCATAAACATCAAGTAAAATTTATAAATACGAGACTATAGAAATGAAAAACTATTTATAAGATGAATAAATAGTCATGTCGCGTGAGCGGGTCTTTTTTCCATAGTATAACCCCAAAACAATATCCCCCAACTATTTCCCCCAACTATTCCCCAAACTCTCCAGCCCGCTCACAAATATTTTTCAGTTTATTTTAACTGTTGATAGCAGTTCAGAAATTTTTTTTGCCAATATATACTAACTCGTCTAATTCTGCATATAAACTTCCTTCGTATCTATTCCACATGATCTAAAAAATTGATATGATGTACATAGTACAAATTGCAGCAATCAGAAAAATCAATTCGTCTCTTACTTAATAAAAGATAAGAAAACTAACAGAAATTAAGAAAACTAACAGAAATTAAGAAAACTAACAGAAATTAAGAAAACTAACAGAAATTAAGAAAACTAACAGAAATTAAGAAAACTAACAGAAATTAAGAAAACTAACAGAAATTAAGAAAACTAACAGAAATTAAGAAAACTAACAGAAATTAAGAAAATAAATAAGGTCAGAAAATTAGAAGTCGAAAAGCGTTTTTTGTGTTTTTGACTCAGCTTTTTTAGGAGTTTCACTGGCTTTGACCTCAGATTTTTCAGACTTATCTGAAACTTTTTTGACAATGAGCTCACGAGTTATAGGTTCCCTGGATCTGGAAAATTCGAGAGAGATGCTATTTTCTATAGGTTCAGAGCCAGAAAAAGCTTCCTTCTCAAAAGGTTCAGGCAGGGATGAAGAATTCTTAACCTTAAGATTATCGTGTTCAGATAAACTGGATGTAAGGCTACCAGGTTTGAGCTCGACCTCATTAAGCCTGGCCTGATTCTGTTCCGGTATAAGAGTATTGGAAGTAACACTGTCAGGCATAAGGGCATCAGATGTAAGAGCATCAGGTGTAAGGGCATCAGATGTAAGAGTATCAGGTGTAAGAGAATCAGGTGTAAGGATATCGGAAGTATTATTTTCCGAGTTCGTAGTTTCTGGAGTAATCTCAAGTGAGATATCAAGACCAAAGTTAAGAGTTTTCTGCCCGCCCTGTGAAGTCCTGGAGTTGGGAACTTCGAGACTCTCGGAATGTTTTCCAGCTTTTTCCTTCGGAGTTTTAATCAAGAAGCTAGAAAGGTCCTCTTTACTATTTTCTGAGGAGGCAGGAGCCCTGAAAAACTCAGTTCCATCAGATTCTTTTCCTTCAAGGAGAAGTTCCTGCGCCCTGTCGTAGATTTTCTGCAGCTTTTTACTAGCTTTTGTGCTCCCCGAGAGATATATCAACTCCTCAAGTTCAAGCCCGAGGCCCGCAGTAATTTCGATCGCGGATTCTTCATTCTTTAACATGAGAGAGTAAAGCTCCAGCAGATTATTTCTTGAATAACGCATGGACTCGAAGTTGTGTTCTCCAACTTTAGAAGCTATATTATCCCTGAGGTTTCGTTTCGAACGTATCTGCCCCATTTTCTTCCAGAGAGAAGGAGACTGATACTTGATAAATCCGGGGTATGGCCGTGTCTTTGAGACTGCAGTTCCGCAGACCATCAACATGCTCGCATACCTCCACATCCCATAGTTCTGGCGTTTTTTTACGCGCCCAAGGTAAAGATCGGCCCTTGAGAGATAACCAAAGCCAGTTTTTATATCCTCAAGATTTCCATCCTTAGATGCATACTGGAAAGGCAGGTTTTCATCTATCCAGTGTACAAGATCTTCAGGGCTTTCATCAAGCCCACGAGATGCTTCCAAAGCCTTTTTACAGTCCGTGCTCTTAAAGATTCTCTGCATTGCCTTGAAGATGTTTTCTTTTACATCTCTGCCTGAAGTGCTGATATCCTCAACTTCCAGCGCTTTCCTTCCGGTAGCTGCAGCCTGAAGGTCGTTAATTGCACTTCTTAGATCTCCTCCCGCCCCTTCAGCGATTTTCTGGACTGCATCCGGGCTGCATAAAATTTCTTCGCTCTCGCAGACCTTCTTCAAAGCAGGGACCATAGAACGGCTCTGTACGGACCCGAACTTTATTTCCAGACAGAGGTTCCTGATAGTAGGAGTCAACCCATAAATATCGTTTGCAATCAGCACTATGGGTTGAAGTGTGCTCTTTATAATTCCTGCAATAGCTCGCATTCCACCCCTGTCTGCAGTCCCGTGAATATTGTCCGCTTCGTCCAGGATAATCAGACGTTTTCCTCCAAAGAGGGTATTCATTGAAGCTGCCGATCCCGCAACCTTTTCAATAACACCTGCAGTCCTCTGGTCACTTGCATTGAGTTCGATGACTTCCCAGCCCAGATCGCGGGCAAGAGCATGGGCAGTAGAGGTCTTCCCTACTCCTGCAGGTCCATGAAGGATCACTGCCCTCCTCTCTGGAATGCCTGAAAGCCACTTCTCAGCCCAGGTCCGCAAATCCTGCACCGCCTTCTTGTTCCCTACAATCTCCTTCAGGGTCTGTGGGCGGTATTTCTCAGCCCATTCAATTGCCAACGTCATCTTAAACCATACCAATAAAAAAAGAACTCATTATTAACTCTATACATTTTAATCTTTTAACTATTCAAATGCTTTTGTTCTTACAATCCCCTGCTTTCGATTTTTAAATGACAACGCTAAATTTACACTTTGATATGTGTTAAAGTCTTTTTGCTCTCATAAAAATAATACCTTCAATCGCCAGAACAAATTTGGGCAGAAAAACGCGTATTCATATTCCCTTTCATCCCGGCTGCAAATATCTTCCTTAATGTTAGCCCACTAACATTTTCTAATCAATCAAGAATACGAAGAGTACGAAAAAACTCAATCTGACTATATCTTTGAGTAAGGTGAAAATATATCTTTTCTTACCCATAATTCAGCCCTCTTGAGCGAACGAAGTGAGCGAAAAGGGCACCGTCCTCCCGAGACGGGACTCGGGGGACAAAATTAATTAATGATCGTGTTTGTACTTCTTTGAACTACTTAAAATCTTACACAACAGTCAGGATGCATATGGAAAAGAATAGCATGAATGCCCTCCTTGAGGCCATCGAAATGAGGGCCAGGGCTAACAAGGCCAGAGTAGCTATGGGAATAAGGGATCCAACTCCCAAAATGCTCGAAAGTGCCTGGAAAGCCCAGGAACTGGGATATGCACAGGTCGTCCTGGTGGGGATTAAGAAGGAAATTGATCAGATCGGCACAGAACTCGAGGTAGTGGATACAGAGGAGCCCGAGAAGACTCTTACAGAACTTATGATTTCAAGAAAAGTCGATGCAGTAATAAGAGGTACTGCAAGAGCATCGGGAGCCCTGGTTCACCTTAAAGAGGCTCTAGGAAAGAAAAGAATCTGCCGGCTTGCCCTGCTCCTTACAGTTGACGGGACACCTTTCTTTCTCGCCCCTGTAGGAATTGATGAAGGGAATACCATTTCAGATAAACTCAGAATGATAAAGCTCGGCGCCGACCATATAAGGAGATTTGGGATAGAGCCCAGGGTCGGCGTGCTGTCAGGGGGCAGGATTGGAGACATAGGAAGAAACAAACGTGTGGACAGGACTCTTGCAGACGGAGAATTCGTGACAAGGCGAGCTGTTGAACTTGGGATCAATGCTAAGCATTATACAATTCTTATTGAAGATGCCATAAAAGAATCGAACTTTATCGTTGCCCCTGATGGAATTTCGGGAAACCTCATCTTCAGGACAATTGCTTTCCTGGGTGGAGGTGACGGGCTTGGAGCTCCGGTGCTCATGGATGATTATGTTTTTGTAGATACATCAAGGGTAGGTGGACATTTTACGAAAGCCATAATGCTTGCAAGTGCACTGTCTCACCTGAATAAGGAAAGAAAAAAGGTGATTTATTGAAAGACATTGCAGAGATATGGCCGATAGTAAAAGGCGACTACACGATAGGAAATCCGAAGTCTCGGATTGCAGTGGTAACTCTTGCGAGCCAGATAAATCCCTCGCCTGAAGCGGCCCTATGGGGGAGCTCAAAAACCGAAAATCTGGGAGTCGAAAAAATAATCGTAAATACCATCTCAAATTCCAACATAAGGTACATCCTTATCTGCGGGACGGAATCTAGGGGACACCTGGCAGGCCATTCCCTACTCGCAATCCATGCAAACGGGATTGACGAAAAAGGAAGAATTATTGGTTCTGAGGGAGCTATCCCTTTCATAGAAAACATATCTAAAGAAGCAGTCAAACGCTTTCAGCAACAGGTAGCGCTTCTTGACAGGATAGGACTGACAAACCTCGAGGAAATAATGAAAATTGTGAGAAAATATAAGGATCGAGGTGAAGTTTACCCTGGGGAACCTCTTGTAGCTATTTCCCAGAAGAAAAAACAATCTACTTTCACAATTCCTCATTCAGGTGATATAATAGTCTCCGAAGAATTTGTCATGGACTCAACTGCAGGAGTTGTCTGCACGACAAAGGAGCTTTAATTTTCAATTCAGAGATCTACTTCGAATGTACATTATTCGAGCGCAAATTACCGTGTTTTGAAACAAATACTAGCCTGTAGATTTTGAAGGTGTAAAAAATGTTTAAGTTTCAGAAAGAACAGGAAATCGTTAACATCGCAGGAGTGAAGATAGGTGGACAGCCAGGAGAGCTTCCGACCGTGCTTGCAGGCACTATCTTTTATGATAAGCATGAAATAGTAAAAGACGTTGCAAGAGGCCTGTTTGACCGGGATGCTGCCGAAAAACTGATAAATCTGCAGGAATCAAGTGCGGAAGAAACCGGAAACCCGCATATAATCCACATTTTCGGTACTACCCCTGAAAGCATTACCCGTTACATTGACTTTGTGGCCGACATTTCAGAAGCTCCTTTTCTTATCGATTCCCCTGAAGGAGCCGTGCGTTCATATGCTGCAGAATATGTTAGCGAAATTGGGCTTGCAGACAAAGCAATCTATAACTCCATAAACATGAGCATAAATGCTTCTGAAATTGAAGCTCTTGCTCTATCTGATATTGACAGCTCGATAATCCTTGGCTTCAATGCAACGGACTCATCCCTGCGGGGCAGGATGGAAATACTGGAAAATGGGGCAGGCCTCCTGGAAGAGGGATTACTTTCAATTGCAGACAGATGTGGAATAATTAACAAGCTTATAGATCCGAGCATTACTCCTATGGGAAATGGAGCAGGCGTAGCCCTGAAGATGACGATTACCGCAAAAGCAAAATGGGGGCACCCCACCGGCTCGGGAATCCACAACGCACCTTCATCCTGGAACTGGCTGAATAAGAAGAAAGAGAAAGACCCTATTCTCTACAAAATCTGTGATGTGGGTTCAACCTGCTTGCAGCAGGCAGCAGCTGGAGATTTCATCCTCTATGGACCCATCGAGCATGCCCCATACATATTTCCTATGGCTGCCATGAGCGATATAATGATTTCTGAGGCTGTAGCTGACCTCGGCATAGAGCCTGCTTCCCGGCATCCTATAAACCTGCTTGTATAATTTCCGAGTCTTGCAAGTCTTTTTAAAAAATTGCTTGCCCGCAACCCTTTTGAAAAAATTACTTGCCCGCAACCCTTTTGAAAAAGGCTTGACCGAAAACCCCGAGAAACGTTTGAGTTTGAAAATCTTATCCTCAAACCCTATCGGCGTGATCACAACCCTTTTTAAAAAAGGCTTGACCGAAAACCCCGGCAACAACATGGTCGGCGTGATCAAACGGCTCAACGGTTGCATTCAAGATGGCTGAATTCTGATGAAGATGCGAGCTGAGTCATGGCTTATTTACGGGTAAGAGAAATAGTCTTCATTTGCTGAAAATGGCTAATTTAGGTATTATATTTTTCTGTTCTTTCAGATATTCTTTAAGAGATTCAAAAATGTCTTCATAAATTCTTTAGAGTTTCAAAAACATAAAAAACTTAAAGAACTTAGAGAACAGTGGATATAAGGTTTGGAAAAAATTAAAAAAGAGGAGGGATGAACCCTTCCGATTTTAAGTTTTTAAATAACCATGGAAAGCTCAGTCCACTATTCCTCCTGTATTTGCAGAGTGAACGGAACGCTGGTACCTTGCAAGGTAGCCTGTAACTTCCTTTTTTGGAGGTACGAATGCCGCCTTTCTTTTCTTAAGCTCTTCTTCTGAGACTTTAAGGTTCAGAACTCTTTCTGGAATATTAATCTCTATCATATCCCCGTCTTTTACCAGGGCAATTGGTCCTCCTTCGCTGGCTTCGGGAGAAACGTGTCCTATACATGGTCCGCGTGTGCCTCCAGAAAAGCGCCCGTCAGTTATCAGAGCCACAGACTCCAGCAACCCCATGCCTCCGATTGCGGCTGTAGCTGCAAGCATTTCCCTCATTCCAGGGCCGCCTTTTGGGCCTTCGTAGCGGATAACTACAATATCTCCTGGTTTTACATTGCCTGCAAGGATATTTTCCATAGCATCTTCTTCACAGTCATAAACTTTGGCAGGGCCTGTATAAACGCGCATTTTAGGGTCAACTGCTGCCTGTTTTACAACCGAACCGTCAGGGGCAAGGTTACCTTTAAGGACTGCAATGCCTCCTTCGGCATGTATAGGCTTGTCAAGAGTTGCAATTATCTCTTTATTGAGCTTCGGGTTAATAATCTTAAACTCGTTCAGGTTTTCCCCGATAGTTTTGCCGTTTACTGTAAGCTGATCTAGGTAAAGTTTGGAGGAAAGCCTTTGCATGACCGCCTGAACGCCACCTGCCCTATCAAAGTGTAGCATGAAATTAGGGCCGCCAGGGCGAAGAGAAATCAGGTGGGGAGTTGTCCTGCTCAACTCATCAAATTTTTCAAGAGGAAGATTCAGCCCGAATTCGTGGGCAAGGGCAGGAAGGTGCAGAGTGGTATTTGTGCTACCCCCGACTGCCATGTCTACCATTATGGCGTTTTCAAAAGACTTTAAAGTGACAATCTTTCTGGGAGTCAGGTTCTCTTTAACCATTTCAACGATACGCTCGCCGGATTCCTTGGCAATACGGACCTTTTTTGCATCCACTGCGTGAGCAGTTGCACAGCCCGGAAGGCTCAGACCAAGCGTTTCGGTCACACAGGCCATGGTGTTTGCGGTAAACATTCCTGCACAAGATCCGGCTCCTCCACAGGAAAGGTTTTCAAGCCTTTTAAGATCAAGTTCTGAGATTTTGCCTGCGCTGTAGGCCCCCACTCCTTCAAAGACCGAGATCAGGTCTGTATATTTGTCATCAACATAACCCGGAAGCATAGGCCCTCCAGTTACGACAATTGCAGGGATATCAAGCCTGCCTGCTGCCATAAGGTGACCCGGCACGATCTTGTCACATGTGGGAATAAGGACAATCCCATCAAACTGATGGGCTTTAACCATAAGCTCTATCGTGTCCTCAATAACTTCTCTGCTGGGAAGGGAATATTTCATACCCTCATGTCCCATTGCGATTCCATCGCATACTCCTATAGTATGGAATTCAAAAGGAACTCCCCCGGCGTTCCTGATTCCGGCTTTAACAGCCTCAGCAAGTTTATTCAGATGAATATGGCCAGGAATTATATCGTTCCAGGAATTAACGACTGCGATGAATGGTTTCCTCATCTCGGAATCTGTGACTCCTGTTGCTTTCAGAAGTGAACGGTTGGGAGCACGTTCAGGTCCCTCTTTGATGATATCGCTTCTCATTATAAATCTCCTTAAAATTTCATGATGAAAACTAAGTATAATGTATAGATAGGAAAAAACTTCATAGTATAAACAGGTTGGGGAAGAAAGAGTTGTAAAAACAAAAGAAGAAGGTACTGGAAAATTGGGGGAATAATCACAGAGACGCTGGATGAAAAGATAACTAATAAAATTAACTGCAATCCAGTTGGAATAAAAATCTGGCTTTGGAAATCTAAATGAAGAGTTTCAGGGAAAAACTCAATTTAACTAATATATATTACAAGTGGATAAAAGTCTATGTTTTAACCGTAAAAATTCCCAAACTTTTCACAAAAAGGCAAGATTCTATAATATCATCCAAATACTTATATAACGAATCAGATTTTTGTATCAATTGCATAGTGAACGGGCCTTCTCTGGACCACATCTACAAGATCACACCCGAACAAACAAACTATAAAATTAACCATGAGAGGATTATACCCGTTCACAGTTTATTCTGTTTTTCGTTTGAGTATTTATTTAATGATTAGTAGCAGGCGTATTTTCGGAATCTTTGACTCTCCAAGTGCAATTTTGGAATCGCCAGTATCTTCAAAACCATGAGTGTTATTCCTGAATGAAACAAATTGTTTTTATTACTAAGGAAGTACAGAGGGTCACGAATACCTCATCTTTATAGGCTGTTCGACAATTACTGGTAGTAATAAAATAATTATCGTCTGCTGTTAAATTGGAACTTTAACTTTATGAAATTTGCATTCCATTCCTTATTCCTTTCTTTTTAATGTGAAGAGTTCCATTTATTTCTATTTCTCATTCCAATTATTTTGTTTTTATTTGAGTAAATCCATAATTTTCTTGAGTTAGCTACCGTACACACTAAATTAAATTTGTTCTTGACTGATTTCAATCCTCTTGAATATATGGATCTAATCTCCAATAACTTTCAAAACGTCTTCTATTACCGTACTATTTTTTTGACGCCGAAGCTTTTACTATGTATCCATCAGTGCTTAATTACTCAAGACCTATTACTCCAAGATCTTTATTTAAATACTTCCGTGATCAATTTTTTATTTTCTTTCCTTAAGTCGCTGATTGTTCTAAATCAGGTTGCAGGTTTTCATCCAGATACCTGTAAACTACATTTTCTCGAACATTGCGAGCTATCGCTTGCGATGATCTAACCCTATCAAGTATCGATTGAATAAAAATCTTACATATTATGCAAGGATGATAAGAGTTGTGTCCATAATCGTTAGATCTTACTTTAAATTCACTAAATCCCTCTCATCTACAAAATACTCAACCAAATAGCAAACATGATCTAAAGGAATAAGATCTCGAATATCTGTATGTAAAGTCCAAACTTGATTTTTTGAATATTTGATGAAAGCCAGAACTCAAAATATTTGATATATTATTATAAAATTATTACTATGTATTCAAACCGTAACTCTAATTATCTGCGGTAATTGCTTGACTATATTACATTACAAGGTAAAGCGTCATCATTAGACCTCGTATGCCAAAGATATCGTTCGTAGTTAAATCGCTAACAGAGATTGGAGTAACTGTCTAATCTGACAAAGTCAAGATTGTTGAGCAGCCTGTTTAGGGGAGGGTAGCTGCAATCAATTTGATTTTTTACACAAAAACAGATTAATTGAAGAGTAAACAATATCAATCTTTCTAGAAATGTTGGAAAATTGACATATAGAGGGGTTTTGAGTGAAGATATTCGGTTAATTTAGCTTTTTATTCCAATTTAATATATTCTTGGAAATTTGAATTTGATAATTGATTATAATATAACTAAATATATAACAAAAATAGATCTTTGAATATAAATACTATAATTATAGTAAGTAAATTAATAATTACAAAAATTTAAACTTGATTAAATTTGGAAAGATATTTATGTCTAAAAATGTATTAAACTTCCTGCAATATAATTTAATACTGTAATATTTTTTTATACACTCAAGTGAGTTTTTATATGAGGAAAATTTATGAATGACTTAAAAATTGTTGTTGCCGGAGACGTAAGTGTAGATCGTTATTATTGGCCCAGAGTCAAATCCTCAAACGACGAAGATATAAACTGGAAATTGTACGATGGTATTAGCACAGAGAAACAACCTGGAGGAGCCGTTCTCTTAGCTGAAATAATAAAATGTTATCTTGTAAGTAAAAAAATTTCCCCTGAGTTAGTAATATCTCAAAATTGTAAAAATTTAATTCAAAAAAATTCTAATGAAATACTTCACACAAGTGTAAAATTAGATTTATTTCCTTCTTTCGATTCTAATGGTAAAAATAAGGAAGCTAAAATATATAGAGTAACAAAATATTTAGGTTACGCAACTCCTAAAGATGATATTAAATACCCACAACCATTAGAAATAATTGGTGATGATGAGAGTGCTAGTATCGTCGTACTTCACGATGCAGGAAATGGCTTCCGTAATGATAAAAATGTCTGGCCGAAAGCGATAAAAGGGGATAAAAAGCCAATTGTGATCTATAATATGTATCCACCTCTTTTTAATGGAGATCTATGGGATCATGTACTAAAGCATCATAAAGAAAATCTAATTTTAATCCTAAACGTAGACGATTTAAGAAAACTAGGCGCAAACATTAGTCGTTCAATTTCATGGGAAAAAAGTGCTATGGAGTTATTGTGGGAGATCGACAATAATGAAAAACTTGATAAAATTAAAGAGTTGACTAATGTAATTATCCGTTTTAAATTTGAAGGAGCGGTTCATTATAAAGGAAAAAACAGTAGATCAAATTTGTACTTTGACCCAGTATCAATAGAGGGAGGTTGGGATGGTGATAAATTTGGTAAAATGAGGGCTGGAACACTAGTCTTTGTTGCTGTTTTATCTTCACGTTTATTTTATGGGCTTGATAACAATAATGATTATAAAGTTCAGATAGGACGTAGTATTAGAAGAAGTTTAATTACATCATATAAGTTTCTACTGGATGGTTATGGAAATCATAACAGCACCCCATCCTTTAAACAAACTTTTTCAAACCTCTTTAATGAAAATGATCAAGGTTCCAGTAATAATGATCCTTCTTCATATAACGATAACTCATCTATAAGTAAATCCCCGAATGATCTTTCTTCATATAACAATAACTCATATATAATTAAATCTTCGAAATCCTCTGCTAGTCGTATACAATGTGTCACATTACCACAAATAGATGGTGCAATAAGACCAGATCCAAGTTTTTGGACAATTCTTGGAGGAAAAACAGAAAAAGAGTGTGCTGAAAAGAAAGAAAAGCCTATTGATCTAGAAAAACTTGCTTTAAATATAGTTACAGATGGGCTATCTACTCTTAAAGATTTTCCAGTAGGAATGTTTGGGAAATTAATTACAGTCGACCGAGCAGAGATAGAGAGTTTCAGAAGTATAATGAATATAATGAGAGAGTATATCTATTCTGAAAATAAACAAAAACCTCTGTCTATCGCAGTTTTTGGATCTCCAGGTTCTGGAAAGTCTTTCGGAATAACTGAAGTTGCAGAAAGTATAGATAACAAAAGAATTCAGAAAGTAGTTTTTAATATTTCGCAATTTACATCTACCAAGGACTTGGCAAGTGCCTTTCATAAAGTTAGAGATATTTCCTTAAGAGGGAAAATTCCACTAGTATTTTTTGATGAGTTTGATTCCAAGTTTGAAAGGGAAAATTTAGGTTGGATAAAATATTTTTTAGTACCAATGCAAGATGGGGAATTTATGGACTGTGATACCATGCATCCTATTGGAAAATCAATATTTGTTTTTGCGGGAGGCGTTTACTACACATATGACGATTTTTATAATTACTGTCGTTTATGTACCAACCAAAATATCCCTTCTGACAAAAATTTCTGCGATGATGTATCTAATAAATGCCCCGATTTCTTGAGCAGGCTTAGAGGATTTGTCAATATTCTTGGCCCTAATAAAACAGGTGATTTTGATGAGGCATACAAAATCCGTAGGGCAATTCTGTTACGCTCATTGATTGAAATGAACGCTCCAAATATGATCGATAGTAATGGTAATTTGCATATCAATGAAAAATTGTTAAATGCTCTTATCGACGCTCCAGGATATATTCATGGGGTACGCTCAATGCAGGCAATGGTGGATATGAGTATGCTTCATGAGGAAAATTCATGGCAAAAAGCCTCTTTACCTCCTAAAGAGCAACTTAAACTTCATATTGATGAAATAGATGCATTTTATCGAATTTTGGTCTGAAGCTTGATTTTACCTTAAGTGTGTAAGTACCCGCAACGAAGTAACCTATGCAACTTATGATTTATTGTGACTTTGATTGGCTACCTTGATCGTGAAAACCAAAACGTCCAATTGGAAATCTGCATAGTTTATTCTGAGACGGAGCCTAAGTATTAAAATTATATTTTCCAATAAATAAAGATACATCAAATTGTGGTCGGCCACTTCACTCTAAAAAATAGGTATGCTTCAGACCGCCCACAATTTGATTTTTAAAGATTTTTAAATCTTATTTTGCAAAGAACTGGTGTTACAGTTATGTGAATATAAAATAGCTAGTGAGGGTCACTTCATTCACAGACTTGAAAGTCAGGGCGTATTCGCGCCCCTCTGTGCCTCTATAGTAGTAAAAAGTCTCTAATTTCTTTTGGAACTGTATTAGGAATGTAGTTATTTTTTAACTGGCGATTTTTTTTCAGCATATTAACATTTGGTGAAGTTTTTGCTTTTTTGTGTTAACTTCATGAGATGTTTTTTATCCGTTTTAGTCATGTTTGCTAACTCCATACAAGGTTTATGCTGTTAATATATTCTAATTGTTCAAGGCATCAAGATCGCGACATAATTTGAGTATAACATCTAAATAATATAGACTCATTGAAAAATAATTAGTTTTTTAATGGATATTAAACCTTATTTTCCCAATTAAATGTAGTGTCAGCCCTTACCCCTTTAAGGTACATTCATTAAATGATCTATTTGCTGTTTAAAGGACTTAAATACTTTAATTGATAATTTAAACGTTGATTTTTCCTTACTTTTAACATTAAATTCGGTATGGATAAAAACGATATCACATGCCTTATTTATAAATAAACATAAATTGTAAAAGAATAAAGTATTTATCTCGCTCTCTTCTTGATTTTAAAGAGTATTATAAATTATTTATCTAAAAAATTGATTTTTAGAGTGTACCTTAATTGGAGAAACCCTAAATGCATACTTATTATCCAAAATAAGCATTGTATATCCTTAGTTTTAGTACTGATTTGGAAGGACCCTAAAATAATAGTTTAATAGCTTGGTCTAATGTTCTGATTTTTCTGTTTGTTTCTTCATTCCAGATATTTATAGAAAATGCCAATAATAACATATTGCAAACCTACATACAGAAGTAAGCGAACTCGAACAAAAGCTATACTATCTATGTAATTTTCTATAATTTATGTAATTATCTATAACTGAACATATATAAGGACTTAAGATTGTAATTACATACTTATAAAAATCTGGAGGTTGTGCAGTGAGTGCAGAATGTTGTACTGAAAGACAACAACACAATTTAATGATTGAAGAAGAGATTGAAAAAATAAAAGCGGAACTCGAAATAGCATCTGAGAAGGTCGCGTATTTCGATAGTTTAATAGTAGCCGCAGATAACCTGAAAAAATCTGCAGAGAATAAGATTATACAAACACAATCCAAAAAATTAGATTCGATCACCAACAAATTGGATTCACAAATTCAAAGTCTCGGAGAACTAATAAGGAAAGCTGAGATCAAAAGAGAGGAAGCAGTAAACAAAGTACTGGACGCAGAAGTTAGTATAATAGTGCTAGAAAATAAAATATTACACTTAAAATTAGCAAATTTTTAATCAATGTATAAAGGTCAAAAAGTAGTTGTGTGATGGGAAAATGTGTAGACTCTGTTTTTAAATTACAACCAGAACAGTGGCGCGAACATACCCATTACTTTTGGTGGGGTGGCCGTCCGCAATTTGATTTTCTTACGTCCTTATGATGAGATTGGAAATTACGGTGTATTCTGAAAAATGAATCCTGAAAGTAGATCGCAATATTAAGTATAAAGAGACTGAAGTAGGGTCTCCCTCATACCCTACTGCAGATCTTTAATGGAGGTTTTATGTTGTTTTAGACTTTTTGCCATTTTTGGGTTTTTTGCCATTTTTCTTTATTGTACTCCAGATTTACCGGTTTACTCAATTACTGTATCGTCTTCTAGAAATCCACTTACTTCACGCTTACCGATAAAAGTCTCTTTTTGAGATCTTTTAACTTTTACGTGTCTGATTAATGATGGGGTTCATGATAGACATCCAGATTTTAGAGACCCTATCTATGGTGGTATAATTATGAAATTTAACACCAGAGTTTCTCTAGCTGCAGACTTATACCTGCAATCTAGGAGTACGGATTCTTATTACCGTGCATTTATTATATATATTTTTCCCTTAAGGTGATAAAACAGAATTCGATGCATAAAGCTGAGTATCGGGGAGCTAAAAAAACTCATTATTTATAGTTATCGCTGTTAGCATTAATAACGACAAGAAAATAAAACGCTGTAATCAAAAAAATTGATGCTATCTAGATATGTAATCATATAAATGAACTATAGATAAAAAGCAAGAGCACAGAACACAAGAATAAAGGAGCGCAGGAAAGGGATATTAAAGAGTCCTGTGAAGGTGATTATATAGATGGATGAGGGGTCCCGAGGGCAAAGATCGTTAAGTTTGCGAGGGAAAGTGCTTTGTGAAGGTGATTGTGTATATGGGTGAGGAATTAGAGAACTATGGAGCTTTGAACGCGAACTTCCAGAACGCTGGTAGTAAAAACAACGTAGGAGGAGAAGCTCTCCACGCAGCTCTGGAAAGAGAAGAAACTCTGAGAATGATGATCAATAACAGCCACGTAGTGCTCTTTCTCTGGAAGAACGAAGATAAATGGCCTGTGGAGTTTGTCTCCGAAAATGTGACAAAATTCGGATACTCTGTAGAAGATTTCACTTCTGGAAGGATGCGATATAAAGATCTAATATACTTAGGTGATCTCAAAGAGATTGAGGAAGAATTTGAGAAAAAAGTAAAAAGTGGGGTTTCTACGTTCAGCCTGGAATACAGGATTGTAACAAAAACAGGAGATCTCCGCTGGATAAACGAAAGGACTTTTATCCAGAGAGATAAAAGTGGAGAGGTGACATACTTCCAGGGAGTAGTGCTTGATATCACCAGACGGAAAAAAGGCGAAGAAGAACTGAAAAAAACTCTTAAAATGCAGAAAGTGTTGATTACAGCAGTTAATAATAGTCCTGCAGTGGTCTTTCTCTGGAAGAATGAAAAGTACTGGCCTGCGATTTTTGTATCCGATAATGTAGTACAGTTTGGATACACAGTTGGCGACTTTCTATCACAGAAAATTCAGTACGGAAAAATCATACACCCTGATGACCTGAAAAGAGTAGAAGAGGAACTTGACAGGAGCATTCAAAAAGGGGAGGTAAGCTTCAACTCTGAGTACAGGATTTTTACAAAAGCCGGAGATATGTTGTGGGTAAACGAGAGAACCTTTATTCAGAGAGATATAGAAGGAAAAGTAGCCTGCTTTCAGGGAATAGTACTGGATATAACCCATAGAAAGAAAACTGAAAAAGCCCTGAGAAAATCATTAAAAACGCAGGAAATGCTGGAAAGCATAATTAATAAAAGTCCGGCAGTAGCTTTTCTAAGAAACAATATAGGGAGAATTCCTACAAATTTAGAAAAATTGTCTGCAAATTTAGAAAACTGGCCTGTAGATTATATTTCTGAAAACGTAACGCAGTTTGGGTACTCAGTAGAAGATTTTCTTTCTGGAAAAGTACATTATGGGAACATAATCCATAGAGAAGATATTCAGGCAGTGGCTGAAAGTCTGGCACGCTCGGTAAGAGAAGGATATGATTCCTTCGAGATGGAATATAGAATTATTACCGGAGACGGCAGTATATACTGGGTCGAAGACCGAACACTTATTCAGCGAGACAGTAAAGGCAAAGTCACTCATTTTCAGGGAATAGTCATCGATGTTACTGAGAGAAAAAAGGCTGAGAAAATGCTCGAAATCCAGAGGGAGCTGGGGGTATCCCTCAGTACTACCTGGAATCTTCAGACCATGCTTAACCAGATCCTTGACACCTGCCTGAAAATAGAAGAGATAGATGCTGCAGGCATATATTTGAAAGACGAACTTCTGGACCAGATTAATCTGGTTGCACATCGGGGACTTTCTCCCGAATTCGTGAAAAGTGTTTCAATATATAGGGCAGATTCTCCTGAAGCTCGGCAGATATGGACTGAGAAACCGGTCTACAGGATGGATTTTTTTGCAGATAAAATGACAGATTTAATCAGGAAAGAAAAACTTACTGCAATCGCCGTGATTCCTATGAAGCACAGAGGAGAAATCATAGGCAGCCTTAATTTTGCTTCTCATACTACAGACCGGATTCCACAGAACGTATGCAATTTTCTTGAGAGTGTAGCTCTCCAGGTAGTGAACTATATATCTCCTCTTCGTATTGCGGCAGACCTTGGATAATATTTTTTCATACGTAAAGTCAACCTGATCCTGGACGAAACCCTTATTTAAATTAATTTTTATAATTAATGCAGGATTGAAAAGTGAGAAAACTTCGGGTCTCGCCTTGTTTCCCGGTTTTTGGAAAATACGCAAACCTGTTTTGATCACTTTTTGTCCGTTACTGACGTTAATATAAGATCTTACATAGGGTGGGGGATAATATTGAAGGCGGTAGTAGTTTATCTCAGTACCTCGGGGAATACGAAAGCTATGGCAGAAGCAATAGCTAGTGGAATTGAGTCAAAACATGTGGATGCAAAAGCTATTAGCTTTTATGACGTAAAACTCGAGGATCTTTACGAAGCCGATGCGATCGCAGTCGGTTCATCGACTTTTTATTACAGGATGCTTCAGCCCATGGAAAAATTCATGGATGAAACTCTAGCTTCCACAAACCCAAAAGGAAAAATAGGGGTTGCTTTCGGATCGTACGGATGGAGCGGAGAAGCACCTATAATGATAGCCGAAAAAATGCGAGACATGGGAATGACTGTCATAGACCCTGTACTCAGGATACTGCACAAGCCCACAGACAAGGACCTGCAGGAGTGCAAAAGGCTTGGAGTTGACATTGCCGAAAAGCTAAAGCATAGAAGTAGCAAAACTCCACAACCACAGGGAGCACCGAGTTAACCTCAGTTTTGAAAGCATACAAACTTGATATCTAAACCTACTCCAAGCCCGGTAACCATGAAAATACTGGACGGAAAACCAAATTAAACTGCAGAAACCACCGAAGATGCGGGAAACACCCAAAGACTATACCTCTGTTTTTTTCAGCGTCTTCGGTATTAATTTACTTCACTGTCGAAACCTGGGAAAATCAGTCTTTGATAGAGTTGAACGCAAGTTTCTCTAGTCCATAATTCAGTCGTCTTGAGCCAACCGTTGCGCCGGTTAATCACGCCGACCATGTTGTTGCCGGGGTTTTCGGTCAAGCCTTTTTTAAAAAGGGTTGCGGGCAAGCAGTTTTTTCAAAAGGCTTACTTATTCATGTAGTACTTGAGTAATCCGTGTAGAGGTCCTGAGCAACTCGTCAAAAAGCTCACTTCCAAACTGGAGAGCTGAAGGCTCGTAACTTATCAGGCTTTCCCTATCGAAATGCTTCTGACTTTTCGGGAAAAGGGAAATCATGACAAATCTGTCGGTTGCGGTAAGATTTGCGATCCTGAGTTCTCCAGAGTACAGGAAAAACTTCACGTTCTCGAAGGTCAGTATATTCTGGAGTTCTTTGAGGTAATCCTCAGAGTAGTGCTCAAAAACAGGTTCAGACACGAGAAAAGAGAGCTTGACTCCTTCTCTGGCAAGTTCCTGGCACATCGAAATAAGCGAGGAATCAAAATAGGCTATGCATTCAAGAATACTACTCGATTTAGAGAGGTTGTCAACAATCTCTGGATCAAGCTCGAACATCCTGTCCAGATCTGGCTGAATCAGCTTACACTTTCCGAGTTCTCCAAGCCTCCTTCGGAAAGAAAGGGGAATTCCCTGAAAATCTCTTTCAGCCCAGTAATCAAAATTGTCCTCGAAAACATTAATTATGCTGACAAGAGGCTGCATCTTTTCAACAAGGACTTTTCCTATAAGTGAGAGGTTGTAGGTTTTGTCTTCCTGAACAACCAGGGATTTTTCTTTTAATTTTTTTATCTGAGGCAAAATGGCAGTTGACGTTACCTCAAGGGCCCCCTTGATCTCATCCATATTTTTCGGCCCGTCTTTCAGAAAGAGCAATAACTGCTTTCGCTTGTCGGAAAGAAAAATCAACTCTAGAAGTTCTAATTGCAACCCTTCAGTCTCCTATTGAATTTTATATAGCTAAAGAGATTAGAGCTGTCAAAGGTATATAAGTTACTACTGTTTCCAACCTTTTTATATATTTAAATTTATTAAAATTGTTATATTGATAATTGGACTGGGTTAATAGACTAAAGAACTATTTTGAAGAAGTTTTTTATGAAGAAGTTTCCCACGTTTTGCCCTGATATATAGAGTTCATCCCAAAACCAACTTTATTCCCATCTCACATAAATTTACATAACTGTTTTCCGTGATCAGAAACTCGATTGCGTATTCAAAATTAGTTATTTAAAGAGTAATTTTGAGTTTTGGGATCGGCTCATAATTAAACAGAAAATAAAGAGTAAATGAAAAACTACCAATTTTACAAAAAGAGTGTAAAATAGATAATAATTAAAAAACATACGGAGTCTCCTCGCCCTGGAACGCTCACGCTACTTTCCAGGATAAGGGAACCCATTTAGACTCCTTAAAATTAAGGTTTAAGCTAGAATCTGGATAATAGAGAATATTCTCAAAGACTTGAGACTAATTATATAGCTTTACCTGCACTCAAGAATCTAGTGGAAATTCCTGATCTGATATTTATTCAGGCAGAAGCTTCCTTGGTCAGGATATAAGCAACCATCTCAGGATTGAGTTTGCTTTCTCTTGCAACCTTTTCTTCGATTCTTTCAGCAGGTGTCCCTTCCGATTTTAGCTCCCTTATTTTTTCAATGACTGAGGAAGGAATACTGTAGTATTCGTTAATATCCTTCCTGTGACCCCAGACATCACCTTCGATAAGCTGGATTCTCTGCATCTCAAGGAACATTTCTATAGATTTCGACACCGTGCGCCTATAAGATTTGGGCAACTGAATTACCTCAATTTTCGGGCAAGTTTCAACGAGTGCAAAAATGTCCTTGTTCGAAGGCCTGAAGGCCAGATGAACAACACGCTCATTAGGATTGAGAGTGAATATTTCCTCTCTGGAACTAACGACTCTAATCTTCATGTATGCAATTCCCCCACTATAAAGTTCTTATTTTTTACCTCAATATAAACTACTTATACTTATTATAAATATTTATCTGCCCGCGCTTTTAATTTTTACGTAGTTACCAAGTCTTCGATATCCGTTTCAGTCCCCATAAAGGCCGGTAAAAGCCTGGAAAGAATAAGACCTGCAAAAATAATCATAACTCAGAAATTTTAGTCCTCGCGGGAATTCTCAGCAAAGAAATAAAAGAAAAAACAAAAACCTGTTTCTGAACGTGCTACTGAACGTGCTACTGAACGTGCCCCCTTTAACGTGCTCCCTTAACATGCTCCTAAATGTACTCCTGAACGACTCCTAAAACAGAGATATACCCATAAAGTTTGAGAAATATTCTGGAAATATAACATTGCAAGTATAACCATTCAGTACCGCAAAATCCGGAAAGAAAAAGCCACCCTGCTATTATATAATACTTGATGTCAGGTCATCTGGCAGCTTCATACTTCATAGGAAGAGCTAGAAATCCAGAAATTAAAAAAACAGGAAATAATTTTGGAAGAAAGATATTCTTTGAGACATACAATTGCCCCAGAAAGGAAAAAATAAGGACAGAGGTTACTTCATGCCGTAAAAATCAAGGTATCAGCCTACTGCATATATCTTTTCCCGATTAACTATTAGCACAAACTTTACGATAAACTTATACTTTCTGGCATTTTTTGAATAAAAAATTATTAGGAGAAGCAGTTTGTTACTTTTCCTGTAAAATCACAAATCTCAAAAAGTTGTTGGGTAGAAAATTCCATATAAGTAGATCAATTTTCTCCATAGTGCGCAAAAACTTGACTTCAAATTTAAAGCAAATTTGAGACACTGCTTTAGGATTTGGCATTTGGTCAGTTGAATATGTTATCACTTTAGAATCCGGAGCTAAGAATACGACTTTTCTGACTTTGTTTTCCAAAAAAACGGGTTGTACTTCCTGTCAAACTTTTTTAGCTCCTTAGAGACAAACATAGAGAATTAAGGATAAGAAATCCTGAGAGACACATATAGAGAATTAAGGATAAGAAATACGTCATAAGAGCCTGTTATTGAAGTAGGGTAGTATAACTGTTGTATATCAGGTATTATTTACCCTGGAAAGACCAGCTGTTCAGGGATAATGCAATCCGCAAATATTGCAGTCCATAGCGATTCCTGGTTCTGTACTGCACAGGAAATCCGAAAGACTGGAGAAATGTATGCAGGTAGCTATACCCAAAATTCTACTTGAAACATGCCAGGATTATTTAGAAAATGCTGCAGGCAGAGTCTCTCTTAGAGTAAATAAAAAAATCTGAGATCCCAGCCTATCAGCAGCTTAAGAAGTCAAGTTTCAACCTGAAACAAATTGCTTTTGAAGTTTAAATTGCGCGGAATTATAACTCAGGCAAACGGATGTTTTGCTGAATCTTTTTTAGCAAGCGCTTCTTTGACAGTAGGCCTGCCTTCCATAGCTCTTGCTATTGCAAGCTTTGTCGCCTCATAGTTAAATTCATAAACTTTGTCCTTATCTTTCGCATCCCATTCAATAAATACGGAAACGATAATAAAAGTGTCATCAGCCTGTTCTTCAGAGAGCACTCCATCAGCTACGGAATCCATAACTGCCTTTGCAACTGCAGCCTGAGCCGGCCCGAACATAAGAGCAGCTTGCGATACATTTTTAATCGTTACCTTATTTACAAGCAAGGTCGCAGGTTTGGGCTGGATATTTGGTTCCAGGACTGCAAGAAGTGGAGTATGACCCTGCCTGGGCATTGCAAGCGAATTCATAAACGCTGCTTCAACTGGGCTTCCTCTAGGCCCAATAACAAGATCTATGTGTGCAACTTCCGGACCAGAGCCTATGAGAGCTTCTCCTACCATACTTTTTAGGATATTTTTTACCAGATTTAACACCTCAGCGTATTTTATAAACAAAGACTTAATACCCAAAATCGCCAGAGAGAAGAGAATAAATTTTCATATCGTCAATGGATAAGATGGCGAATTAGTTATTAAGCATAATTACTCCTTAGGGAGAATGATTAACCCTGTTAATACTTATACACATACATAAATAATTTGCCAGTTCTGGATTAAACAGAGCAATGAAAACAGAAGTTCGAAATCAGGTGCAAAAAGGAATAAGTAAATTAGACAAAAAACAGAAATATTCAAAAAAAGCTTCAAAAGGCAAAACCATGACGATAAAACTTCAAGCTAATGACTGGAAACTTAAAGTATCGGTTCAAAAAGAAATACCTGAAAGGATTTCAAGTCTTTTGTTCCAGTGGTCCAATCCTCTTTTTGCTGCATACCAGTCGAAAAAACTGCTTTCTTTATTTATAGTTGGAGTTTCGAGCTCTGCCTGGAGTTCAGCAGAACTGAACCCAAATTTTGTTTCGAAATCCCTGCAGATTGCAGAATAACTTTTGATTTTATACCTGGCAACGTGCTTTTCATGCTCAAGAGCCGAGCGAATAGCCTCAGTCACTTCGTGAGGCGAGAAATTAGTTTCGATATTAAGCGTGAAACTCATAACTATCCCCCACTAATATTAGCCTCTTATTCCATTAAACAGTTATCCAAGGTAAATGGTTAGACACACTTGCTACCTGAAAAACTCTGTATTTTAAGCTTTAAGAACAAACTGAAAGCCTTTAATTTTTTAAAGCTTTTATATTTTGAGCTTTTTATATTTTGAGCTTTTTATATTTTGAGCTTTTTATATTTTGAGCTTTTTATATTTTGAGCTTTTAGAACTTTTATATGAGGGTCTAACTGTTAGCTGCTCACTATTATCTACATTTAACTTCAGATGAAATAAAACCTAAAGAATTATTGGATTCGTTTTGGCTGAAACCGGTACTGCTTCCTTTTGTAAATATGAAAAAAGATCGGTCCCCCATTTGAGAGCTTGAGGCTCGGAGCTGAACAGGCTTTCATGCTCAAAAAACTTTACTTGAGGAAGAATGGTGAGCAGGAAGAACCTATCTGTAACTGTAACTCCTGCGAGTTTAGAGTCTTTCGGGAAAAGATACAAGCTGACATGTTCAAACTGAACCAGAGTTTGGAAACTTTCGCTGTAATCAGCTTTAAATCTCTTTAACACAGGCTCGGTCAGGATTAAAAAAATCTGAGCTTCTTTTTTTGCGATTTCCAGGTAGAGAGAAACAAGTGAGGGATGAAAATAGGAACTGAAGCTGAGAACCTGCTTTGAAAGAAGGAGATTTTCCACAAACTGAGGGTCCAGTTCGAACATATGGCTCAGATCTGGACGGATAAGTTTGCAGTTTTTCAACTCCAAGATTCGACTTCGTAAAACATGAGGGATTCCATCGAAACTCCGTCGTGACCAGTAATCAAAATTATCTTCGAACACCTCCAGAGTATCCAGAAGAGGCGACATCTTATCTACAATCGCTTTTCCCATAACGGAGAGCTCATAAGTGTGACCCTTCTGTATAATCAGTTCTCTGTCCTTAAGTCTTTTAAGCTGGGGGAGGATAGAGACAGAGTCTACAGACAAGTGTTCCTGAATTTCGTCTATGGATCTGGGCCTATCTTTGAGGAAAATCAGGAGGGTTCTGCGCCTTTCAGACCGAAAGACCAGTTCCATTAACCCGATTTTTGTGCCCATCAGAACCACCATCAAAAAAGCTTATTATATGAAGATGGTATGACAGTTATAAATACATTTTCATTAATTTTACACACTTGAAAGTAAGTATTAGATACAAAAAAGCTCCATTTTTAAATTTTGGAGCATTTTAACCCCAGAAATATATAAGAACTTTTTAATTTTATATATGATGATAATATAAAAGGAATCTCAAACAGTTTCTCAAAAAGTTGTCAATTCGTTTTTTAGAAGTTGTCAATTCGTTTTTTAGAAGTTGTCAATTCGTTTTTTAGAAGTTGTCAATTCGTTTTTTAGAAGTTGTCAATTCGTTTTTTAGAAGTTGTCAATTCGTTTTTTAGAAGTTGTCAATTCGTTTTTAGAAACTTTTGAGAATTCTTGTTTTTTTAGAAGTTTGTTAATAAGTTTTTAAAGCAGTTATATTTTAATGCCCTTAAGGAGAGAAAGCCTTTTCTTCCAGTGGTCAAGCCCTCTCTTTGCAGCATACCACTCAAGATATTTATCCTCAGCGATAAGTTCGCCAGCTTCGAATTTTGTTATGAATTCAGTAGAGATCAGGTCGTACCGATCTTCAAATTCATCACAGATCATGGCGTAGCGATCTATCTTGTATTTTGCAAGATGTTTTTCATGTTCCAGAGCCGAGCGAATAATCTCGCTTGCTTCCTGAAGCGAGTAATCGGTATCAATCTGCAAGGTCAACTCCATGTTTATCCCATAGAAAGTTATTGCTGGTACTAAAAAATGATCCTATATTTCTTTTTCTATTTTATCTGTGAAGCTTATTAATCAAGATTATTAGTCAGACCTTATCCTCCGGCCTGAAAAATTCAATTAATTCTTTTTTTCGTGTCTGAGGATTATTTGTACCCTACGTTTTCACAATTAATAACCTTTTACCTCTTTTGAGCAGAAAATATAACTAAAAACTTTACTTTAGCTACATTTAAAAATCAGGATCAATTTAAAGTAAAAAACCTGAAATGGAAAACAACAAAGAGTATCAAATAACAGCAATACGCGAATGGGAAAAGACAAAGGGTAAAAAAGGAAAAAGAAAAATTCAGAACAGATAGTTACTATAGAATGTGGTTTTTAGAGCAAAGCCACACAGTCATCAGTTCTCGGCTAGGCTGGGAATTTTCCCGGAATTCTCCAGATTCCTGTAAATGAATGCTGAAGAGTAAGCAAGCAACATGAATGTAAAACCACCGAGGAAATCTGTCTCGATAAATTTTAAAATCATGCCTACGAAGAACGCAAGCTGTATAGCACACAGAACCACTCCGGTTACTGTGAACATTTTTTGACGACTGCTACTATCACTACTGTCTGGATCATCTGATTCTTCTGACATTTTGTTTCAAGCCTCGCAAATAAAGGTACTAAGTGTGCTCTTTATTTAGCTCGTTTTTGTTTGTCTTAACTGGTTTTTGTGTTTTAGTCAATCAGACCTTATTGTCAGCAGTTTTCAACTAGCTCAAAAATCAAAGATGGTTCTCCGCAAAAGCATATAGACTAACTCTTATGGAGTTCTTAAAATGAGACAAAAAAGCTGAAAACTTCAATGGATGCATCTGAAGGTTCAGTTCTACATTGATCCTCTGGTGCAACATTATCTGAAAAAACACGCTCCGAATTAGAGACTTTTATACAGTATCCCTATTTATTGGGGATGGTATATATAACTTGCGAAGGAGACAGGATATTTCTGAGCTTGATACTGATTTTTAGGTATCAGTGTTTAGGTTAATATGTCAATCGTTGGGATAATTTTCAACTTTTTATTCCAGATATCAAGTCCCCTTTTTGCTGCATATCAGTCGAAGAAGTCATCGTCGTCTTCAGCTTCTTCGATATCTGATTTTTTGCATAAATAGATATGAACCCAGAATTTAGCGACGAAATAGATTAGTGTCAATAGCATCAATAAAGAAGTAAAACAAACTTTCACTTTGAAATAAAGGAAGAGAATTTTCGGGAGGAGGGTTATGAAGAAAGTTTTAAAAGCCATAGCAATGCTCTTCGTCGTCGCTGCTGTCGTCTTTGCAACCGGCTGTGGGGGAAAGACAGGAAACATGGGAAATGGAGCTAAGGAGAATGAAACTCAGGGAAATAACGACCAGCTCCAGCCTGTGAATCCTGAAATATCAGCAAACGTGACTAACAACACGACTGAAGCTAACGAAACAATAGAGAAAGGCCAGGTAGTAACCAAAGCTGACAGCGGAAAAACCATAAGCCTCAAAAAAGGAGAGAATTTTACTATTAGCCTTAGAGAAGACCCATCAGCAGGTTATTTATGGAAACTTAACCTGAGCAGTGGGCTCAGTATTCTCGACGACGAATATATCGAAGGTCTAAACCCTGAACACCTTGAAGGTGTCCCTGGAACTCATTTATGGGTAATTGAAGCCACAGCTCCGGGCAGCCAGAAGGTAAATGGCATATATAAGAGGACCTGGGAGAACATAACCGGCACGGAGGAGAAATTTACATTAAATGTTGAGGTTGAGTGAGAAGAGTTTTTCAGGTTACATTTTCTTTTTTCATTCTTTAGGTGATAAGAAAATCACAGTAAGCTGGAAACTGTAATAAAAATGAGCTTGTGAACTGTAAAAAAATTTGACGTTTCAAGATAAATAATGAAAGAAGGATATCAAAAACTGATAACGAATAGTTAAATAGCACTAATTGTTTGGGAAATTAACTGGTTTTAATTTGAAAACATAAGTATTAAATCCGTTTTTAGGAGTATACTCCCAATCAATTACTTTGAGCAATCCAACATACTTCCACACTCTTTTTTCACGATCTTGTCTAAATCCATATACACTTCTTCCATCGTTTTGCGAATCAACAAGAGCTTTATTTGCAGCCGTTAATTTTTGATTTTTATTTACTCCTTCCCCATCATAGGAAAATGTGTTCTCACTAAATTCATCTGTGTAAGGACCAAGTTGCTTTTAGAACAAAATAATATGGCCTACCATCTGTGAATTTCTCAAGTTGATTCCTTTTATTCCATAACCAAAATGAGTACCAAATCGATTCAATTTCTTCTTTTGCATATTCCTTGTTTAATGTTAAGTTAAAACTCATAATAAATTAGATGTGATTAGAATTTTTATACATTTTGATTGTTAAAATGTTATTAAAAACTACAACTTTAACTCTCATCTCCTCCTTGATAGAGGGACATTTCCATTATTAGGGCTCTTCGCTATTTCGGATGGATTGAAAATAATTACTCAGTTAAATAGTAGCTAGGTCAAAAAGAGAAACATCAAGCTTGAGCATGATTTTCAACACCAAGTGTTTCTGGATATTGGATATGTTTCTGGATATTGGATATGTTTCTGGATATTGGATATATTACTTCAGTATTTAGTAGATGAATGGAAGTTACCCACATAAAACAGCGAAGAGCCAAAATTAAGGTCGAATTGCAGGAGTCTTGAGATTAAGGGATTGTAAACTACAACCAGTAATATAAAGTAAATGTAGCTACACATCCCTTATCTCGGTCTTAATGAATTCGTTTTTTCAAAGTATAGAAAGCAAAAAGCCCAAAAATAGTTATAAATAACCCAAATCCAGGACTCTTAGGTTCCTCTTCTGATTGGATACTATTCCTTGCTCCAGTGGAAAGGAGCTGTGAGCTAGATGATGACCCTTCCTTAACTTTTATCGGTAGATTGAGTGTGTAATCCTCGGCATCTTCTGGATCACCATCAAAATAATAAATTACCCTGCCGTTGACATTAAAGTTTCCAACCTGATTGGACTTAATTCTTATTTCGATATCTTTTCCCTGTCCGGGCTCAAGCTCATAAGTAGTTGTATACTGGCCAGCTCCAGAATTAACAAATTCGGAGGATGTTACACTCATTCCAGAAGGTGGAAGAAGAATCACCTGGATGCTCATGGTTGGTTTGGTGATCAAATTCACAGCAGATAGTCTGAGCAGAATGTCTTCTCCTAAAGTAACGTCTGTCTTTTCACCATACAATTGCACGCTAGCAGATGATTGTCCCTCATTATTATTTTCAGTTTTTTCTGTTTGTTTGGGCCTGAGATATTCTGTTTGTTTAGGCTTGGGATGTTCTGAACTAGAAGATCCAGAAGGGTTAGAACTTTTTTCATCAACAAATTCAGAAGGTTCACTTGTTTCATCCATTCTGGTTTCGGTCTTGTCAATTATAAACCCATTCGCAGTCCCTGAGCTGTCTGTTACAAGTTTTACCTTTAATGTATCCCCTGTATACCATTCTGTCCATAAATCCTGATAATTAACACCGTTATTCATTCCGTATGTTTTAAGCACATTATCATATTTATCATAAAGAATTAACTTATCGTAAACTTGAAAATTAATTCGCTGATTTTGGGCAAGCTTAAGATATTCAAAATGTAGTCGTATCTGATCAGCACCAGGTTCGCTTATGGTCCAGGTATTCTTATAGTTGTTTGCATAAGGATGATCAGACTCGGCTAAAGAGTCAGACTCAGCTAAAGAGTCAGACTCAGCTAAAGAGTCCTTAGAGGTGCTCGTATCTGTTCTGGTTTCGGTTTTGTCAATTATAAACCCATTCGCAGTCCCTGAGCTGTCTGTTACAAGTTTTACCTTTAATGTATCCCCTGTATACCATTCTGTCCATAAATCCTGATAATTAACACCGTTATTCATTCCGTATGTTTTAAGCACATTATCATATTTATCATAAAGAATTAACTTATCGTAAACTTGAAAATTAATTCGTTGATTTTGGGCAAGCTTAAGATATTCAAAGTGAAGTCGTATCTGGGCGGCACCTGGTTCACTTATAATCCACGTATCTTCAAAATTATTTGCATAAGGGTGATCAGACTCGGCTAATAATTTAGATCCAGTTAAAGAGTCCTGAGAAGTACTCGGATTTTGTCTGGTTTCTGCCTCAATATCTTCTGAAGTATCTATTTCTACATTGTTAGAGGTTTCTGTTTCGTTGCCATAAGAATAACCCGAATCTGTTAAAGTTTCAGATGAGGCACACGCGCTTATGACATTGCCTGTTAAAAAACAACCTATTAAGAGATACGTTGTTAAAACCCTTAAAACTCTTAAACTATCTCTCTCAGACATTCTATCACCTATTATGTAACAATTATGTTATCAAAACACTTGTCGATTGATATTGATTTTGAGGAAACCGAGGGATCTGACAAATAACTGAAGGACAATTAAAAACGCAATAAGTCGCCGAAAATCTAAGAAAATCTGTTCACAGAGATTTGTCTATTAAATTTATAAAGATGGCAATTTCTCATCTGGTAGGATTTTCAATATTTCACCTGGGTTTCAAACTCATTGGTTTTATTTTACAACTGGCTGGAGTCTTAAAAAGGGAAAATTCATGAATATTCCCTCTTTAAGCCATTTGAGCTCTATTTATTTTCGAATTATCTTCTCCTAACAATATACACGCCTAGCAGCCCTATGCCTGCAATTATTGCTCCAAAGCCGGGGGTACTGAATGAACCTTGTCCTTTTGCTTCTACTCCAGAGTTCTCTTCAAGGTCAGGAGTTTCTGTGGAGTTCTTGGAAGGTTCCTTGACTGTAAAGGGATGAGAAAGGGAAATAGGACTATAATCGTCCTTTTTATCTCCAGGCCAGTAAAGACCTGTGAAATGTACAGTATAGCTACCCACCTTTTCTCCTTTTATATTAATGTAAATTGTCCGGGAATTTCCTGGCGGTACTGAAAACATGCCATATACAACGCCAGCTGAGCCTGTCTGGCCAAAACCCTGTCCGTATACATGAATACCAGAGGGTACGCTGATCCTTGCATCCACATTCAAAGTCACGTCATTGAGGGATGGATTATCGATATAAAGTTCAACAAGACCATCTTCGTTTTCAGTAATGACGTCGTTAACCGGTCGAAGGACTACAGTCGGGCCAATCCTGAATTTCTGTTCGACTGTAGTAGTTCCTTTTGTTTCTTCTACATTTTCAGTTACATTGACCAGGCATGATTCGTTTGTAGGTGTGGATCTATTGGTAGTTGAGACCTGAGATACCGATTGATTTTCGGTCGTGTTATTTCCCTGTGCCCCAGCGGTAACGCCCGTGAGAACAACTCCAAAAACAAGAATTGACATTAGCAGCATTGACAGATATTCTTTCATCCTCTACACCTCTTCCAGGGTACTACCTGTAAAATTATTTTTATCAAAAAACAAACATAATATACACATATAAATCTGTATTGATAATACTTGTGATATTAATTTTAATACTAAATTTTTTACTAAGTGTTGGGTAATTTCTATACAAGAAGATCTTTAAACAAGCAATATACCCGAAATAGGATTAAAAAGGCATTATCATCTCAATTCTAATAAATTGTCTTAGAATTCAAAATATTGATACAATTGAATAATAAGCAATGCTAGCTTTAAAATCCAGACCGTAATTATTCCGGAGTTCAGGTAAATATACCTTAAACTTGTAGCTCATCCATAGGACTTACGCATTAGATAAAAGTATTCAATTAAAATGCTAATTAGAGCCTAAATTGTAGAATAATCCTTATTTAGATTTAAGTTCATTATTGTCTATTATCCAACTGTAGAAATTAGTTCTGCTTTGAGACAGTATTTGAGACGGTATGTTTGCCTACTTATTCTCAGCTTGATGAAATTTCAGAAAGCGACATAAATTTTAAGATATGAAGTAATATAAAAAAATAAACAATATCGGAGAAATTTTTAAATTACTATATAAAAACATAGAAGAATTCCCTCCATTAAGACTACACCTTTAAATCTCATACCTTCCTTTTCTATCCTATAATATAACTCTTATAATTTTATTTGGTGACATTTTTATGAAATGTAGGCTTTGCAAATATTATCCTGAAGATTTCGGGGAACTTACTGTTAACGTTTTGCATATGGATCTGGTATTTGATGTTTATGATGACAGGACGAATGTAAAGTCCATACTCAGGGTAAGGACAAAAGATGCTCCTATCGAGACACTGGAATTAAACTGCAGGGACCTTGAGATCAGGGCTGTGAGCTGCATACAGTACGAGGTTTCTTACAGATACCGGAAAGATGATGCGATTCTTGAGATTAATTTTAGGGAAGAGATCCCGCCGCATACCGAAGTTACGGTCATTACGGATACGGTTTGCAGGCCGACTAAAAATATCCTTGAAGGGCTTTACTATGACGAAACGCCGGCAGGAGCTCCTCCTCAGCAGATTACGCAGTGCCAGCAGTGGGGGTTCCAGAGGATCGTGCCTTGCATTGACGATATGGCCGCAAAATGCACTTACAAGACTACCATAATTGCGGATTCGAGGTATACGAACCTTATTACGAACGGGGATGTCGTGGTTGAGAGGCATACGGTAAAACCCGGACGGGACAAAATCGTATACGATAACTCGGTCACGCCAATGGCGACCTATCTCTTTTTCCTGGGGGTTGGGACTTATGCGACCTTTAAAAGGGAGTTTGAGTACCCTGACGGAGGCACTTTCATGCTTGAACTGCTTGTGCCGCCAGCCTCAGATGCAGCCGCAGCCGAAAAAGCGCTTGATATCCTGCATGATGCAGTTATGTGGGTTTACCTTTTCACAGGACCTGAGCAGTTCGATGAGGAGAAGCTGCCTGTCAGGAAGGAGCTCTGGGACCTTGTCCGCATGAGAGAGAAGATGAAACTTGAAGCAAAGCCCGAATCCACAATGGAAGAAGACCTTAAAAAGGTCAGAGAAAGGCTTGCCGAGCTTGACAAAACCATCAGTCCCGGATACAGGTATACAGGTACTGTCTACAGAGAAATCGGCATGCAGAACTCGGACTTCGGAGGCATGGAAAACGTCGGGAACACTACGATTACTACAAACCGCATAATGCCGTTCCCGCAGATAACGGACCCGGCTTTTGAATATATGACACAGGTAAAGGTCCACGAATATCACCATAACCAGAACGGGTCCGAAGTCACCGGAAGAAGTCCGTTTGAGATCTGGCTGAACGAAGCCGTGACCGTGCATGTGGAAGAACAGTATCATGCCTTTCTCTTTGGCGAGGACTACGACAGGCTGGACAGAGTGCTTGAACTGCTTGCGCCGGCTTCAGGGACCTTTGCCCTGGATTCGGGGGCAGCTTCCATGCCGATCATTCCTGACGGCTTCAATGACCCAAATGACCTGATCACCTCAGTCACCTATGTAAAAGCCCCGGAATACGTGCGCATGGTCGAGTCCCTTATAGGGAAAGACACCTTTGTCAGAGGCCTGGACAGGTACTTCAAAAAGTTCAAACATTCCAACGCAGCCACCCAGGACTGGATTGAAGCTATGGAAGAAGAAAGTGGGCAGCCCTTAAAGGAGATGTCCGAAACCTGGCTGAGACAGGCAAAATTCCCTGTAGTCGAGGTTTCAGCCGAATATGACCGGGATGCCAGGAAATTCACATTCTTCCTCAAACAAAAAGTCCCAGACGGCGGAAAACCCTGGGAATTCCCATTTAGGGCAGCCCTTGTTGACGAACATGGGAATGATCTCGTAGAAATTTTGGAAAGAGTCAGCGGGAAAACCTCAGAGATTGTAGTTGAAAACGTGGACATGCCAGCCTTCCTATCACTTAACAGGGGTTATTCTTTCTACGGGAAACTTGTATACAAAGCAAGCCATGAAGAGCTCATGATGCAGGTAAGGAAAGATAAAGATATCATAGGCAGGTTTATGGCTTTCTATACCCTTGTTGACAGGGAAAAACTAAAGCTCCTTAAAAATCCTGAAGCAAAGCCCTCTGAAGACTTTATCGAGCTTTACTACAGGCTTCTCAATGACCGGCAGCTTCTCGAAAAGGCAGGAGGACAGTTCCTAACCATTTTTGAGTCCGTTGAGGATGAAGAGTTTGCCCACAGGTACCAGGAACTTTATGATGTTAGACAGAAACTCCTGAAAGCTGTTGCCCGGAAATATGTAAACTCCGTAATTTCCGCCTACCGCTTCTTTGAAGAATCATCAGTTCCCAGGGACTCAACTCTTGAGGAGACAGCAAGGGTAATCAAGAACCGGCAGGCCAAAAATGTCTGTCTTGGAATCCTTGCAACCCTTGATACTTCCGAGATTCATGCAATGATAAAACAGCAGTTTGAGACTGCGACCTGTGCAACGGACCGGTTGAACGCATTTGCTGCATACCTGAATAGCTCGGCGCCTGACAAAGTTGAAGTCCTGAGAGCCTTTGAAAACGAGTCAAAGAAAAATCTTGTTGCCTGGGAAGCTTTCCTTTCTGTAATCGGAAGCAACAGCAGCGTTGATGTAGTAGACCTTGTCAGGGAAATGGAAAGGTCAGAAGCTTTCAGGATCGAGCAGGCAAATGACCAGCGTGCCCTTTATGGAAGCTTTGCCCGCAACAGGAAAAAATCCCTCCAGACCGAGGAAGGCAGGACCCTCTTTGCAGAAATCCTGAGAAAGCTGGCCCCTGTGAACGAGTACAGCACGGTCAATATGCTCAACGCCTTTGCAAACATAGACCAGATGGAATCAAAGTATCATGTCCCACTGGTAAAAATCCTGGCAGACCTTCTCGGAGAACTTAACGCCCAGAAATATCCGAGTGTTTATAACAGGATTAGAAAACTCCTGCTTGGAGCTCCGAATGCTGTCAAAACATACATTACAGCGCACGGAGAAATTCCGGGACTGCAGCCGGGAAAGAAATAAAATTTTTCGGAGAAACAGGTTATTTAGAAGTCATCAGTTTGGAAAAACGAGCACTATAAACCTATAAGATAACCCGCCCGGAAGGATTCGGAAATAATTATATCCTTCCGGAAATTTGCTTTTTTGTACCTATTTCATGAACTTCAGATTTTTTACTTTAGATATTTTCCTTCCGATCTATTTATCCGTTTCTCAGGTCATGTTTCCGTAAAAAAGCAGTTCCATATCACTTATAAAATATCACTTATGGATATTTATTGAAATGAAACTGAGTTCTGAAACTACATTTGCAGGACAGATACAGAAAGAATATTTATTCAGGGGACATTAATTGTATTTGGAATCTTTATCGGATTTTAATATTTGGCTTTTGAGGGGGTTTAAAAGGATATTTCAATATTTTGAAGGCTTGTTGATAGAGGCTTTCTCTTCTCTATTTAATATTATGGGCTCTTTTCTCATAATATACGGTGGCCTAAGATCAATGTTAGGAGTTATCCTCATTGAAGTATTAAAGAAACCTCATAGCTATCAGGAAGTAAGAAAAGAACTTACAAACAAAATTGTCTTCGGACTTGAATTTTTCATTGCAGCCGATGTTCTTGAAACCGTACTTAATCCATCTCAGGAAGAACTGCTCCTGCTGGGTACGGTTGTATTGATAAGAACAATTCTTGGTTATTTCCTCAGCAAGGAAGTTTTGGAGTACCAGCTTGATTAAAAAGATGTCGAAAAACCGAGTTGAAAGATGCCTGAGCCTCCGTACTCTTTTAAAACCTTTAACTTTCTCTTTTAAAACCTGTACCTTTCTCTTTTAAAACCTGTACCTTTCTCTTTTAAAACCTGTACCTTTCTCTTTTAAAACCTTTTTCTGTAGTTCCGGTCCAGATTATATATAAAAATATATATACAGTATATAAAGATAATAAGTACTTCCAGAGTTACTGAATTTCCATGGTATTGAGTATGCTTTATATGGCTGCTGTTACGGAACTATTATAAAGTATAAAGCCTGAAAACCGTAAGATTTTAAAAAACGTATAATTTAAAAGCAAGTAGAGTATAAAGGATACAAAATATTATTAAACTTTAATATTATACTAATTAAACTATAATATTACACAAATCAGAAATCAGATTTACTGAAATAGATCTCAGATTATACTGAAATAGATCTCAGGTTGTACTGACCCGAAACGGGCGCACATAAAAACCCGAAATTTGAACTATTCAAAATTACCATACACAGGAAAAATTATCAGAAACAGGAGCAATTTAATGTATCATCTCAAATGTATCGAATGCGGTGCAGAGTATTCCAAAGACGAAGTAATCTATACATGCAGAAAATGTGATGGGCTGCTTGATGTAATTTATGATTATTCCTCAATAAAAATTGACATGGAAAAACTGAAGACCGAATGCCCTTCGGTCTGGAAGTACGCAAAACTTCTTCCTATTGAAAGAGAGCCTGTAACTATCAGGGAAGGTGGAACTCCACTTTACAAATGCAACCGTCTGGCTGAGAAAATCGGGATTAAAGAACTTTATGTGAAGCACGAAGGCATGAACCCTACAGGCTCTTTTAAGGACAGAGGGATGACCGTAGGGGTTACAAAAGCGCTTGAACTTGGCATGAACACCGTTGCCTGCGCATCTACTGGAAATACCTCGGCAGCCCTTGCAATCTATGGAGCAAAAGCCGGGATTCCTGTAATAGTACTTTTGCCTGCAGGAAAAGTCGCTCTTGGAAAAGTAGCCCAGGCCCTCATGCACGGAGCAAAGGTCCTCAGCATCCGTGGAAATTTTGACGACGCCCTCGCCCTTGTGCGCACTCTCTGTTCCCAGGAAAAAATCTATCTCTTAAACTCGATCAACCCCTACAGGCTGGAAGGCCAGAAGACTATCGGTTTTGAGATTGCAGACCAGCTCGGTTTCAAAGTACCTGACAGAGTTGTCCTGCCCGTAGGAAATGCAGGAAATATTACAGCTATCTGGAAAGGCTTCAGAGAGTTTAAGAAGCTTGGCATAACGGATTTGCTCCCGAAGATGACAGGGATTCAGGCCGCAGGCTCCTGCCCAATTGTAAATGCCATAAAGAGTGGGGCTCCTGAAATAACTCCAGAGGAGAAACCCGAAACCGTTGCAACAGCAATCAGGATAGGAAACCCTGTTAATGCGAAAAAGGCCCTTGCTGCCATCCGAGAATCCGGTGGAACTGCAGAATCCGTTACTGATGAAGAAATCCTTGCAGCCCAGAAAGACCTTGCAAGGCTTGAAGGAATAGGTGTTGAACCTGCAAGTGCAGCTTCGGTTGCAGGGCTTAAGAAACTTGTTGATATGGGTGTTATAAGCAGAGACGAGACCGTTGTCTGTATTACTACGGGACACCTGCTTAAAGACCCGCAGACTGTAATTGACGTCTGCGAAAAGCCTACTGTTGTGGATGCAAATATAGAAGCCATCCGGAAAGCTATCTTTGGAAAAGCAGAATAAGATCTGAAAACCGCTAACATTAGGAATAATAGTGGAATAAATAAGCGTAGGAGAGAATAGTAGAAAGATTGACCTGACCGGAATCCGGCTCCTTCAATCCTTCATGGTTTACTGGAAGAGGTTATAACTTCCAGAAACCTCTTACTGTTATTTAGATTCAGACTGTTATTCAGATTCAGACTGTTATTCAGATTCAGACTGTTATTCAGATTCAAACGGTTTATCAAATTCTTTTGGTAATATCAAATCCTTTTAATTGGATCAAATTTTTTCAACACAAGAATAATCGATGGGCGTGAACACGAATGGAGCAGGATTATAAGCCTCACGAGATCGAAAAGAAATGGCAAAAAAAGTGGAATGAGAGCCAGATTTTCCAGGCCGAACCCGATAAGCGAGAAAAATTTTTTATAACCATCCCTTACCCCTACCTGAACGGGAACCTGCATGCAGGGCATACCAGGACTTTTACCATAGGGGATGTTGTTGCAAGGCACAAACGGATGCTTGGGTATAACGTGCTTTACCCTATGGGCTTTCATGTGACAGGTACACCCATTGTGGGGCTTGCCGAACTGATTGCAAATCGGGACCCTCAGACCATGGACGTTTATGAGCGCCTTCATGGGATTCCCGGAGACATCCTGCCGACGCTCGATACCCCTGAAAAAATTGTTGATTATTTCAAGCGCGAATCCGAGAAAGCCATGCGTAATATCGGGTACTCCATTGACTGGAGACGCAAGTTTACAACGACTGACCCGACATATAAAAAGTTCATTGAGTGGCAGTATATCCGGCTTGGAGAAAAGGGCCTGATCGTAAAAGGCTCCCATCCGGTAAAATGGTGCCCGAACGACAATAACCCTGTAGAGGATCATGATATCCTGTATGGGGAAGAAGCCACTATTGTTGAATATACGCTGATCAAGTTCCAGTATAAAGACCTGGTCCTGCCCTGCGCAACCCTCAGGCCGGAAACAACGTACGGAGTAACTAACCTGTGGGTCAACCCTGATGTAACTTATGTAAAAGCAAAGGTCACACTGGATGGAAACGAGGAGTTCTGGGTTGTCAGCAAAGAAGCTTTCCGAAAACTGACTTTTACGGACCGGACAGTTGAGTATATTGAAGACGTACCTGCAAAATCAATAATAGGAATAAAACTCACAAACCCGGTTACAGATGACGAAGTAATTTCCCTTCCTGCATCCTTTGTCCGGCCTGAAAACGGAAGCGGAATAGTAATGAGTGTGCCTGCCCATGCACCTTTTGACTACCTGGCCCTTCGCGACCTTTATGATGTTGACCTGAGCGAGTACGGGATAACCGAAGACCTTAGGAAAATCAAACTGATTTCCCTTATCAAAGTTCCTGAATTTGGAGAATTCCCTGCAAAGGAAATCGTTGAAAGCATGGGAATTACAAGCCAGAAAGACCCTAAAGCCGAAGAAGCTACAAAGATCGTATACAGAAGGGAGTTCCACGGGGGAGTTCTTAAGGAGATAACAGGAAAATACGAAGGACAGGCTGTCTCCAAAATCAAGGATATCCTTACAAAGGACTTAATCAGCTCAAATGCCGGAGAGACCTTTTACGAATTCAGTGAACCTGTTGTCTGCCGCTGCGGCACTCCCTGTGTAGTAAATATGGTCAAAGGCCAGTGGTTCCTTAATTATTCAAATCCCGAATGGAAAGCAAAGGTCTATAAGTGCCTCGACCAGATGCGAATTATTCCCGAAGAGTACAGGGTCGAGTTTGAAAACAAGATTGACTGGCTTAAGGATAAAGCCTGCGCCCGCAGGAAAGGGCTTGGAACTCACCTTCCCTTTGATAAGGAATGGCTGATTGAATCTCTTGGAGATTCGACAATTTACATGAGCTATTATATTATTGTCAGGTTTATCGAAAGTGGGGAACTGAAGATAGAAAACCTTACTTTGTCATTCTTCGACTACGTCCTGCTTGGGAAGGGCGATCTGGCAGCAGCCAGTGCGGATACTGGCCTCAATCCGGAGCTTCTTGAAGAGATCCGCAGGCATTTTAACTACTGGTATCCGGTTGACCTGCGCTCATCAGGCAAAGACCTTGTCCCGAACCACCTGCTCTTTTTCCTATTCCACCATGTAGCCCTCTTTGAAGAGGACAAGTGGCCTAAAGCTCTTGCAGTAAACGGCTTTGTCTCCCTTGAGGGGCAGAAAATGAGCAAGTCAAAAGGCCCGATCCTGACAATGGAAAATGCAGTCAGCACTTACGGAGCGGACATAACAAGAATGTATATCCTTTCCACCGCCGAGCAGACGCAGGATGCAGACTGGCAGAAAACAGGGATCGAGTCTGCCAGAAGGCAGATGGACAGGTTTTATTCTTTTGCAAAGAATGTTATAGAGAGTGGAAAACGTGCAGATCTGAGCACCGAGCTAAAGCAGATCGACCACTGGATACTATCGAGGATACAGAACTATATCAAGGGAACAAATACAGCCCTCTACTCTATTCAGACAAGGGAAGCAATCCAGAATTCGTTCTTCCTGCTGCAAAACGATATCAAGTGGTACCAGAGAAGAGGAGGAGATACCCTACTCTACTATGTGCTGGACAACTGGGTCAGGCTTATGGCTCCTTTTACCCCACACCTCTGTGAGGAAATCTGGGAAGCAATGGGGCATAAGGACCCGGTCTCTCTTGCCCAGTACCCTCTCTATAACGAAGATCTGATAGATGACGGCGCGGAGCTTGCCGAAGAAATGATAAAGGGAACCCTGGAGGACGTTGAGGAGATTATAAGGGTAACAAAAATGACCCCGCAGAAGGTCCACCTCTATACGGCCCCCACCTGGAAAGCCGAAGCAATCAGGTGCGCCTGTGAAATGCAGCTTGAATGCTCGCTTGAAGTAGGCACCCTTATTAAAAAGCTAATGTCAAACCCCGACTTCAAACGCTTCGGCAAGGAGATCCCGAAGTTTGTACAGAAAATTGTCCCGGAGTTCAAAAGTGGGAGCTCGGACAGGTATGAAATCCTTACAGGTCCTGATATTGATGAACAGGCCCTCCTGAAAGAGTCAATTTCATTCCTGGAAAAAGAGATTGGCTGCCCTGTTGAAGTCCACAGTGCCGACTCTCCTGCCTTTGACCCTGAAAAGAAGGCAAGGTTTGCAGAACCCCTGAGGCCTGCAATTTACATTGAAGGAAAAAAGAAAGAGTAATGGAAAAAAGTGATTTCTGACTAAACACTGACTAAACAATATGTATCCGGGTAGATTGAAGAAGCCCGGAACGTCTTATTTTTTCTTTTTTTGGCATAGTTATAAAATTATTTTATATTGTTTTCAATAACAATAAATACTCATCTAATTATTCGGTAAAAATTCCTATTACTTTTAGAATTAAGCAGTGTTTAGGTTTAGACTGCACGCATAAAATATAAGTAATAAATTGAATGGACAAACTGCCATCCAGCCGAATAATTAGCTTCACTGACCTCAAAAATCGCATAGAAGGCTGTCCAGGCAAAAGCAATATTAGAAAAATGTTGTCCTTGGCTATCGGGAAGTACCTGTCGAAGAAGGAAGTACCTGTCGAAGAAGGAAGTACCTGTCGAAGAAGGAAGTACCCGTCGAAGAAGGAAGTACCTGTCAAAGAATAAAGAAAAAATAAGAGGGGAGTAGTAGTGAAACAACAAAGTATCATTACAAATGTTCTTGAAAAAGCAGGCAACAAAAATTTGATAAACGAGCTTATAACCAGGCTGTCACAATCTGAAATTAATACACTTTTGCTTGCTCTTTCAAAAGAAATAGCGAACAAAAACACTCCTAACGATATCTTAAACAAATACGAATCTAACCGATTTGTAAAGCCATCAGAACTTAGTCCTATTAAGGTGAAGCAAGTAGAAATTTTAATGCTCCAAATGGCTGAAGCCTCAGGTTTTTCGTCTGTTTTGCTTTCTCCTGCAAGCCTTTTGGGAAGCTGTTCTGTTATAGCTAAAGTTGATCAAACCAATGTTATCTCTGCAACAAGAGGATTGGAGCTAACTGCAGACAGTACCAACATGCTTGCTATATACCTTGCAGATAAAATAAAAAATAAAACCATTGATAATACAAAAAATCCTGTTCATTTATCTGCGGCCTGCAGAGTTACTCGTGGACAAATGTTCAAGGTTGATGCTTTTGTTCCTCACTTTAGCTTGTTTACCCTTGTCAGTTCTGGAAAAGATACGGGTTCTTATGGCTTTGAAAAGGCTGCAATAACCAGACATATACAGTATTATATAAATTATTTTGAAGAGAAATTAGGACATAAAATCAAAGTAACCATGAACCTGAGAAATGGCTATACCGATAAAATTGGATTTATTGATAGAGTTCACTGCTATCTTTGTGAGACATATCCAGATACTGAAATCACATTAAATAAGGAAGAAACTAATACTAGTTATTATCAGGGTATTAATTTCAAGATTATTGTTGAAGGTATAGAACTTGTAGATGGTGGCTTCGTTGACTGGACACAGAAGTTACTTGGCAATAAAAAAGAACGCTTACTAATCAGTGGAACAGGAATTGACTTACAGCTTATTACTGGAATGCTGAACAAGATAATTTAATAGTCTGGTAACTGAGACTTGTAACGCACTTTCCGCAGTAAAATTTACAGATATTTTACAGATTTTGTATTTTTTAAAAGCATGCAAGTACTTTTAATAAAATTTCCACCATTTGTGAGGATTTCCATCATTGACCCACCTAAAAAAAAGCAAATTACAGGTTTTTTGGGCCAGTATAACATTATCTGCTATACTGGACTTTCATACTGGGTCTTTCCTGCAAATCCGCCGCGTAAAAAGGCAGAAAGTCATTATTGAGGTTTATTTTTAGGATTTACGCACTTGAGGAATAAAATCAATTACAGCAAAGACTGTAGATTAAAGCTATGTTTTAGACAGTTAACGGTCTGATGCTGTTGATTCTTCAGTTCAACTGCATAAGTCCTAATTTTGTTCTTGATAAATAATTGGATGCCCGTTAATTTATCAGCCTGGCTGAAAGGATAGGTCTATGCCTGAATCCTGACTTTCAACATATTCTAATCTCTTTATTTTCTCGTTTTGCCAGATCAATAAAGCAATCATAGAGATCATTAATCCGGAGATTATAAACATAAGGGCAATCCCCCTGTTTTCTCCCGTTCCAGTGATAAAACCTGCCGTTTCAGCCAGTAAACCATCCACCTCTAAAAGAGGATTGAAAATTTTATCTGCTAAGAAACCTGCAACTGCAAAAGCCATTATGGAGCCAAGATAAGTAATCATGGAAATGAGAGACCATACACGCCCCTGTTTTCTATTGTCAATATTTTTTCTAATTAAGACCTCAATAGAGGTGTTAATAAAAGGCAAAGTGGCAAAAAACATGAATCCTGCTAGAGTAACAAATATGATATTTTTTGAAAGTCCTAAATTTGCAAAGAATATACCTGACAGGAACAAAGAGATAGATAATGTTTTCACATACTTGTTCTTGCTGCCAAATACTCCAATAAACAAGCTTCCGATTAGTATGCCTGAAGCACATATTGATTGAGAGATCCCCACTGTTTTTACTGTTGTTAAGCTCAGCAGCAGCGGAATAAAAAGAGACTGAAGCAATCCGACAAAAAAAAGTGTGATCATGGTAATAATAACCAAATTAAATACGCCTCTATTATTAGAGAACTCTTTCATTCCCTCTTTAAGGTCCGCTATGATGTTTTGTTTATGCTGGTCTATTTTTACCTTGCCTGAAATATTTCTTATCCAGATGACAATAGAACTGGAAATTAAGAGAGTGGTAGTATCGATTAAAAATATAAATTTAATATCAATTATTGTTAACAAAATTCCGGCTAAAAAAGGAGAAATTAAATATTGAGCAGAACTTGCTAACTGCACCAGCCCACTTGCTCTGGCATATTGAGCTTCAGGTAAGAGGTCAGTAATTAAAGCTTTATAAGCTGGTTCCTGAAAAGCCGAAAAAACAGAACTTGTTGCAATCCCAAGGTAAATTTGCCAGAGTTGAATATTTCCTTTTAGCATCATAAAAAATATGAAAAGAAGCCCAAGGGTTGCTCCTAAGTCTCCTAAAATCATCATTAAACGTCTGTCATAACGGTCTGCCAGTATCCCTCCATAGGGCTTTAGCAGAAAGGGCGGTAAAAAGACACACATCAGTATAAAAACATAGCTAGAAGCAGTATTTGTTTGCTGATATACGTATACCCCTAAGGAGAAAACAGTAAGCCCAGTGCCTATTACTGAGATAAATTGTCCAAACCAGATAAAAAGGAATCTGGAATAAAGATTTTTTTGTTCAGCCGTCATTTTTTCGGATTCGTCTGTCATTTAGTGAGCCTCAGAAGCAGGATTTTGAGTTTCAGAAGCGAGATTTTGAGTCTCAGGAACAGGGCTTACTTTTGAAAAAAACATCTCTTTGTCTAATACAATAATAACAGCGACAACTACAGTAATAACCAAAGTCTCAATGCACTTGGTCGTCTGAGTCACATTCAGTGCCTCCTGGCAGATATTTACAATAAAGTGAAAGAGAATTGCTGCAGGAATACTTTTTCTATTTTTAATGCATATCCAGCTGATTAATACGCCCATAGGGATAATGCCGACAAAAAAATTCACTGCATACCATATGTTTTCATGAAGAATGTTATACGGATAGAAGTTGTTGACAAATATAAGAGGAAAGTGCCAGAGCGACCATAGTATGCCGAAAACTATTGATGCCATGAAGTAGGTGTACCGGCTCTGCAGGCTATCAAACGCATATCCTCTCCACCCAAGCTCTTCAAAACATGCAGTAAGCATAAGAAAAAACAACGTAGGTACAGCCCCTGTCGAGAAAGAGAAACCATCAACAAGTTGAAACTGCGAAACTGATCCTCCAAACAGAAGTGAAATAAAGATGGATACGAGAACAGCTAGAGGCATTACCAGGAAAAATACTGGAAGCATTTTTGCCCTTATTAGCCTGAGGTTGATAAGCCTGTTAACAAAATCCTTTTTTAAATCCGAATTTTTTGAAGCAAAAATCATAAAAAATGAGATTAAAAAAGGCACCATCAGTGCAAGAATTATTAATATCATATAAAGTCCATCATTTTCGTCCTGAAAACTTAGATATGCTGCTGCAAACAAGAAAGCATAAGTTAAGATAAAGGTCGCAGCAAAAAAGACCCTGGGTTTATATCTGTAGTTAGAGACCATCTATCTGTTCCTCCAAATATTAAATATCACGGCATGTTTGTATTTTTCAACTCAACGCAGTCTTGATAACCAAAAGTAACAAACTGTTCTTAATTTAGATGTCTTCAACAAAAAATATAGTAAATTCTGTTAATTTATTGCATTGTTCATAATATATACATTTTTTTATCTAGTGAGTATATTATTTTCTGAAAAGTGAGGATGAAATGTAAAAAAAGCAGTCTCTGGTCGGACATAATAAGAGCAGCCTCTAACTGGACATAATGAAAGAAAACGCGGGCTGGATATTAATGAAAGAAAACGCGGGTTGGATATAATAAAAAACCTCTGATTGGACATGATGTTATCTGAGAGATAGTTTACACAGGGAAGTGAAAATTAGCAAATCAGTGAAATTAAAAACTTTAACTGTCAATGAGAGAAATTAATAACTAAGACTCTAATAACTAAGACTCTAATGACTAAAACTCCGCAAAAATTGAAAAATCAGATTCAACCAATTAGGATAAACCAGTTTCCATTAAGATGATAAATAATACAGTCACGGAAATTATTATCGAAAAAAACTTAAATAATCTTTAGATCTTCAGAATAAAGCTCAATTCTCCGATTTTCAAAAACGGGAATCATTTTACGAACTTCATTTTTCCTGGACAGGTCAAGGTCATGCACTATTATGCACTCTTTATTGCCGGCATCGGCTTTTACCTCACCCCAGGCATCGATTATCATGGAGTTGCCGAAATAACTGCAGTCAGGAGCAGAACCTATCCTGTTGCAGGCAATATGTGGGATCTGGTTTTCAATCGACCTTGCCTTTGCAAGAATATTCCAGTGTTCAGACCTTGGATTAGGAAATGCAGCTGTGGTCACAAGCAGGTCAGAACCAGCAAGGGAAAGTTTTCTTGCAACCTCGGGAAAACGAAGGTCATAGCAGATCTCAAAACCAATTTTCAGATTTTGCTTTTTAAGAGAAATGGGCTCTATAGAGTCGCCTTTTGAGAAATAATTGTTTTCGGTTTTGAAGGGATGAGTTTTCCGGTAACTACCTGCAAGGGTTCCTGACTCAAAGCAAAAGCCGAGATTGTAGTAAAATGGGGAATTAATGGAATTCGAAAGAGTAGAATTTTCAGAATCCGCAGGTGTTCCAATGTCAGAAATCTCTTCCGAAGCGACTTTTTCAATTACTGAGCCCATGATAATGCAATCATTAGCCTCGGAAAAACAGGCCAGGTTTTCAAGGAGAGGAGAAGGCAAGGTCTCTGCTGCATGGTCAAAATGCTCGTAGCAAAACCCTGTTGAGAAGACCTCGGGTAAAACAATGAGTTCGGCTCCTTTTCTTACCGCTTTAAGAGCCATATGAAGAGCTTTTTCAAGGTTTTCCTGTTTTCTGCAATGCAGCACGTCCATCTGTATACAGGCAACTTTCACGTCCGAACCACCAGCCAGTTAAAACAAACAGTTTAATTCCTGTTAGCATAAGCCAATTTTAAGCAATGAACTTAAGAAATTAATTTGAAGTAACGAATTTAAAGAGATTAATTTTAAAGAAATGAATTGCAAAGTAAATAAATGAAAACTCATCAGGGGAGCAGAGTAGTTTGTTTACTCTTTGCTACCAGGCCATCAAGGTCAATCCTGCGCTTTATCAACCCTGCAAAGACTTCATTCGCAAGTCTGACTACTTCTTCATTATTTGCCCGTATTTCGTATGCAGGGTCATCGTGAGGGATCTCAATTTTCGTAATATCGGCTCTGGCTTTTTTCAAATGTGCATCCTGAGCTTCACAGACTATGGCGGGTTTTTCCAGGTACTGATCAAGATGTTTTTGAGTAATTCCCAGAAGCTTCAATTCCCTGCGGAAACAGGGCCTTTCGAACAGTTTGGAGACCACATATACTCCCACAGGAATCCTGAAATCCAGATCGATTTTAAGAAGCTGAGACCTGAGAATAAAATAAATTTCTTCTGGATCGGAAAGTTCAGGAGACCTGGACTCTTTGCCTTTTTCGGATGAAGACTCTTTGCCTTTTTCGGATGAAGACTCTTTGCCTTTTTCAGGCAGGGCATAAATCTTCGAAGGGGGAACTTCGGTTTCTTCCAGAATTTCAAGGTCTCTGAGCGCCCTGAGATAGCCTGTAAGAACCAGGCGGTGCTCATCTATACCTATGGCTTTCAGTTCTCTGGAAAGCCCGCTGATTGAGAGCTGCTTGCCTTCAAGTAGTTCCAGGAGTTTAAAGTTAAGTTTTTCTTCCATCTGTACCGACATCATGTTTTATTGTTGTTAATTAATTCTTCGGGCCTCCAGCCGGAAAAAACATTGTTTTTCAGAGCAGCCTGGAAAATGAACCCGTGTTTTTCCGAATCTTTGAAAAGACCTGACCTTTCCTATATGTGAGAGGAGTAAGCAAGAAAATTGCAAGGAGTAATACACGATGTAACTATTCTGCATAATATAAAGCTTATGAGAGAGCCTGAAGGGAGAAATAAAGAAAATACAGGAAGAGATTGGCAAATTTATATAAAAAGATATTTTAAACTCTCAAAAGAAAATTTAAGAAAATTTAATTTGAGAAAATATTGAGAAAAATGACATAATCCCATAATCTAATGATTTCTCTTATTTTTGCTTCCTTAATCCTAAAAGGTTCTCTGAGAACTATTTTAAAAAGTTGCAATGATCTTGAAAAACAGATTCCCTAGCATTTTTGCCAAATTTGTCTATTCATTCTGAGTTCGACAGTTTGATTTTTATGTTGAAAGATTGTTTTCATATCCGTTATAATAAGTCATATTGTTTCAACAAATTTTTGCCCATTTATTATGATTCAATTTGACAGAGGATTTTCTTTCTCTTGATGGCTATTTTTATGATTTTGATCAATTTTTGGTATAGAATTTGACAGATAGCATGAATCTCAGATAAAATATAGATGCTATCCAAAAAGTCAGGCACCAAAAGTGCAAAAATAGGACAAAAATCTTTACTAATTTACTTTATAGTGATTATGATGCTGGGAAATCAGAGGCAATTCGGAGAAACAGTTTTGAGTTATGGGATAGGCTCAATTATAAAATTATAAATATGTAATGATGTTACACTTATTTTTATTACCAGATTCTGGAACTGAGTCACTATGAACTTAAAACCAATAATTGTAATTACCCTTATTATTTCGGCCGTTTTATTGGCTGCAAGAATATCTCCAGCAATGAACTCTGAGCAATATAGGGAAGGAAAATATATCCATATTGACAATATAGTAATGGAGTTTAGTGGAACAAATGCAACAATTGATGTTGAATATCATCTATCTCCATTTGCCAAGGCATATATATTCCTTTTTGGCAGTAAAAATCTCGAGCCAAAAATGAAGGAAATATTTTTCAAATTTCCAGAAATGCAAATAAAGGATATAAGACTTAACAGTGCCACAATCCAGCTGACAAACGTTTCGTGGAAATATGGTCATGATTATATGCATGACTCTCGAAAATTAGGGATTCATTCCGACGTTCTCACTATTATTTTTCCATATAATCAAGGCATTCGGAGAGTACAAAATACAAATTCAACATTGAGCGTCTTTTATCCAGACAGCCCAAAATATTCTGAAATTCATAATAACATCACTAAATTATCTCAATAATCCGAAAAAGCTTCTGATACTGCAAAAGAAGAATCTCTGCACTTCGCAGGCTGCCTGACAATTACTTTAAGTAATAAACGAATTCCTTTTCATGCGTCTTCGGTTAAGTGAGGAATCATGACAAATTGCGTCAATTTCCCAACATTTAGTGAATAGTTTAATAAGTTAGAAGCTGGAACAGGGCATCGATTTCATGTTAATAGGCCAAAATTTAAGGCCGGTTTCTAATGCAAAATCGATAGCTTTCAGGCAAGAAAATTCCTTAACCAATGACCAATGGATGATCAGTGGATAATATAATTACCAATTTGCAAAGGTGCTTCTTGCTATTAGTTTTTATTGAAAATTCAGGAAAAATTGTGTTTATTTGAAAGTTCAGTTTAATTTACAGTCTTTGCTGTAATTGATTTTGTTACTCAAGTGCGCAAGTCCTAAATTTAAAAGCGTTATATACATTTTTTTGCATGATTTTGATTTGAAATCAAGCTTTTAAGAAAAATAGCATTATTATTTATAATTATCATATAGTTATAATTGAAATGGAAATAGTGCAACTATTTTAAATCGTTTGTGTAGGTTTAGAAGAATAATACGGAATTTTATTCGCATATATAAATAAAATAATAACGTTTTTTATTTTTATTGCGTATTTATGATTAATATTAAAATATTATTAGTATTAAAAGTAAAAATTGACTATTTATAATTAGATCTCTTTATTTTATTTGTGATAATATGAAAACATGGAAATTCTTTGTGTTATGTATTGTCGTGAGTATGATGGCTGTGTCTGTAGTTTCAGCCAAGGAAGATAATTCTATGGTTTCAGTAAAGGAAGTTAATCCAGCTTCTCAGTCTATTAACATTAACTACATCGATAATCTCGTTTCCACATGTGCTTCAGGCAGCCTAAAACAAGGACAAACCCATACAAGCAAACTAAAGATCGGAAAAAAGTTAAATCGATAACGATAGAATGTGATTGGGGTAACCACAAAAATTCTCTAACACTCACTGTAATTGCACCCGATGGAAAAAAATACGGCCCTTATTCTGACAGTTATGATGGAAAAATAAATGGTTATACGGGTGTAAAGTTAACAAAAAAGACAGGAGCGTGGACTGCAACGCCATGGACGATCAAAGTCTACGGTAAGAAGGTAAGAACTCAAACATTTGGTGTCTTCGGAAAATGGGTTGTAGCTTAAATTAATATAAGAGTAAATGTAAGAGCAAATGAGTGAGGAAGAAATCTACTTCAATCTCGTTTTTTCCAAAATTTCCATTTACTTTGTTCTTTGATTTTGCTTCTTCTAATTATACATTGGTATTATTTTTTGCTTTTTCTCACCTTAATTTGACAGAAGGATATATTTGATAATGTATGAATGATCTTCAGGTATCTGTTTTCTTCATACAATTCAAATTTATCTTGTGTATTTATTGATTTTTTTGACATTATTCATTTTACCACACGGCAATGTGTCAATACAATGTATTTTTTGTAAGAGGATATTGCATTAATTAACAGAATCTATCAAATTAGGTTTCTAATTGGAGTGTTTTTTCATATTTTTGTTGCAAGAGACACCTGCTTTTTCCGGTCTTCCAGCATAGACTGAACCTGAGCCAGAAAAACATTGAGAAAAATAAAATAATTAATATAATTTTTATATTCACAGTTAACTAAATAAATAAGAATTGAGCTTTTTTCCGCAGAACTGAAGGGCAATGCTTAAAAATAATAATTGCCATCTGAATTAGGCTTAAATTGATTATTTCACAAGGCTGCAAAGATGATCACGAAATTAATTCCCAGAAAAGTATTTTTTACAAGTGGAGTTGGTACACATCCCGAAAATCTTGAATCATTTGAAGTTGCACTAAGGGATGCAGGTATTGAGAAATTTAATCTTGTAACTGTAAGTTCTATCCTGCCCCCTAACTGTGAGATTGTGTCCAAAGAGGAAGGACTCGCAGAGTTAAGTCCCGGAGAGATTGTATTTTGCGTAATGTCCAGGATTTCTTCCAATGAGCCAAGAAGGACGCTCAGTACATCAGTTGGCTGTGCACTCCCGCAAAGCATAAACAGGCACGGTTACATATCAGAATATCATGCCTATGGGGAAACCGCTCAGGACGTTGGGGAACATTCAGAAAAACTTGCAAGGAGCATGTACAGCACCTGGACAAATGAATCCCCTCTCAAGACTCTCAGTTTTCCCAGGTCATCTTCTGTAGATGAACGTGGAGACTGGATGACCGTGATATCCGCAGCAGTCTTTACTATCTGAACATTTAACAGTATGCCCTTAATAATTTCTGCGATTGTTTATGAACTCCACTCTGAAAAAATATACTCATCATGCTGTCAATTTCATATTCTTTGATCCAATTCAAACCCGGCAAATTAGTTTTCCTGAAGAAGACTCATCTCTAGTGATATCATCAGGGAAGAGTCCGCATATATTGATATTTAATAAAATAATATAATTATATAGCGCTATTTGCATTTCTTACAGCCTGTCGCCAAATGCCTTCAGGTATTAGAAATCATATGCAAAACTATCATTATCTGTTTATTAGGAGAACGATATGCATCTTAATGTATTCACAGATAACCCAACCGTTCCGATAGATGTAAAGGACAGATCTGTAAGCGAATTGATGGAAGGAATGCTTAAGACAGGCTTCCAGGGAAGAAAGCTGGCCGAATCTGTCCAGGCATGGCACAACATGCTAAAAGAAAAGAATATGACCGTGCTTATGGGCCTGTCAGGAGCTATGGTCCCTGCTGGCATGCGCAGGATTATTTCCTATATGATCCGGGAGAGGATGATAGACTGTCTTGTAAGCACAGGAGCAAACCTGTTCCATGATTCGCACGAAGCGCTTGGCAAGAAACACTATGTGGGTTCACATCTGGTTGACGATGAAAACCTCTTTGAGCACGGCGTTGACAGGATCTATGACGTTTTTGCAGTTGAAGAAGAGTTCAGAACCGCAGATAACCTGATTGCGGATTTTGCAGAAGAAATTGGGGAAATTTCCTGTTCCTCAAGGGAATTTATGTACCTGCTCGGAAAGGAACTGGCAAAACGCGGAGCGGCTGAAGATTCTATAATCGTAAGTGCATACAGACATAATATTCCTATATTCGTTCCTGCACTTTCAGACAGTTCAATAGGAATCGGGCTAACCATTGCAAGAAGAAGAGGATTGAAACTTGAGATTGACCAGATAAAAGACGTTGATGAGGTTACTCAGATTGTAGAAAAATCAGGAAAAACAGGAGTTGTCTATATTGGAGGTGGAGTCCCTAAGAATTTTATTCAGCAGACTGAAGTGATAGCTTCTATTCTTGGAATGCAAATCGGAGGGCATGATTATGCAATTCAGTACACTACTGATGCCCCTCACTGGGGAGGACTTTCAGGCTGCACTTTCGATGAAGCCGTTTCCTGGGGAAAAATTGCATCTCAGGCAAAAAAAGTGCAGGTCTTCGTGGATGCTACTATAGCTCTCCCTATTGTAGCCCATGCACTTTATGAAAAATGCCGTGAACTGAAGCGAAATGCGCCGATTTTTAACTGGGACGGGCCTGAAGGGCTTGATATTGATTATAGAGAATAATCAAATTACAAATCTTTATTATATTTGAAAGCTTATAACATAAGACGAGAAGGAGAGGAGTAAATGGGTAAACGAACTCGAATAATTAACGATCCTTCCTATTTAGTACCATTACTCAGGACTTTTGGGTCAAGAACTCACAAAAGAATATTTGACACACTTTCAAGCAAATGGATGACAAAAGCAGAAATAGATGAATTCATGGGTGCAGACTCATCAAGAAGCCTTCATATCTTGAAAAAAGCCGGGCTCTTGGAGAGCCAGTGGAGAGTTCCAGAGGCAGGGCAAAAACCCTCCAAAGAATACCACAGTTCCTATTCCAAGGTTCAGGTTAATTTTCAGTGTTCTTTTGAGGATTTAAGCGATATCATCATGCTGACCTTCAAACCATACGATGAGGTCAAGGATGCGATGGAAGAACTGGAAAAGCTAGTAGAAGAAGGCAATACCTCCATGAGCAGCCTCACACGGACACTTAATAGAAACCCATTTTATATTTGTGCTGTCGCCCGTAGATCTGAAAGGCTTTCTGTAATGGGGCAACGGTTAAAAATAATTGAAGATGTAGAGGAGAACTACGATTGATGATCAAAATCCTCCAAACTAAAAGTGGAGTAACCAAGTTTCAGGTCCTTATCGAAATTGCAGCCCACCAACCGAACGTAAGACAAAAAGAAATTGCCGCAAAGATAGGAATAACTCCCCAGGCAGTTTCCGAATATATTAAAGAACTTGTAAATGACGGGCTGATAGTTACTGAGGGACGGGTCCGCTATAGGATTACAAAAGAAGGTGTGGAATGGGTCCTTGATAATGCCACGGAAATGAAGCAGTATGCCCGCTTTGTCATGGAGGACATAATCAACCATATCTCAACCTGGACAGCAATTGCAAAAGAGGATGTAAAGGAAGACCAGCAGGTATACCTGAAAATGGAAGGTGGACTCCTGTACGTAAGCAGCACGGAAAAAACAGGTGCATCAGGCAATGTAATTTCCGACGCATCTGCTGGAGAAGATGTAGGAGTAACAAGCCTGCGAGGCCTGATCGACCTGGAAAATGCTACAATTACAATCTGCAAGGTCCCAAGGATTGAGCGTGGAGGCTCAAGAAAAGTAGATATTGAACGCCTGAGGGTTCTGACAAGCTCAAAACCCTATATCGCAGCTATAGGCGTGGAAGCACTTATAGCCCTGCGCAAGCTCGACATAACCCCGAATGTTATGTTCGGAAGTAACGAATCAGTTATTGAGGCTGCATACCATGGCTTATCATCCCTTGTAGTCTCAGTAGATGAGCAGGTTCCTTCCCTTCTTAACAGGCTGGAAACCGAAAATCTTGAGTACGAACTCGTAGATCTGACTCTCGAGTAATTCATTCTAATTTTTAATTTAAAGTTGCGCTGGCGCACCCCACTGCAAAAAATGGGGTATGCTTGCGCCACCGCTCGAAATTCCGTAAAAGAAGACAATAAACCTGATAATGTTTAGTTCGAGCAGAAGTCAATAAACAAAAAAATGGAGTTGTAAATCTTATCATTAACTGTTACCTGGGAAGTTTTCCATCCCCGCAGCAAGCTAGCTTGGGCATTTGACTGAAATAAATGCACTAATTTCCTTATTTATCATTTTTTTTCTTTAACTTATCCAACATTTCAGAACCTGGTGCTTCGCCAGTTAAAAGAATAATTGCAATAAGAATAATTACCATTACTGTAAGAATAGCATATCTGGTTATGCTCTCTTCAGAATAATGTATACCGACAAGTGGAGCAACAATTATAAATCCAATAGTTACCAACCAGCCTTCTAAACTAGCTGGGCTAACTCCCCAACCAATACGCCTTTTATGAAACCATGCTTTTTTGGTAAGTCTTTTCATGTTTGGCCTCCATTTGTTTTTATTTCAATCCTTGTTTTCATGAATCTTGCCCGCGAATAACTTTCAATATATTTAGGAATGATTCAAATATAAAATACTAAGGGTTTTTGTTACCAAAGATGACTATTTGGGGGAATAGGACTATAAATCAATTCCAAAGCTGAAAATATGAAGTTATATGTTTATAATTTATAAGTATGAATGAAATACCTGAACAGGAAAAATGAGGTTACCCTTAATATTTTGTTTCAAAGATGGTTTTATGAATTGACTTTACAAGGTTTAAAAATATTTAGATTTACTTGAACGGATGTAAAAGTAAGGAAATTAATCTATACTAGAAGAATTACCAGAGTAAATGAAAAAACAGTTTTCAAGTTTTTAAAAATCTAGATGGCCCATCTTTATTCGACTAATATTTTAAAACACCAATCAAATAAAGAGAGACCATCAATATTATAAAACCCAAACCCCTCAAAAAAGGAGAACATAACTCGATTTATCTTGAAGTATCAGGTTTTGATCAAGTCCTTTTTGAAAAAGCTTGCGTTGAGTCGTTTGATCACGCCGACCATGTTGTTGCCGGGGTTTTCGGTCAAGCATTTTTTAAAAAGGGTTGTGATCACGCCGATAGGGTTTGAGGATAAGATTTTCAAACTCAAACGTTTCTCGGGGTTTTCGGTCAAGCATTTTTTAAAAAGGGTTGCGGGCAAGCATTATTTCAAAAGGGTTGCGCTCAAGCATTATTTCAAAAGGCCTGCCATAGATTTATCTTAAAATAATATATTTCATATAATTAGGAGATTTTCCATGAAACTGATTGTACTTTCCGATACTCATCTGAAAAATGGAGTAATTCCCCAGCAACTTCAAACGCTTCTGAACGAGTGTGACCTTATAGTCCATGCAGGGGATTTCAATACTGTAAAAGCCTATAACGCCTTCAACGCCAGCGGCAAATTAAAGGCCGTTTCTGGAAACGATGATGCTTCCGAACTCAAAAAGCTCCTTCCAGAAAGACTGAAATTCGAAGTTGAAGGCGTAAAAATCGGAGTTGTACACGAAGGAGGGCTTTCGGTTAACGATACAACTGCACAGGGTTACCTGGCAAAAGAAATGGATGTAGACATTCTGATTTTCGGTCACCTGCACAGGCCTTTGATAGAGAAAAGAGATGTTGTGCTTGTTTGTCCAGGCTCTCCTACCAAACCCAGGATGTCAAACCCAAGTGTTGTAGAACTTATAATCGAAAAAGGAAGCATTAATGGCAGAATAATTACTCTTGAAGGAGATACCTGCGATTACATAAAGTTCCGGGATTCCCTGGAAAAACGCAAGCAGGAAAAAAACCGAAACAAGAAAAGGGCTTGAACATCTCCGAAACTGGCAGGGATAGCACGAAGGAAACCACAATATGGACTACCCTGTAGGATAACCCTGAGCAGGAGCTTATTTACTGCTTGAAATCAGGCATATGCCCTGCTAAACAGGGTTAGGATATTCAATTTTAGCAAGCACGGTTTTACAGTGTTTCCAGTTTGAACATAGCACCTGTACCTTGAAGGCTCAGATATACCTTGTCCCCAAATTCGAGAATTTTCTCGACACTGACATTGCTATTCCAGTTGTATACAAAATCGTAGCTGCCCTTCACTGGTTCGAATCCCAGAGACATTAGCCGCTGGTTTACTTCTGACGGACGTGTCCCTTCACTGCTGAACCAGACCAGAAGATAGGTTTTCACAGGATCATCTCACTTATAAGTTTGTTATTTACCCCTAAGCTTCATTCAAACACAAGTTACTCATTTTATACCATGTCTCGTTTATTTATGTACATTTTGCCTCTTCTGGCTTTAAGACCATTAACAATAAAAATATTTACATAAAATAGCAGAAGTTAAAAATTAAATAGAAGAGTTACAGGGAAAATGACTATTCGCCATTCTCTATGGATAAAATGATTTTCGATTCAAGACCGCATTGATTGTTATGAGGAAATTATGAGGATATCCACACAAAAAGTAGAGCTTGACATTTCCACTTTCGATGTATGCAGTTGCTATAAATATCTTGTCTTCAAGAGTCCCATCCGTTTTCACAATTTAGGGATTGACTTTTCTTCCATTTTTACATAGAGAGAACCGGACTTTTTTGCCATCTACATCAACCTGATTCACGACTAAAGAATAGTCTTTATCCTATCTATGACGGTATCCATGAAGTTCTTTCAAGTCTACGAGAAATGAACAAATTATAAATTTGAGTTATGTTGAAAATGATTCTTATCCCTCGTAGACCTGACAGTGCCGTTCTGAAATACTTAAAAAGCCTCAAAACAATTATGTTCAAGCTTGACAGAAACGTGCATTTTCTAGAGGAAATAGCGGTTCATTAAGGTCCCCTATCTACTCAGTTTGTTTTTCCCACCACATTTTTACTCTGGTAGACCATCCTCTTTGAATAAGATTTTCATTATCTACCTCAAGAATGTCTTTCAGATAGGACCTGAGAACGGTCTCCTGGGTACTAGAGGTTACATTGTAGTACGACTTGAAATCCTCAACTGCTTCTTCAAAAGTTGCATACCTGTGGATGTGCTCGAAAGGGAAAACTTTAACATTTGGATAGATTCCCATATTGTAGAGCACATTGTAAAGAACATCACACTTCGGGGCTGGCTGATACTCACGTCCGTGAAGGAAAGGCCAGAGTCTCCGAGAATGCGCATCCCATGAAGTTTCCCCCGCAAACCAGTACAGATAAACATACCTTGAAGAAGCAGCTATCATTTTTTGAACCGAAGTCCGTATGTCTTTCATGCCCAAGGAATAAGAAGCAAAAACCACATCATAAGGAGCAGAAAGGTCGGATTCGACATCAATGGCTTCCCAATCTTTGTGTACGCAGTCGATGTTATTGATTCCGTACTCTTTAATGTTTTCCTGCATGATGCTCATCATGCCGTCAGAAGGTTCAACAGCAGTTACATGAGCTACCTGCTGTGCAATTGGAATTGCAAGGGTACCGGGTCCTGACCCTATATCAAGAACTCTGGAGTCAGAAGAGAGTTTCATGCCCTTTATCCTCTTTTCGGTTATTGCCTTTGCGTTATTATCCTGAAACATATTCCAGAAGCGTCTGGCTCTTTCCTTGTTCTGCCATATAGATGAACAATCTACATTTTTGTTCGATTCTAACTCTCTTTCCAACGTCCTTTTCCAGACTTCATTCCAGTCAATGTTACATGGATCCATATTATCAGCTCAAACTATTTACATATCGAATTACTTAAAACTATCAAAATACAAATTATCAAAATATGTTACAAAAACGAATACAAATATGAATATATATACTTTATTAAATGGTAAAACAAATGCATTAGAGCTGACAACCACTAAAATTACACTTATTGAACTCTGATTGACATTCAAGAAAAATGGAGATTTTCTTGAATTGCACTGCAAATGCAATAATACACCGCCCATTTCACCAGTTGAATACGATACTTTACCCCGATTTTCGAGATATTGAGAATTGGTTTATTTGTTCAGGTTTTCAACCAGGTAATACATTTGTTAACAGTGTTTACATTATATTTTATAAAAAAATCCTTTTATATAACCAAGTATTACAATAACTTATTAAATTCATATTTATTATAACAATGCATTCACACTAAAAAGATATTATAAATATATCTATCGTTCTAGCCTATACAGTGTTTAAATTGGTTTTTAATTTTGAGATAAATCGTGTTCTTCGATTTCTTCGATTTCTTCTCGAAAGAGCCGCTTTTAGAAGTCCTTTTAGCCGAATTGAGGATTATCATATGGATCGGAATTTCAAATTTATTTTATTAACCTGCATGCTGCTTGCAGTAATTGGTGCAAGTGCCTGCATAGGCGGAGATAAGGATGAAACTGCCAAAGGAGACAGTTTCGGGGAAAACTCTCAGGACCTTGTTGTGGGCATAAGTTCAGACGTTAACAACTGGTATCTTGACAAGTTTGCGGATGGCGATGCCAGGTTTGTTTGGTCTCAAGTCTATGAAACCCTTGTAAGGCTTGACTCTAACCTGAATATTACCCCAGGACTCGCCGAGTCGTGGGAAACGCCTGACAACGGAACGACATGGCTCTTCCACCTACGCAAGAATGTGACCTTCCATGATGGTACACCTTTTAACTCAGACTCGGTTGTGTTTTCCTACTCTAACAAATCTTATGTGAGACAGGCAGTACTGAAACCGATTAAAAGTGTAGAGGCTATTGATAACTATACCGTGAAATTTGTTCTCCAAAAACCCATGCCTCTGCCTTTTTACCTGACTCATGTAGCCTGGCCCATAATGGGGCCTGGCTGTCTTGATAAAGCAGGAAATTTTGTCAAACCGGTAGGGACAGGTCCTTTTAAGTTTGAATCGCAGACAAAAGATCAGGAAATAGTGCTTACCAGAAATGACGCTTACTGGGGAAATAAGTCTCTGCTTGACAAGGTTATTTTTAAAGTTATCCCTGATCCTTCTACGCAAGTTATGGCTTTTGAGAATGGGGAACTGGATATGATTATCAAGGTTCCAGAGTACGATGTCAAGAGGCTCGAAGCCAAAAAAGGTATCCAGGTTCAAAGGAAGTTAAGTACCTTTACGGATTTCCTTCAATTCAATTGCGATAAAACTCCTTTTAACGACACAAAAATACGCCAGAGTGTTGCTTATGCAATCGATACCAATACCCTGGTGAACGGTGTTCTTAACGGCATTGGAAAACCGGCAGGAGGAAGACCGTATTCCCCCAACATGATGTACTCTGACCCTGACCTGAAGACATATTCGCAAGACCTTGATAAATCAAAGGCTCTACTTAAAGAAGCAGGATGGGAAGATTCCAATGGGGATGGAATTTTAGAAAAAGATGGAAGTCCCTTGAATTGTACCTTGCTTGTAAGTAAGGGTGCATGGGCAGCCAGGCATACTCTTATGGCTCAGGTTGTGCAGGAAGATCTCAGGAAAATAGGAATGAATGTGGAAATTCAAGTACTTGATGAGGGAGCGATCAGCAAACTAGAAGGTGTGGGAAACTTTGGCATGATACTAAGAAGTGGCTATTTTGTATGGGGCCCCTATCCAAAACACTTCTTTATTCACCATTCTAAAAGTCCTTACTCTCACTACCACAATGAAACCTACGACCAGCTTGTAGACGCAGCAGATTCGACCATAGATCCACAGAAACAGAAGGAATTCTATTACGCTCTACAGGCCTTTGTAATAAAAGAAGTCCCTGCTTTTTATCTTGTACATGAAGAAAAGGTGGTAGCAACCGGCCCTTCTGTAAAAGGCTTTGTGATAACAGCAGAAGATCCCTGGCTGGATCTTTCTGGAGTTTATCTTGAAAGAAAGTAAATTCAAACAAGATTCCGAAAAGATGGAACATTAAAAAACTGCGCAGATGGAAAGGTAAAACTTAAAATGAAACTTCATAGACGGGAAGATAAAACTTAAAATGAAACTTCATAGACGGGAAGATAAAACTTAAAATGGAACTTAAGAGATGGAAGATAAAACTTAAAATGAAATGTCTGAGAGCATCAGAAATTAAGAGATCGATATCAGAAAATGACAGAAAAGTAAGAAGAATATCTATGTGGAAGTACATTGCAAAGCGCTTGGCCATGGTACTAGTAGTAATATCAGGGGTTACTCTTGTTTCTTTTGTTGCTATGTACCTTGCGCCAGGAGATCCTGCTGAGCTCATAGCTCTTGAGAGATATGGACAGGATCTCGATGCAAGCCAGATTGAATCCGTCAGGGAAGCAGAAGGACTTGATGCTCCTGTTTATTTCCAGTACTTTATATGGCTGGATCATCTCTTGCATCTTGATCTTGGAAGATCTATTATAACCTCTGATGATGTCCTTGAAGAAATTCTCCTGAAGTTACCGGCGACTATAGAACTTACAGTTGCCGGCTTATTAATCTCTCTCCTAATCGCCTTACCTATAGGAGTTCTGGGCGCTCTCCAGAAAAATACTCTGCTTGACAATTGTTGCGCGTTTATTTCCCTGATAGGTATTTCTATCCCTAACTTCTGGCTTGGAATTCTTCTGATCTGGCTTTTTTCCCTGACTCTTCATATTTTCCCTAGCTATGGGTATGGAAGCCTGAATCACCTTGCTCTTCCTGCTCTAACCCTTGGAATTTCAATGTCTTCAATTACAGCCAGACTTACCCGAGCTAGCCTTATGGAGGTGATGGAGAAGGAATATATTTTGGCTGCACGTGCCAGAGGATTTGATGAGTATACTATCGTTTTACGGCATGCACTGAAAAATGCCTTACTCCCAGTTGTTACATTTGCAGGAATGCAATTGGGTTATCTTCTTGGAGGAGCTGTTATTGTGGAAACAATTTTCTCCTGGCCAGGTATCGGAAAACTTCTTGTTGATTCGATCTTTGCAAGAGACTTCTCTATGGTTCAGGGCTGTGTTCTTTTTATCGCAGTGCTCTTTTCTCTTTCCAGTCTTGCAGTAGATATATTGTATGCAGTGCTTGACCCGAGAATCAGGTATGACATGTATGATTGAAAATATAAAAATGGCTGAAAAACTTTCTATAAATAAAAAAAGGCTAAGTCTATGGCTAAGTCTATGGGAGTTTAAAAAAAACAAACTTGTGCTCTTTAGCATTTTGTTTATTGCTATCCTATGTTTTCTGGCCCTATTTGCTCCTTATATCTCTCCAAATGATCCTTTTGTCCAGAGACTTGACAAACAATTTCTTAGTCCCTGTCGTGAATACCCTTTAGGAACCGATGAATTTGGGCGTTGCATTTTTTCAAGAGTAATTTATGGCACACGTATCTCTCTCGGCATTGGAATTCTCGTTGTTGCAGTTACATCCATTGCAGGTACCTCTATTGGGTTGTTTTCAGGGTACAAAGGAGGCCTGATTGATGAAATCCTTATGAGAGGTGTAGACGTGATGCTGGCTTTTCCCAATATTATTCTTGCCCTTATGATAGCAGGACTGCTGGGACCAGGGGGTTTAAGTGTCGTCCTATCCCTTTCCCTTACTCAGTGGCCTGTTTATGCAAGGCTTGTACGTGGACAGGTTCTCTCTTTGAAAAAGAGAGATTTTGTGGAAGCGGCAAGGGCTCTTAGACCCTCAAATTTTTACATTATGCGAAAACATATACTTCCAAACTGCATGGAACCTGTAATCGTTCTTGGAACTCTTGAGATTGCCAATGTAATAATCTTTGCCTCTGCTCTGAGTTTTCTAGGACTTGGAATCCAGCCTCCTACGCCTGAATGGGGCTCTATGCTCAAATCCGGAATTCCATACCTGCGCACATCTCCTCACCTTTGTTTTATTCCAGGTCTCATGATTATGCTTACAGTTTTTGCTTTCAATTTTGCAGCAGACGGATTAAGAGCCAGCTTGGGCCAGTCTGTTAAACAGGAGGTGCTGGACAGATGAGTATTTCTTTCCTCTCCACTCAACTCCTTTCAGTAGAAAACCTGAGCGTCTCTTTCAAAACCTCAAGGGGCCTTGTAAAAGCAAACGAGAACATTTCCTTTGAGATCAAAGAAGGAGAAATTTTTGGGCTTATTGGAGAAACAGGCTGTGGAAAAACTACCCTTGGAAAAGCCCTTTTGAGGCTGCTCTCAAATAATGCAAGGATAGAAGGGAGAATCGTTTACAGGGGTAAGAATATATTAAGTCTTTCTGAAAAAGAAATGAGGAGCCTGAGAGGAAAGAAAATAGGGATCATGCTACAGGACCCTTCAATCTGTTTTAACCCCGTACTCTCTGTAGGAAGTCAAATTGCTGAAATTTATCGATACCATGAAGGCATGAGAAAAAAAGATGCAGAAAAAAAAGCTTCAGAGATGCTTGAGCTTGTTGGAATAGATTCCTCAAGAAAGTCTGAATATCCTCACCAGTTTAGTGGTGGGATGCTGCAGAGAATTATGATAGCAGTAGCGCTTGCTCTCAAGCCAAGACTTCTTATTGCAGACGAACCTACAAAGGGGCTTGATCCTGATATGAAATTGCAAATTCTAGAAATTATTACCAAGCTTGTCCGGAAGGAAAATTCTTCCATGCTCTTAATTACTCATGATCTGGATGTAGCCACTAAACTTACAGATAGGACTGCAGTGATGTATGCAGGAGAAATCGTTGAAATCGGGAAGACAGCAACGGTCATTTCCGATCCAAAACACCCTTATACTTTTGCACTACTGCATTCTCTTCCAGAAAAAGGGCTAATGACTGTTTTAGGTCAGTCTCCAAGCCTGATCTCCCCTCCTTCCGGTTGCAGGTACCATCCCCGATGTAGTAACCAGCTGGCAGACTGCTCAAAGATCCACCCTGAACTATTGGAACATGTAGATGATCATTTTGTCCGCTGCTTATTATCTGAAAAAAACAGTAAGAATGTAAGAAGAAAAGGCAGTAAGAATGTAAGAAGAGAAGCACAATTGATCCCAGATACTCCCTCTCCTGGGTGTGCGGAGGTGGGCGTATGGCATTGTTAGAAGTGAAAAATCTGAAAAAGCATTATTATTCCGGGCTTTTCCAGATTCAGGTTAACAAGGCTGTAGACGGTGTCAGTTTTAGGATAGAAAAAGGGAAAACTCTAGGTCTTGTTGGAAAAAGTGGTTGCGGAAAATCCACACTTGGAAGAACAGTGTTGAGATTGCTTGAACCGACAGAAGGTAGCATTATCTTTGATGGTCAGGACATTTCAGGACTTAAAGACCACTCTTTAAAATACCTGGGAACCAGGATGCAAATTATTTTTCAAAACCCTAAATCATGCTTGAACCCAAAGATGAAAGTTTATGATATAATTGCAGAACCTTTAAGGCTTCACAGGCTTTGCGCTAAAGACGAAGAATTGGAGAGGGTAAAGGAACTTATTGAAATTGTTTCCCTTAATGAAGAGCTTCTTTTTCGCTATCCTAAAGAGCTGAGTGGAGGTCAACTTCAGAGAGTTGCAATTGCAAGAGTCCTTAGCATGAAACCGGAATTAATAGTAGCGGATGAGCCTACTTCGATGCTCGATCCACTTGTCCAGGCTCAAATTCTTTCGCTTCTTAAGGGACTGCAAATCAAGTTCAAGATAAGTTTTCTGTTTATCTCCCACGATATTAAGGTTGTTGAATGGATGAGTGACGAGATTGCCTTTATGGAGAAAGGAAAAATTGTTAATTTTAAAATAGTGTCACGTTAACCCCCAAAGACAAAAGAATTCTGAACCATTTTAAGTAATTATATATGACATTTTAATGCTGACGAGATAGTATTTTACTGAAGGATTTTTTCCTACGAGCTATTGAATTCCCTTTATATACCCATTTTCTTTGAAAGTTGAGTTAAGAGAAAAACGTAAAATACCTGAAAAGAGACAGTGAAAGGAAAAGAAAAAGGAACAAAAGTTCCTTGAGAATAAATAATCACGTACTTTCATGCCAAAGAGGAATGGAAAGTTAGAACTGTTTCGAACTTAGTCTCTGGAATAGTCAAACAGCAACATTTCTCCTGAATGTGCGTCAATCCATACTGAAGCAGGATAGGTATCGTCCCTTGCAAAACTTGAATCCATGAACCTGATCCACCATGCCAGATGAATTTTATCTTCCTCGTCCTCTTTCCAGACAAGGTTCGACGAAATAACTTTTACACTATTTGCTTTTTCTTCTCCTATAGACGGTTTGTTACTCATGTATTCTTTGAGAATCTCAACTGCTTTTTCATCCGTAATGCTTGGTTCCGTATCAATGAGTGCTATCTCTTCTTCAGACATAGACCAGCTTTTGTCATAGCTTGAAACTTCGCCTGTTTCTGCATTAACATCAAGCAGTATTCCATCGGAAAGAGAGGTATTCCCCTGATAATTCTTGCGTAACTTACATGATAATTTCCTGGCAGATCATCAGCAGGAGGTTCTATGTAGTTTACATATTCAGGCTCAATCTCATTAATTTTATCCGCTGAAACCCTGGATTCGATATATTCTTCTGCTATTTTCAGAGCATCATCTTTGCTTATACTGTCTCTGCCCTGTACATTCTTTGATCCATCGTATACAAAAAGCTGCTCTCCATTAGAGGCATCTATTCCTGCAAAGATACTTTTTCCATTAGTTGTTTTTGAGCTTACTCGCCAGATTATCCCGAAATTTTCATCATCAATCAGTTCTCCATGTACAGATTCATTGATTACTTCCTGATTTTCTGATATTAGTTTGTTTTTTGCATCCTCAAAACTAATATTTACGTCTGCAGTTGATGGATCAAGATATTTTGTTTGCTTTGCATCTTCTTTCGTAAAGATTATTCCTCCCTCTTCAGAAGCAAAAGCCACAAATATTGCACTTAATAATATCAAATCCAATATACAAATTTGATTAAGTTTCATGATCTTTTCTCCCTTAAGGTCTTAAACACAAGTTTGAATTTCCTATAAATCTGTTATTGGCAACATCTGCTGCATCTCCAAACTCTTTTTCGACTTGGTTTCTTGCATAGTTGGCTGCTTCAGAAACAGTGACATCGGTGAAAGTAGCCGCATCAAAGAATGCAGAATAAAAGAGGGCATTATGTAAGGTGTTAACATTATCTTCATACCCAAAGTAGGTATCAAAACCGTTGTTAATAAACGCGTTTCCTAGATCTGTGTATTTTGCAGATTTACATGCACCTGCAAAAATGAATCCTCCGTCTCGTTCGTCCATCCAACTGTTCACGTCCAAACTATATAGACAGCTTTCATCTTTGAATATTAAATAAGATAAAATCAGACGTTGTAAAATCTCAAAATTAGGTTCGGCTTATATCTAACATAGCATCCGGATCCGCAGAAGCTGGCGCAGCAAACAAAAGTAGCAATACGCAAATTATATAATTTTAAATTCGTTCTTTTTCTGCTCATTTCTTATTTACCTCATTCGATTTACTCCAGAGGCAAGATTATACAAATTTTGAACACTATCAAAGGCAACTATACCCTTACCTTTAGGCGTTCAAGAGCTCAAACCGATTTTTCAAGTTCAGTTCAAATCTGTTTTGTTTTTTGTATACTGTTGTGTAAGAATAGTACTTTTTTCAACATAAATTTTACTACAAAATTCTTTAATTAGGTAAATAATATAATAATTTAATTAGAAATTAACATAATAATTTAATATTATATTGACAATGTAGTGTCGCGTCAATACTAAAGGATTCACAGGTTCCGAATAATTGCAATCGATTTTATGCGACATTTTACGATTGATTTGACAGTAGCTTATGAGTCTGTTTTTACATTACTTCATATTAGAAAAGAATAATAATTTATTTATATAGAATAGAAATCACTAGATGTAAAGAAAAATTCAATGTTTTTAAACAATTTTTAATATTATTAAAACACTATAGAATTCTTCGATTTCTTATTTCGAAAATGTATCAAAATTTAGGTACTTATTCGAATTCATATCATAGTTTATCGATTTGTTTAAGAACTGTATGTAAGTTCACATGCTCTTCTAAAGCTTATGAAAGGTCTTTCTTTTTCCTTCGGCTTAGGCAAAACCTCACGAACATTGTTTCAGAGTCCCAGAAAAAAATTAGAATTTGACCTATGAGGAAACCTATTCCCGATTATTTTGCTGACAACATTTTTAAAAAACTATTTGCTTGCATTTTTTATTCTTTTTCTCTTTTTTGAGTAAGAACAATAAAGAACAAGTCCAGTTCTGACAGCCAATAGCCTAGAACATAAACTTCTCTTCAAAACTCAGGCTTTTTTCAAGAAATTTTTGGAGAAGGTCATAAGACGTAATCCCTGTTGCTTCTTTGGGTTTACTGCGGGACCAGTATCTGGGCGAACCCTTGCGCCGGATAGTATGATAAATATAGAGGATTTCACCGTCCTCATAGCGTCACTCCATACGTATTGAATGACGGATTTGTGCATTAACCAAACCAGTTGAGACCAAAAAATTAATGAAAAATGAGTTTTACCGTTTTTCTAGAATTTTCGGACAGAAATTTTTCAAAGAAAGTTAAAATACTGTATGCCCAAATGAGGCTTTATTGTATTCATTTAACTTATACAGAGAGCACAGAAGATTAAAAGGTGAAAAGAGAGATTTGGAAAAGAAAAAACCTGGACAAGAGTGTAGAATTACTAATAAGAGATGGAAATTAATAGAATTGTTAAATTAAAGAAATCTGAAAAACATCAACTGGTTAATGAGGAAGTACCTAAAACTCTGAAAATAAAAAACAGATAGAAAGAAAAAATAAAAATCGATTGAAATAAAAAAAGTTAAGGGGCATTTACCCCCGATTATGATAGTATGGTTTTTACTCTTTTTAGTTTCATTCCGTTTCTTTGAGAGACTCAAGAGCCTTTTTGACTATAGTGCGGTAGTAACCGATATCAGTCGAATAGTGTTCTTTTGCAAGTTTTGAGTTTTGATCTTCCTCTGATTCAATTGCCCTTATCCTCTCAAGAGTCTGTTTTGCAGTATCAAGCACCCAGAGGTCCCGGGTAAGTTCATCTACATGCTGGATAGACTCTGGACGGATAGAAGTCAGGACATTCCCATCATCTGTGGTATAGGTGCTAGTTTTGCCCACAACTGCTACAAAAGCTGGCAGCTCGCACTCGGCAAGGAATTGAGCAGCTTCAGGCTGATACTGCCCGGCATAGACTAGGAAAGAACCTGTCGGGTCTGAAACTCTTCCCCTCCAGTACTCGGAATCAGTGCCGATATCTTCCTTTTCGATAAGTGTGCCAACAAGGAAGATACGGTTTACTTTAGCTCCTGTGGGCGTCAGGACATACTGTGGAGCATACTGATCATTTTCATCCCTTGAGGTCAGGTTCGAATCCTTCATTTCCTGGGCAAAAACCCTGCGGGCAACTTCTCTGAAAAAACCTGGCATTTACTGCACCTCCAGCTTGGTAAGTGTTTCATTAAGCGCAAGTATTTCATCAATCATCTCTCTATCCAGAGAAGTTTTTGGAGTAATGGAATCCACAAGGATATAGCGATCAAGCTTGTGACCGATTACAGTATAGTACCTGCCCAGCAGTTCCTGTTTTAGATTATCCAGAACTACCCCTGGATCAAGAGCGTCTGCGGCCATTGCAATTGCAGTATCGAGAGAAAGCCCTGCAAGCTTCTCGGTAAGTTCTCTGTTAATAAGGATATCCTGAGTGGAAGTTCCGGAATCCAGAACCGCTTTTATCCTCAGGTCGTATTCCCCTTTTACTTTTCCGTGCTCCGGGCAAGCACCCTTAACCAGAGCCCTTTTACACTCAGGACAGCGTTTTATGAGACCTGAACCAGTCTGAATGTCTACCATTGCTCCAAAGTATGTGGAAGTTAAGGATCCGACTTTGATATCTTCATCAAGTTCTTCTATAGAACTTGACCTGTTAAGCTGAATCTGGATCTTACCTCCCCATTCGTTAACAACTACATTATTCAACATGTAGCTCTTGCCCTCTTCCATGTCAGGAAGCTCGGAACTGGCCCAGTTAGTGAATTTAATAACCCCTGTGGGGTCTCCTATAAGCCCTGCCTGCTCAATTGATTCATGAGAGTTTTCCCAGAGTTGAACCACTTTTCCTTTAACTGTAGCCCATTGGCCTCCTGCAAGATCGGAGATGTTCCTGAGTTCAGACTCTCTTGCAGATGGTATGAAGTCCCCGCCCCCAACTCCAATGGCTTCATCCAGCTTTTCTATAGAAGTATTCTTGTTAAGCTGAACCTGGAACCTGCCATTGTACTCTCCTACAACAACGCTCCTGAAGAAATAACTCTCTCCCTGTTCAAGCTCAGGCAGTTCGGCATTTTTCCATGCAGTAAACTTTATAATTCCTGTTTCATCCCCCAGTAGTCCTACCTGAGAAATTGACTCGTGAGTGTTTTCCCAGAGCTGGACAACCCTTGCCTTAAGATTTGCCCACTGCCCATTTTCCGAAATATCCATAATCTTTGTAAGCTGCGGCTCAGCCTGCCTCGTGTAAAATTCATTTTTAGGAATAGAATATTTCTTCAAAAAGTAATTGGTCACACTGCGCTGGGCTTCGTTTGAAGGAACTTTAAATTTAGTAATCAGTTCATCAAGTCTGCTTTCGATATCCTCTATAGGTACGTCGATGCCAAGCTTTAAAAATCGATCTCGAATAGATTCAGCTGTCTGTTTCATTCTTCCTACCTCAAGCCTCTTGTTTATCTTTATTTATAGAGAGGCGTTTTAATCTACAACGCCACAGCATATAAAGTTAAGGAAAGCGGAGTGAAAGTATTTGCATCAAGGCCGTAATCTTATCTGATAATGTTCTTCTTAAAGACTGAGAAACCATGAAATTAACCCCTGAGACTCAATCCCACACAGTGGAAAGACTATTATTTTGAAACTGTTTTTAAATTCCTTATGCATAATACCTGCTTCCTGCTTGAGTTCAATTTTGAAGTTACTTCAGATATTTATTCAAATTTTTTTAAGAGATTATGTGTGTATACTATACTTAAACTTATTTACCCAGAGATTTTGCAGCATTATTACAAAGAACCAACTCAGCTTTATGAAGAATTAAAAATATGCCAATTTTTGTAAATTTTTATTTTAGTAGACCCTCTTCAGACGCTTATATAAGCTTTTACAAGTTGTTTTCTGTTTTTGGAGCTGAGTCCCATAAAGGTCAGCTCTATTAATATATTCCCCGTTAATATATTATTTTATTTAACCATGATGTTTCCAGAGTAGATTAAGGATTTGCTCTGGACATCCAATATTTTTATAGATGAGCAGTCCCCCTGACTAAGGTCAAGCGGTTCGCGAATCTCTTCATCGTCATATTTAAGATCAAAATGGCTGAATCCCCTACTTTGAAGGCCCCAAGTTCCGTTAAATTGAGGTAACGTTGATCATCTCCTTTCTGAAGTATAACTTTTGTCTCATTATTAAATTTGAAATTAATTGTATCCCCCCCACAGTGTTCGATTACGAGCTTGAGAACTATTTCACTTGGGTTTTTATCTTGGATTTCATCTTGAGGTTCATCCAGGATTCCATCCGGGATTTCATCCGGGGTTTCACTTGAGTCCGAGTTCTGAGATTCAACTGTAGACTGTGAGGTTTCTACTCCGTTTACTGAAACCAAAATGACAAGATCCTGAAAATCAGCACCAGAGCTGTCCAGGTTTGTATTGCCCAGCTCAAAAATATATATAGCCTCATTTTCCTTAAGCTTGATACTACCGTTTTCAATGTATCCTTTTACAAAGTCTTCAATCGAGTCCTGACCATGAAATCCGGGGATATCAGAAACACGATCTTCATTCATAAGGACCTTCAAATTGGAAGAATTAGTCGAAGTGCTAACTGTAAGAATTTGTTTTGATTTATGATTCCAGAAATATTCCCAGGAGCAAGCTTCGACCGTTACAGGCGTATCCGCATTATAGGAAATTGGAGATTCCCAGAAGCAAGGATTTTTCCCGTCATTGATATTCCCTTTTGATGGATTCTTGTAATCTCCCCAGAGATCATAAGTATAGTCCCCTAACTTAAGACGCAAGTAACCGGAGACAATCCCCAGTTCCTAATAAAAGCACAACCAATCACAGTTGTGTTGACCGTGAAGTTTTCTTTCGGTACTACCGTATTGTTGTTTATCACATTGAAATTAACGGTAAAACTCGCTTGAATACTGTGACTGGACGACACATTATTGAAGGTATAAGTGGAAACCGGCCCAACGGAATTCACGTCCACCAACACATTAAGAACTTTATAGTTTTCATCCGGGATTATACTGAAGAGCTTGTTGCCACCGGCGGGAACATAGGTACTTCCTGTGGGAGAAATATTATCCCCGAACCCTGAAGAAGCCTCAATTAAATAGCTGTCTAGCGTCGTTTCATTCTGCGTTGGTGTCGTTTCATCCTGGGCGTTGTTGAATCCTGCGTAAAATTAGAGCTTCTATCAAGAGATTTGCCCTGGGTGCACTTTCCGGGAATATTGGGGTACACCAGTGATGCAGCAAGTATGATGGTCACCACAACCATTAATATTTGCCCGTATACTTCTGAGACTGCCTGGCATTTCTCGCCAAGAGCCCTTGACTTTTTACCGGCCGCGATAATAAGTACCTTGCAAAAATTTAAGTTATGAATATTAAACGAACACTTTTTAATATTAATAAAATTGTTTGTATGAACTATTAATTTTAGGCATTATAGTGACTGATTGGTCGAGGCTAAAAAAATACATTTTATTTATTATAATGTATAGAAATCTTATTAGTCAACCGAGATGTAACATCCTGGAACACAGGACATATAACCGATTACGGTTTACGATTATAGAAGATATACAATACCATTTCCAGGGTCTACTGAAAAATCGAGTTTAAAGAAAGAATAGAAACGCAGATTTTCAGGGCTGTCCGAAAAAGTGATCCCAATAAATGATCTTCCAGAAGCTTCAATACTACTCAATATTTTTTATTTTTTGGTTTTTGTAGAAATTATAGGGTATTCTGAAGGATTATAAGAATTAGACTATTATTTTTAATAAGTTGTCACAACTATTTATCAAAAGTATGGAAGTTAATAAAACTTTCAATAGAAAGGATTCCTTAAGAATTGCCCGACTTCTCAAAGGTTGGGAAGCATAAAACATAAAAAGTAGGAAATACATACAGGATTTTATGAAATAAATAAGTTTCGACACTTTTAAAAAAATAAAATTGCCTGTAAAAGCTAGAAGTGGAACGAAATTTTTTATAGAGTTGCTGAATTCATGTTATGGAGTTGTTTATCCTGTAGAAAAAACTTATTTTTCAATTACATAGGATTACTTTTTTATTGATAGCTGTCCCTTATACAGATATAAAACTCTATCGATATATATACACAGTTGCTTTGGTTAAAACTTTTGAAGGTAATATATAAATTCTAAAAAAGGTTCTTAAAATTATGAAAGCTATTATCCTTGCAGCAGGAGAAGGGCTGCGCTGCAGGCCTCTTACTCTAACTCGTTCAAAAGTAATGCTTCCTATAGCCAACAGACCTATTTTAGAACATGTAATAGGTTCGCTTGAAAAAAATGGAATAACTGATATTATATTAATTGTTGGATATAAAAAAGAACGCATAATGGACTATTTCGAAGACGGGCTAAACTTCGGAGTGAAAATTAGGTACATTGAACAGAAAGCTCAGCTAGGTACTGCACATGCAATTGAGCAGGCAAAAAAATGGATTGAACCCGAGGACTCGGTATTTCTTGTGCTCAATGGAGATAACCTGGTGGAACCAAAAACTATAGCGGACCTTCTGAATAATTATGAAGGAGACGCAAGCCTTCTAACTGTTCAGATGGAAGAGACTGCAGGCTATGGTGTGGTTCTGAAAGAAAAAAAGAGAGTCACAAGAATTCTGGAAAAAAGGCCTGGAGACCTGAGCCGTATTGTAAATACCGGAATTTATATTTTTACACCGCAGGTCTTTGAAACCATTGAAAAAACCCCGATATCCGAAAACGGGGAATATGCAATAACCGATACCCTCCAGCTTATGATTGACGAAGGGAAAATCGTTACTTCTGTTTCTACCGAATCAAAATGGCTTGACGCTGTTCATTCCTGGGATCTATTAAAAGCTAATGCCATAGTCTTAAATTCAGCCAGGAACTTGAAGCTTGAAGGAGAAGTTGAAGAGGGAGTTTTCCTCAGTGGAAAGGTGACAGTAGGAAAGAATACAAGGATTCGTTCAGGAACTTACATTGTAGGCCCTGTAGTCATAGGGGAAAATTGTGATATCGGACCCAATGTAGTAATTCTGCCCTCCACAACAATAGGAGACAATGTATCGATCAGGTCATTTACCGAAATACAGAACAGTATAATAATGAATGACTGCAGGATATACTCTCATGGGCAGATCTCTAATTCCATAATTGGAAGCAACAATACAATTGGCTCAGGTTTCCTTGTTGAAGAAAAAGAAGGTCTATCGATCATTATGAACGGAACTATTCATCGAGCTCCCAAACTCGGCACCATCTTCGGAGACGACAACCGGATTGGGAATAGTGTACTTGTGAAAGCTGGAGTAACAATAGCTGTTGACTGTCAGGTTGAATCTGGGAATACCATATACAGGGACCTGTCCCGTCATTCGGTTGTTCTTTAACCCTAAAAGGTGGAAAAATGTGTGGAATTGTAGGATATGCAGGTGAAAACTCTGCTGCATCTGTCATCATAGAATCTCTCAAAAAACTCGAGTACCGTGGATACGATTCTGCTGGGATTTCGATTCTGGGCAGCGGAATCAATACTTATAAGTCAGTAGGTAAAATCGTAAACCTTGAAGCCACAATCCCAGATGAAATAAGTGGCAACATCGGAATAGGGCACACTCGCTGGGCAACCCACGGACGACCCAGCACAATAAATGCTCATCCGCATACCTCTGGAAACCCATGTAAGATATCTGTTGTGCATAACGGAATCATAGAGAACTACATGGCATTGAAAGAACAACTGACTGCAGAAGGATATGAATTTAAATCGGAAACTGATACCGAAGTGATCGCACACCTCCTGCATAAACACATATACGGTAAGCCCGATGGAAGAGAAGCAAAATGCGAACTTCTTACAGGACTGCGGGAAGCGCTAAAAGAGATCGAAGGTTCATATGCTCTTGCAGCTATCTGTGCTGACGAACAGGGAAAACTCGTGCTTGCCCGGAAAGACAGCCCACTTGTTATAGGACTCGGCAAAGGAGAGAACTTTGCCGCATCGGATGTAACTGCTTTTTTGAATTATACAAGGGATGTAATTTTCGTAAATGACTTTGAAACCGCAGTTCTGACTCCTACCAATGTAGAGATCTTTGACAGAGAAGGAAAAGCACGCGAAAAGAAGATAGAAAAGATCGAGTGGGACTTTGAAGCTGCTGAAAAAGCCGGCTACGAACATTTCATGCTCAAGGAAATTCACGAGCAGGTGAGCGCGATTCATAATACACTTGCAGGCAAGGTCTCGGAACTTGAAGGAACGATAGATCTCAAAGAACTTAATATGACCGATGAAGAGATAAGGAAACTTTCAAGAGTCCAGATTCTGGCATGTGGAACCTCCTGGCACGCAGGGCTGCTTGGGAAATACCTTTTTGAGCAGCTTGCAGGAATTCATTGCGACATAGACATCTGCTCGGAGTACAGGTACAGAAGCCCGGTTATAAGTGATGGAACTCTCGCCATCGCAATCACCCAATCCGGGGAGACTGCAGATACTCTCGCGGCTGTTAGGGAAATAATGTCCTACAACTGCCCTACACTTGCAATTACAAACGTTGTAGGAAGCACCATTACAAGAGAAGCTAACAGTGTGCTCTATACCAGAGCAGGACCTGAGATTGGAGTTGCCGCGACCAAAACCTTCAGTACCCAGCTTACACTTCTTTATCTGCTTGCCGTAAAGTTCGCCCTCTCAAGAGGTAAGCTAAGTCCTAATTATGTTAAAGGATTCATTACGGGTCTAAGAAAAATACCAGGTCAGATTCAGCAGATTCTCAACCAGAAAGAAGCAGTAAAGGAATGTGCAGAGAATTTTGCTCAGGCAGAAAACTATTTTTTCCTCGGCAGGAACCTTAACTATCCGATTGCCCTTGAAGGAGCTCTCAAATTAAAAGAAATTTCATATTTGCATGCTGAGGGTTTTGCCGCAGGAGAACTTAAACATGGACCGATTGCGCTGCTTGAGAAAGGAACGCCTGTAGTTACCATTGCAACAAGAGGGCAGACTTACGACAAGGTACTGAGTAATATAAAGGAAGTAAAAGCCAGGGATGCAACGGTTATCGCAGTGGCCGATAACAAAGATACAGAGATCGGAAAATATGCGGATGTTGTTCTTACAATACCTCAGAGTAGTGAATTGCTTTCTCCGCTGCTCAGTGTGGTAGTCCTCCAGCTGCTTGCTTATTACACTGCTCTTGCTCGTGGATGTTCGATTGACAAACCGCGTAATCTTGCAAAAAGTGTCACAGTTGAATAATGAAATGCCCAAAAATTTAAAAATTAAAAAACAAGAGAATTTAAAGAAATACTTTTAGAAAATTTCGGAATGGGATATATGAAACTCTTCGGATCTTCAGGAATAAGAGGGATAGCAAACAAAGAAATTACGCCCGAACTTGCACTTAATGTAGGGCTTGTACTTGGAAGCCGAAAAAAAACTGCAGTTATCGGGAGGGACCCTAGAGTTTCGGCCCCTATGATCGAGCATGCCCTAATTGCGGGAATGACTGCCACAGGCTGCGCTGTTACAGAAATAGGCCTTGTATCTACCCCAACTCTGGCATATGCAGCCAGAGAATACGAATGCGGTGTAATGGTTACAGCCTCCCACAACCCCTCAGAGTATGTAGGGATCAAACTCTGGAACCCTGATGGGATGGCCTTTGACTCGGCACAGCAGGAAGAAATAGAAAAAGCGATTGAAGATGCAGACTTTTCTCTGGTTCCCTGGAACCTGATAGGCAAGTTCAAAGAAGACAGAAATGCTATCCGGGCTCATATGAATATGATCAAAAAGCTTGTAGGAAGTTCCAGCCTGAAAGTCGTACTGGACTGCGGATGTGGAGCAGGAGGGACAATTACCCCATATCTCCTCCAGGAGCTTGGTTGTGAGGTAATAACTCTGAACGCTCAGCCTGATGGCCACTTTCCTGCAAGAAACCCTGAACCAAACGATGAAAACCTTACCATGCTCAAAAAAGCTGTTGTGGATTTCGGAGCCGATCTTGGAATTGCACATGATGGTGATGCGGACCGGATGATGGCAGTGGACGAAAAAGGCAATTTTGTCTCAGGAGATGAAATGCTTGCAATTTTCGGGCTATACGAGTGCAGCGGTAAGAAAGGAACAGTCGTCGTGCCTGTGGACACTTCAATGATGGTTGGCGATTCTCTTCAGGGTTCGGAGATTGTGAGGACAAGAGTCGGGGACGTTTACGTCGCAGAGGGAATAAAAAAATGTGGGGCTATCTATGGAGGCGAGCCATCAGGAAGCTGGATTTTCCCGAAGATTTCCTACTGTCCGGATGGGATTTATGCAGCCGCAAAACTTGTTGAGATTGTCAAGGAAAAGAAGTTAAGCGAGCTTCGAGAAGAGCTGCCCAGGTACGCCACAAAAAGAGGAGCTTTCCCCTGTGCAAATAATAAAAAGGCAGAGTTTATGGAAAAAGTTAAGGCTAAACTCGAGCCCATGGGAAAAGTCCTTGATATCGACGGTATTCGCGTGGAAATGAGTAATGGCTGGGTACTTGTCCGCCCCTCAGGGACGGAAGCAAAAGTTAGAATCACAGCTGAAGCCCGGGAAAACGTTGATGAGATTTTTGATATGGCTGAAAAGATAGCAAAGGAGGCACTCAAATGAAAGCGGTTGTCCTTGTAGCAGGCAAAGGCACAAGGATGGAACCTCTAACTTCCGGCTGTCCTAAAGTTATGCTCCAGGTTGCAAATAAGCCCATCCTCGAACATATACTTAATTCAGCCATCGAAGCAGGCATTAAAGGCTTTGTCTTCATTACCGGTTATCTCGAAGAGCAGATAAAAGAGTACTTCGGGGACGGAAGCAAATGGGGAGTAAGCATAGAGTACGTGCAGCAGAAGAAGCAGCTAGGGACTGCAAACGCGATAGGCTGTGCAAAAGGCTATGTTGATGGGACTTTCCTTGTACTTAACGGGGATATGCTCATAGAGCAGGAAGACTTAAAAGCCCTGGTCTCAAGGACAGAGGAAGCTGTCATCTGCGTAAAAGAGGTTGAAAACCCGTCGGATTTCGGAGTGCTTGAAACCGAGAATAATAGAGTTGTCAGGATAATAGAAAAACCTAAAAATCCCCCTACTAACCTTGCAAATGCCGGAATATATCTTTTCAGGGAATCTATTTTTGACTTTATTGACAGAACCAAGGCCTCAGTGAGAAAGGAGTTCGAGATTACGGACTCCATCCAGATGCTGATTGATAGTGGAGCAGCCGTGGGTTACAGCCCTCTCGAAGGCAGATGGATAGATATAGGGTATCCCTGGGACCTCCTGAAAGCAAATGAATACCTCCTGAAAGGCCTTAAGAGCAGCTGCGAAGGTACCGTGGAACCGAATGCTACCATAAAAGGAGAGGTTGTAATTGGAAAAGGCACTATTATCAGGAACGGTTCTTATATCGAAGGCCCAGTAGTAATAGGAGAAAATTGCGATATAGGGCCTAATTGTTTTATCCGCCCTTCTACGGCAATCGGGAACCATATTAGGGTGGGAAATGCGGTGGAGATAAAAAATACCATTGTCATGGAAGATACTCATGTGGGACACCTGAGTTATGTTGGGGATAGCATTATCGGACACCGCTGCAACTTTGGAGCGGGCACGAAGGTTGCAAACCTCCGCCATGATGGGAAAAACATAAAAGTAATAGTAAAAAGCAGGATTCTTGACACGGGCAGGAGAAAACTCGGAGTAATTATGGGAGATGACGTGCATACCGGTATCAATACAAGTATAAATATCGGTACGATAATGGAAAAAGGAAGATATACATATCCTGGGGAGATTGTCAAACATTAACCTTTGATGCTAATAGATTCATGGTAACTATTCAGCCTACATATATCGGTTGATATTGATTATGGTGAAAACAAGGAGTTTGGTAACTAACTAATGAACATCGAAAAAGCACCATAATCCTCTTTTATTCTTTCGATTTGGATCATTATTTCTGTATCAAGCGTTTTTATTTTATTCTGAATTTTTGTTATTAGTTATAATATCATTTCAATCCTCAAAGATTTAACCAATCCTTAAAGATTTAACCAATCCTTAAAGATTTAACCAATCCTTAAAAGATTTAACGTTTTTCAACAGTTGCGGAATTTTTATAGTTAGATAAATGAGAGTGAAAAGAGGGCACTTTATTCTAAAGTTCCATATTTATCGTATGTACTCGGGTCCAGCAGTTCTCGTTCTAAATAATATTTTCAGGATTTTTTTCTAGATTCTCAAACTCCAGAAAATATTAACATACTTTTAGATTTTATCAAACATTTTATTAGAATTAGATGTTTATCTATGAGTTCATCCCAAAACCAACCTTAGTCCCATTTCACTTAAATTTACATAACTGTTTTCCGTGATCTGAAACTCGATTGCGTATTCAAAATTAGTTATTTAAAAAGTAATTTTGAGTTTTGGGATCGGCTCTATACAAATATTTGTGTATTTATTATAAATTTTAGTATGATAGCTTTCAGACGATCTCGATGTTGTAATGGGGACTGGGAATCTTTTTATTGGAGAATTGCTTTATAATTGCCAACATTTCTATAGTTTTATTCTTTATATTCTCACGAGGAAATTCATGTAAATAAGAAGAATTAGCTTGAAAATCAATGAGATTTGTTCTAAATTCCGTATATATAGCATGTTTTTGGGTTCAACAATTCCTGATGTAAATAATTTCTTCAGAACATTTTTTATGATCAGAAAATCCGAAATCTACCCATATATTTTAAACTATTATCGGCCAGGTCTCAAAAAACGAATCATATTTCATAGTGTTTAGTAAGAAGTCATAAATTGTAAGGAGATGTATACACGTCACTTGACCAATATCAGTCTATTAAGAATACTAATGAATTTTATTATGATCTCCTCCAGATGATGCCAGTGTTAACACGAGAATTAGGAATCTTTTTATTGGTAGGTTTTCTCCTTCTTGCAAGTGTTCCTGCAGCTTTATGCGCAACTAGCTCATCAATAATATACGTTACAGGGGATGGCACTGGAAAATATAATTGCGATGGAAAAGACGATCATGTACAGATAAATCAGGCCCTTAAGTTTGTAGCAGGTAACTCTAAATATACTACTGTCCACCTCAAAGGTCCTTTTACTTATGTTATTGACGATACTCTTTTAATCGGTAGTAATACTATTCTTGAAGGGGATTCGAGTGCTGTAATCAAACTTGCTAATAATGCAGGCTGGGTTGCAATGAAACCCTTGATCAAGCAGATGAGTAGTTCTGGGAATAGTAACATTGTAGTAAGAGGGTTTGAGGTTAATGGAAACCGTAATGGTAATTCCAAAGTTTCTTTGGGTGACGGGTACTATAATATAATGTACTTCACCAACTGTAACAACGTAAAAGTATACAATATGTGCATGCATGACGGTCTCGGGGATGGGCTGAGGATAAAATATGGAAAAAATATTAATTTTTATAAAAACAGGATATACAAACTCGGGCACGATGGTTTGTTTGCAATTCAGTGTAAGAATGTAAAGGTCTGGAAAAACAGGATAAGCTGCAGGACTAACAGCGGCATTAGAATCTGGAACTCAAACCATGTAAAAATCTACAGTAATATAATTGATTCTTTCTACCACTGGAGTGCAGGTGGACCAGGCATTCAGGTAGAAAAAGGAGGGTCTGGTACGGGTCTTATGGATGATATTAGTATCTACAATAATGTTATCCATAACACCTATGGTCCTGGGATCTGGATTTTCAATTATGATACCAATTCTGCTACTAAAAATTATGGAAAAAATGTTCTTATTCACCATAATGTCTTTTACAGCACAGGCACCAATCCTAGCATTACCTGGGTTGGCGGTATTGTAATTAGTGGATTCCGCAATACTTACATTGAAAACAATGTCTTTGATGGCATATATCATGCGGCTATTGCCAATTTGTATCCAGATAATTTTTCCCCAAGTTACACGTCATCTGTATACGCAACAATTGCCCGCAACAATATAATCGTAAACACCCTGAAACGTAAAAAGAGTCCAAGTGGGACAGGGTATGGTGTGATAAATTATCTCGCCAGTAAAAACCATAAAATATATCTGCAATATAACTGTTTCTACAAAAACGTAGTAGGGAATTATAAAAGTTGCACTTCGAGAAATGATATCCGTGTAAATCCACTATTTGCGAGCCAGACGAAACATGATTACCATCTGAAATCAAAAACTGGAAGATGGAATGGAAAAACCTGGGTTAGAGACACAGTAATTTCTCCCTGTATCGATGCCGGACATCCGTCTTGGGGCTATTCTACTGAACCGAAACCCAACGGAAAAAGGATTAACATAGGCAGGTACGGAAATACAAAATATGCATCAAAATCAAAGAGTTAAGGCGTATATCTGTGTCAAAAATATATATAAAAGAGGTTTTGGAAATTATAAAAATTTGAGAACAAAACCATGAATTCTGAAAAAATGTACCCTTCCCGGAAAGGAAAGGGACATTTGAAATCAAGAATTTATAGAGCTCAGGGTTCTAAAGCTCAGGAATAAATCTATTTTATTTATAAAATGTCTTTAAAGTTGAGAGCATCAGTTTTCGGAAAAGCCCTTCGGTTTCCACCTTTAGAGAGTCGTCATTCATGCTTTTTACGGCTTCTTTTAAGGGCTCTTTTGAATCAAGCACTTTTTGTATGGTTTTTTCATCGGTTTCCACTGTAATGGAAGGCCCGAACTTTGAGTTTGGATCGTTAGGAGTTTCATAGCTGTAGAAATCCCTTATTTTTCCTCCTCCCATAAGTAAAGTCACATAAAGCATCTCGCCATTATCAAGTTTGATTTTCCCGGCAATTTCCTCACTGGCTACAAATCTCTGCAGAACATCAGGAACTTTATCGAAATTCGTGTTATAAAGCTCAGCTTTTGCACTCAGTTCTGCAAAGAGAGCGTTTTCAGTAGTAGAATTCTCAGAAGCCTCATAAAGGTCGGCTTTTTTGATATTCCCTGCGTTCGAGACTGCACCTGCTATCGGGACAAACAAAAGCATAATAAGAATGAAAAGACTCAGAAATCTTGTTTTGCTGCAAGGAGACATATCTGAGAATAAGAGGCAGGAATATAAAAAAGTTATTGATACAAATAACTGAAGCAGGACAAAAAAACTAGAATATAGGACTATACGCAGTTGAATTGAAAAATCAACAACATCAGACAGTTAACTGTCTGAAATGTGACTTTAATCCACAGTGTTTGTTATACTTGATTTTGTTTTTCAAGTTCATAAGTCCGATGAAGTAATTAGATATTTTAGTTCAGATAAAGTTAAATTGTGTATAAAATGAAAAAGGAAGAGAAAACGAAAAAATAAAAATGGAGGTTATAATTAGATATTGAGCCCGTTTTTAGAGTCCTGGAAGACAGGCAATGAAAATGAATTAAAGCAATTAAAGCAATAAAATCAATTAAATTTGCTTTAACAATTAATTATTGTACCAGGGATTATATAAAGATATCTATTTGTTCTCTATTTGTTCTCTTCGAGAAAATAATTACCTGAATGAATTATACAGAAGAAAAGAATTACTAAAATGAATAAAAATTAAACTTAAAGGAATAAAAATTAAACTTAAAGGAATAAAAATTAAACTTAAAGGAATAAAAATTAAGAAAATGATATATAAAGTTTAATTAGAAAACAGCAAATCAACTGCTAAAAAAAACTGTTAGATAAGCAATAGCAAAATAACGCCCGAATTTTCCAAGAAAAACCAGAATAGAAAAATATCGGAAAGAGAGCTGCATAAGTCCTGCAACCATGGTAATCGCGTCTCCGATACCTGGCACCCAGGTAAAAAGAAGGGTGTAAAGACCATATTTTTTAAAGAGCCTTTCACTTATCTCAAGCTTCTCAGGAGAAGGAGAAAGGAATTTCTCAAGTACCGGACGCCCTTTAAGCCCGAGATAGTATGTTGTGCACGATCCGAGATAATTGCCTGAAGTCGCTACCAGAACAACAGCAAAAGGATTAAAGCCCTGATAAATGAGAGCTACTACCAGCGCCTCCGATCCTAACGGCAAAACCGTGGAAGCTAGGAAGCTCAGGACAAAGAGGTTCAGGTAACCGTAGTCGGTAATAAAGGAACTCAAAGCTTCAAGCATTCAGTTCTACAATCGTAATTCAGTATTTTAAGCTGTCGTTTCAGGCATCAAAACAAACACTATTTTTGTAATGGACCAATCGTTACTTTGAAGATCAAACGGTAGTTTGTAGATCAAACTCCATTTTTAACATTTCTGTTTCTAACTAAAAATTTTCGAGCAAAACAAAAAGGAATTCCACTCTGGACTAAGATCGGAAAAAAAAGAGGAGAGCCGGATATCCGAGATCTGATATTCAACTCTTACCGCAACAAAAGTATTAAAGTTAATATTAAAGCCTGGTTCATTTTTTGGAATGAACCCATACAGCTATAATACAAGCTTTAATATGAAAGCCAGAAACGTTAATTAGTTTCGTCTCTTCCGCAGGATAACAAATGCCGTGGCGAGTATACCAAGTGTAGCCATCCCACTGAAGAAAGGAGCTTTTTTTGTCACTTCATAACTTTCGCTCAGTCCTCCGACTTCAACAGTATACGTCCCTTGCTCACCCTCGGTGTGTGAGAATTCGATTGATTTGTTCTCACCCGGATTAAGGGTTATATTCTGGGAATCAACCGATTCGTTATTAACCAGCAATTCCACTGTGGAGTTTCCTGTGACGCCTCCATTGTTCATAGCATTCACCTTAATATTTACCGCAGTTCCGGCTTCAACTGAAGCAGGCTGTATCGTGAGGTCTGAGAAGGTGAACTGTGCAGCTTTCTCCGCCACCTCTACCTGGGTTTCTCCGTCTTCATAACCGGTCTTTGTGGCATTTACTACATACGTTCCCGGAGTAGTAACCATGTAAGATGTGATACCTTTTGCGTCTGTCTGTGCGTCAATGATCTGTCCGCCGAAAAAGACATCTGCTCCGGAAACAGGCTTGTTTTCCTCAGAGTCAGTGACCTTTATGCTAATCTGGTCCCCTTCCCGAACGTTTTCGGGAGAGACTGAAACTAGGAGTTTCAGGATACCCTGTGCTAGGACATCCACATCCTTAGTTCCGGAAACATAACCTTCCCGGCTCGCAGTTACAGTGAAGCTGCCTTCATTGCTGGGGGTAAAGGTGAGATTTCCACTGTCTCCGGTGGTGCCTATGCTTTTGTTTCCAACAAAAATTTCAGCACCGACGACTGAAATATTTCTCGCAGTTACCAAAATCTCGGTCGGCTTACCGACTACAAGCGCATCAGGTATTTCAATATCCAGTTGATCTCCTTCCTCGGTCTCGGTTTCGACGAATGGATAAAAGCGCAGGACTGAAGAATCGGCAACCTTAAACTTGACATTACCCATCAGGTCTACGACATCATCCTTTGAAAGGGAGATTGAATCCTCGTTTTTCATTGTGATGCCTGAGTCGGAAATCGAAGTTATTTTCATTTCACCGAAAGAATCTCCCCCAGAAATTTCCAAGTAATCATCCGAAATCTGGAAGATTCCCTCCACAAACACGGCATCTGTTTCTGTGGAACGGAAGACTGTACTTATATGGACCGCAATCATCGGAACATTTTCGGCCCCTCCTATATCGGTTTCATAAATATAGTCCCCACCCTGGGAAACGATTCCGGAGTCCAGAAGCTTTCCATTCTTATAAAGCTCAAAGAGTACGCTTTTCCCATTAACATCTACCTGGGATGCCTTAAGGGAGTAGCCGTTCTCCAAGGCTAAAGAAGAACCAGTGAACAGGGATTTTTTGTCATCGTCATCGATCAGAACTTTTGAAAGTACGCGGTCCGACAGCACACTTATGCCCTTTGAATTGCCAAGAGTGTTTTCAGGATATCCTGCAAAGTATTTCTCTGCCATGAAGCCGATAACTTTATAACTTCCCCAGCCCTCATGTTCAAATTTGACATTTTCAGGCTTTGTAGAATAGACGAGGGCTTCATCATCAATTGTCCTACCATCGAGTTTTTCAATGGTAAGGCTTTCAGTGGAAATATTTTCGTCGATGTTATAATAGAAACCTTCGAAGTTAAAAGGCGTCCAGACCATAGTATCAAACTTATCATCGTGTACCGTCCCTCTTAATTCATAAGTTCCGGGCTCGGAGGTTTCAACTATTGGTGCAAAACGAAGTTCATTGGCATCAGCTACAACAAAACTTAGTTTACCCATGATATCAATAGTGTCACCCTTGCTAAGTGAGATCGAGTCGCTATTTCTCATTTTTATGCCTGAACTTGAGGTAGAACTTACCTCCATTTCCCCAAAATCATCACCATTCTGGACTTTCACGTACTGGTCCGAGATCTGGAAAATTCCGTTCACGAAAACCGCATTGGTCTCTCTGCCGCTGAAGATCTGGGAAAAATGAACTGCAATTATGGGCACATTTTCAGTATCCCCGAGGTCGGCTTTGTATACATAGTCGCTATTGGAAGATAGGAAAGCTTCGTCGACTATCTTTCCGTCCTTTTCAAGCTGTACCCAGACGCTATTTCCGTTGATATCAACCTCAACCATGTTCAGGGAGTATCCTTCGTCAAGAACAAGAGAAGAACCCGTGTACAGAGATTTCCTATCATCGGAGTCTATCAGGACTTTTGAAAGCTGTCCGTCCGAGATAACGCTAATCTCTTTATCTGCAAAACTTGAGTTTGCGGTGTACCCTGCAAAGTAGCGCTCTGCCATAAACCCTATGACATCATAAGAACCCCAATTTCCATACTCAAAGTCGGTCTTTATGGGTACGGTTTCGTACTGCAGGTTTCTCTTATTAATTGTCCGGCTACCCTTACTGAGCTGGACTGTCAGATTCTCGGAACCTTCTCCGGTATCCAGATCATAATAAAAACCCGAGTAAGTCTGAGGCGTCCATGTATAGGTAAGGTTCTCATTTGCATTTTCATCCCAGATGCGGTTGCCTGTCGAATCTGAAGCCTGGGCAACTGCACTTAGACACAAAAATCCAAATGCCAAAAACAAGCATAAAATCTTGATGTAGTTTTTAATCCCCAAATTAAACCTCCTCTATGTTGTATTAACCGGGAGCGTAACTTTCAGGCTTCCGAAAGAAAAAAATAGGAAAAAATTTCCTGAACATCCGGAATACACCCTGACCAAGATACCCCCGCCTATCTGAGTTATGTCAAAGATATTCAACTATATGTATTTTCTAATATCTCAGGCATCAAATAAAAAATTTTTGGGCATTATAAAAAGTATTTTTCAGAAACCGGAAATAAAAAAATTAAATATGGCAAAAAAAGAAATTGAAGACCTTGAAAACCGTAAAACTGGTTTCAATTGCCATTTAAACACTAGAAGAGCAAATATCAGGCTCGCCTGTCAGGAAGACAGTTCAGTACATCCAGAAAATGTCTTTATCACAACTGGTTTTTATTCAGAGTCAGGTTTTATTCAAAAGAGACTTTTTATTCAAAACCAGATTTATTCAGAAGAGACTTTATATTCACGTTTGAGATAAGGGTCTGAAAATAAATTCAAAAACCACTTTTTTCCTAAGAGTCAATTTGATATACACAAATTATAAGTTTGAAGAAGCGATTTCTGACACTTATAAGCAGAAATCAGCGTAATAAGATTCGTTAAGATCACTTAAGATCCATTACAAGAGTTATAAAGATTCATTCTGCAAAGTAAGACAGAGTAAAAATATGGAGCCGTCTCTGGCATGGAAACGTATACAAGTATTCCCGAAGAATTAAAACTCACAGTCCTTGAAAGAATACAACCCACTGAACCTGAAAGAGAAAAACTTCTTGCAATCCAGAAAGAACTTGCCTCACAGGTTAAACTCGCAGCAGAAAAACTTGGCGTACCAGGTGTGCTTGTAAAAATGGTGGGCTCTGCTGCCAGAGGCACCTGGCTTTCAGGCACTCATGATATTGATGTTTTTATAAGCTTTCCTGAAGAAACATCCAGAAAGGAACTGGAAACCCTGGGTATGGCAGTTGCAAAAGAGGTGGCAAAACACGCCGAGCATGCCGAAGATCGCCACGCTGAGCATCCCTACCTGAATATTATATACAAAGGCTTTGATGTTGATCTTGTTCCTTGCTTCAGGGTTGCTTCGGCTTCCCATATCAAATCTGCAGTTGACAGGACGCCTTTTCATAACGATTTTGTCAAACCCCGCATAAAAGGGCATGAAGATGAGGTCTTGCTTTTGAAACAGTTTATGCGCGGAGGCGGAGTCTATGGTTCAGAACTCAAGACCCAGGGCTTTTCAGGCTACCTGACCGAACTTCTTGTAATTAGCTACGGCTCTTTCAAAAACACTATCTACGCAGCCTGTTCTTGGAAGCCAGGTGAGAAAATAGATATAATGCAGCATGGAGAAATCGACCACGAAGAACCTCTTGTAGTGATCGACCCAACTGATCCCAGGCGAAACGTGGCAGCAGCCCTTTCTCTTGACAAATTCTGCATGTTCATAGACCACTGTCGGGAATTCCTAAAAAGCCCGGAGCTTAGTTTCTTTTTCCCAGCCTCCCTCCTGCCCCTTGAGGACAGCGAAATCCTGGAAAAGCTTGAAAGTCGGAAGAGTACTCAGCTTGCAGTCGTTTTCAAAACCCCGGATGTGGTAGAGGATGTCCTCTTTCCGCAGCTTTATAAAATGGAGCAGGCAGTAGCTGCCCTTCTGAAAGAATATGATTTTACAGTGATAAAAACCGGCGTCTGGTCAGGCAATACCGAAACCGCAGTTATGATGGAACTCATTTCAGGTACCCTGCCCAACGTGAAAAAACACATCGGTCCCCCGGTCTGGGTCAAAGTACACGCAGAGAAGTTCAAGGAAAAATATCAGGCAGAAGATGGCGTTTTCGGAGGCTATATCGAAAACGGAAAATACGTCTTTGAAATCCGGCGCAAATACCCGACGGCAAAAGGGCTTCTCGAAGATCGACTCAGGAGCTGTTCTCTTGGAAAACAGGTACATCAGAGCATAAATGAGAGCTTTGAGATTATCGAAGATGCCGGGATTTGCAGGTTAAAAGATCCTGATTTCAGGGTTTTTTTGAGGAAATGGATATAAAAGAGATTAGAATGTGAACAATAGTAATAGCCAATTAATTGGTTTTACACAAAGTGAAATTTTTCAGCAAAATTTTTTTGATGGGTCTTTTCAATTGACCAATTATAAGTCTGCAATTGTTTCACCCACGTTATTGCCATAATTAAAATAATTTATTCAGAAACATAGACACACTTGGAGAAACAATTACAAACAATATATTGATTCTGGCATAGTATTCGAATATTAATACAATATTTGAATTATCTGAAAAATAGGCCCTACGATTAATAAAGAACCTCATTTGAATTTTTTATTATGTGTAAGAATTATTAGTAACATGACATAGATTTCAAATACTTCATTGTGGTATGACAGACTATTTTGGCTAGATACAATAAACGAATAAAATTTCCCCAAGACATTTACAAATTTATTTTTTCTGGAATGCGTCTTAAAACTTGACATTTTAATGTTTGATTTAATGTAATGCGTTGATGGAGGTAACTGAAGTCCATGCTGACTGAACCAGATCAAATAATCCAGCTTATATCAAGTTTATTAGCGTTAATCCTTTTTGTTGTTTCTCACCTTGCATATCGTCGAGAGCGTAGGAAAAAGCTTTTTATTTTATCTTTAGCGTTTTTTTTCTACTCGGCAATGAATTTTCTGGATGCAGCAGATATTTTTTTCCCTCAAGCAGGTGAATACCCCGAAATTTGGGGAAGTTTACTAAATTTTGTTGTGCTTGCGTTGTTTTTTCTTTCCATGATAACAAACGAGTAAGGTAAAATGGAATTCGAACTAGAGACTAGAAGAAGAATTTACGAACAAATTAAAAAATCTCCTGGTATTCACTTCCGGGAACTTGAGCGGAGGCTGCAGATGGTAGTTGGCAACCTGCAGTACCACCTTCAGTATCTGGAAAAGAAAAATATGATAAGGGCTTTGAATGATGGAGATTATGTACGTTATTTCGTAAAAGACAGGAGCTTAAGCGAAACCGAGAGAAAAATAATGTCTTTCTTAAGAAGATCCGGTTGCAGACATATACTTCTTCAGCTCCTCAATAATCCGGGAATGAATAACAAAGAAATCTCACAGGCTGTTGGTCTCTCTCCTTCAACCGTTTCCTGGAACCTGAACAAACTTGTAGAAGCCGGAATAATTGAAAGAGAAAAAATCGGCAGGATAAGTAAATTCACAGTCATTGACCCTTCCGCGATTGCAGAACTCCTTATATGCTACAAAGAAAGCTTTCTCGATACTCTGGTTGATGGTTTTATCGAAATGTGGGAATTCAAAGACTCTAAATAATTTGATTGCCCATCGTTTTATTTACATCGTTCCAGTATAATCGAAATACAGCTTTTAGCTATTCTTTTCCAATAAACTTAGCACTTTTTAAGAAACCTTCAATATGGTATTTAAACCGAATTGCAAGCCATGTTGCAGGTAACGTAAAGAAAGCATCAATCATGTATTCTGGGCGGTCAAAATTTTGAGTTAGTCTCATTATCTGAATTCTACTTCACTGGTTTTAAACTCTATTGAGACATCCTGGTCAGTTAAAAATAGACGAAAACTTTTACGCTTACTGAACAAAAATTGAAAGTATTTATGGTGGCGGGAAACATGGAAGAAACTTGGGAAACCCGCCACATTCTCCTATGGAAGAAGGTTCCGCCACATTCTTCTAGGGAGGAAGGTTTGAAATATTTTGTAGTGTTGATCCCGATTATTCACCACAATAACCTTCAGTTTTCAGTCTTCATTAGACATAATAACGATTCTGGTACATTATTCGAAGATTAGTACAATTGTCGAACATTAGTACAATCTTCGAACAATTAGATTTTTAGATAGTCGACGAGTTAAATCTCCAAATTATGCCGGAACATATTGAAAATATGCCAAGTTTCCTGAGACTGCATAAATTCGGGACCACAAAAGATTTATAAAACCCCATTTTATAAAACGGTGTAAACCAATTTTCGGGATGAGTAGAAACGAAACGTTCTTCGACAATGAACGTAACGTATGAATCAGATTGATGAAGAATGATGAACCCCCTTAAAATATTGATCCCGATAATTCTCTTACATATAGTATACCTTAACAAATATGGAGGAAACAACAAAATGAAGAGATTTGTAGCCAGTGCACTGGCAGCTCTCATGCTTCTGACTGTATTTGCATCCGCCGCAATGGCTGATGATAATAATACAACCTCAGCAGCTAGTACAGTTGAGATCCGCGGCCCTGTGTACAATGGCTCAAGTTTAACCGACATCCTTGCAAATTCTGCATATGGTAACGGTACATCTATTACAATGGATGCTAACAAATTTGCAGCATTCTATTACGACATTGATGACAATGTGACAACCGAGTCTCTTACCATTAAGAACGTTGCTGGTACTTCCGGCAGGACTATCGGAGAGAACGGTTTAGTATACAAGACAACAATCGGAAACGCCGAATACCAATATGACGACTGGGGCAACTACAGTGTGATTGGCTTCTTCGCAGACAAGTATATCCCACTGAAGTCTAACAGTGCTGACAAGCTCGCCAAACTCGTTCTCGACAGTGACGACAAGTACACTCTCAAGACCGGCGACTCCCTTGACCTCGGTGATGGATACTCTCTCCAGGCCAAGCAGGTAGATGTTGACGGTAATAAAGTCTGGCTTGAATTCGACAAAGATGGAGAATACGTAGATGACGAGATCGTCTCAACTGACACTGGCGATCATACCTGGACTTGCAAAGTTGACGACGTGCAGGGAGAAGACGATGTTCCTGTCCTGAAAGTCCATGTCAACCAGGTATTCCAGGGCGCAGTCGACAGCATTGCACAGATTGATGCTATCTGGCTCATTGACTACGCAAACGCAATAAAGATCAACTCTGACGATGAATTCGGCAAACTCAACGATGTTTCTATCAATGGCCCAACCATTACCATCAGCAATGATGATACATTCAGCCTGACTAAAGACTCTGATCAGGAAATCGGGCAAGGGTTATACTTCAAGGTTGCTGACTCCAATGATCTCAGGTTCTATGCCTACAAGCAGCAAACAACCTCTGGAACCTATGATGTAAGAGGAACCGTTGTTTCCGGTACAAAGTCTTACACCTGGACTTCAGACAACTTTGCTGGATTCTTCTACGACCTGAAAAAGAACGTTGGAACCGAAACTATGAGTGTTTCTGGCGTTAACGGAAGAACTATTCCTAAAAACGGCCTCAAATACAGCACCACTATAAGCAAGGTTGATTATGATGCCGATGACGTATTCAATGGAACGTACCCTGTTCTTGGCTTCTTTGCCCAGAAGTATGTACCACTGAAATCCACCGATGCCAGCAAGCTTGCCAAGCTCGTTCTTGACAGCGATGACAAGTACACTCTCAAGACCGGCGACTCCCTTGACCTCGGTGATGGATACTCTCTCCAGGCCAAGCAGGTAGATGTTGACGGTAATAAAGTCTGGCTTGAATTCGACAAAGATGGAGAATACGTAGATGACGAGATCGTCTCAACTGACACTGGCGATCATATCTGGACTTGCAAAGTTGACGACGTGCAGGGCGAAGACGATGTTCCTGTCCTGAAAGTCCATGTCAACCAGGTATTCCAGGGCGCAGTCGACAGTATTGCACAGATCGATGGTCTCTGGCTCATTGACTACGCAAACGCAAGGAAGATCGAATCTGACGATGAATTCGGCAAACTTAACGATGTTTCCCTTAACGGTGCAAGCATTAACATCAGCAATGATGATACATTCAGTCTGACTAAAGACTCTGATCAGGAAATCGGAGAGGGAATGTACTTCAAGATTGCCGACTCCAACGATCTCAGATACTACCCATACGTTGAGCAGACCATTGGTAACGGAACCACTACAACCACCCTAAGTAACACCAGCATCGATAACACAACAGCTACCGATAACATGAGTGTTACTACACCAGTTGTGAACAACACTGAAGAAACTCAAGATGTAAACGCGAGCGCTCCTACAAACATGGAGACCCCAGTTACACCAGAACCAGCTGCTGCAAACAACACCACCGAAACAAAGAGCAGCGCTCCTGGCTTTGAGATCGTCCCAGCAATCTTCGGACTGCTGTCAGTCTTCTACATCGTCAGGAAGAACAGATAAATTCTCTGAGTGAAGGATTTTCTTAATCCTTCCTTTTTTTAAATTTTTTATTGAAATCCTAATTGACTGTTGCGTACTTAAATTCCGCATTTTTAGACGAATAAATGTCCCTGATATCATTGTGCTTACATAAGTAAAGGACTTGTAGCAGAATTTTAAAATCGTGATAATTAACCTTACATATTTTCATTACTCACATGTGCGCTTAATATTTGGAAACTAAGGATTGTATCCTGAAATGATTCCGCAAATTCAAAAAATTTGAAAGTTAAATATACAATAAAATAGCAGTCGACGCAAAAGGTTAAACGCTGAAGAAATTTCAATTCCATTTTGATACTTTAGAACGATCATATAAAAGAAACAAGTTTTAAGTTGAAATAAAATAACGGGTCGCCTGCATACAATATATAACTGCAATAAAGAAATTAAAAAACGAAATCGTTTTGGGATAAAACAGGGATAAAAGAGAAGTGAATAAATTGCTCATCGAAATAAAACGTACTGACCAACAGAGATAGTTATATTTAAAAAACTTAAAGTGTACCATTATTCTCCACAATTAATATATAGTTGTGTTATTCTATGTAAAAAACCTAATAAATCGGATAACAGTAAGAGATATTTCATAATTATCTGTTTTTGGATTAAGGTATTCAAACACTGAGGCGCACATTAAATGATATCCTCAAATCAACTAGACTTTATGATAACGCTGTCTCTGATATTTTCAGTGCCAGCAGGCTATTATATTTTTGTGCCGGAACCTCTTCGGCCCAAATATTATTATAGAAACCTTAGGTCGCCCGGGATTTCAGAGATTCTACCTTATGTAGCTTCGGCAGCATTTATCTTCATACTTATGGATTCACAAAGAAAAATTTCAAACCTCCTGGGTCTCAGTCCCTCTCTCAATTATGATAGGTATATGTTGATGCTGGAAGGCACTAAAGTGAGTATTTTCCAGAGCATAGCCAATCCAACGCTGACATACTTTTGTGGAGCAGTTTATCTGGTTGGATTTTCATTCCTTTTGATCTTTACATTTATATTATTCCTGTTTAGCCAGGATGATGAAGCTCTTAAAGAGTATGCAATTACTTTTATGCTTATATATTTGATAGCTTACATTTTTTACATATTTTTCCCAGTAAATGTGACAGGGCATGTATTGCCAGGAGTGGTCCCTTTGCTATATCAATTGAATCCGGCCATCCTGGGGATAGTAACTATCTGTAGTCCCGGTCTTAACAATTGCTTCCCAAGTCTGCATGCTGCACTCTCGGTAATGGCAACGATGTTTATACTTTTCAAGACAGATCTCAGGCGTTACAAGGTTTTTGCGGTAGGAACAACCATTTTCATCCTTTTTTCAATACTGTATCTTGGCATACACTGGATCACGGATATGATTGGCGGAATTATACTTGCTTTTATTTCTTATTTCTTAACTATTCGAATTTTTAAAAAGAGGTTCAAGGATGAAAGTACTCGTTTTTATATGCGGTGAAGGGTTAGGTCATACCAGCCGCTGTATCGCATTGGGCCGGGAGTTGTTAGCTGCAGGCCATGAAGTTTATTTAGGAGCATATGGTTATTCAAAGGAGTTTATCGAGAGAAAAGGATACAAGACCGTTGAAATCCCCCCGGAAATAAAACTTGTGGGTGAGTCCGGTTCCCTGAACCTGAAAAGGTCAATTATATCTACACTGAAAAACGGGAGTGTTTTTGCTATTTTTAAGGTTCTGAGCTTATTAAAAGAAAAGAAACCTGATATTGTAGTTTCAGATAGTTATTTTACAGGAGTAGTGGCCTCTAAAGTCAGCGGAATTCCTGTTTACCTTATAGTTAATCAGTCAAACATGGAAACTTTCTTTAAAAATGGAGGCATTGCCCTAAGAACGATGGGCGGAATAATTAAACAGTTTTATAGCTGCATTTTCAGAAGAGTTGACAGAATAGTAATTCCTGATTTCCCAATGCCTTATACCGTATGCCGGCTAAATCTTGCTTTTGAAGAAAAGGTTTCCAAAAATCTGTTTTTCAGTGGACCTCTCACCCTTAAAAAATATGACGATGTGAAGGCTGAAGTCTTGCAAAAACCCCATGTATTATCTTTAATAGGGGGATTTGGATATCGAGAACCTATATTCAGAAAGGTTATCGAAGTTGCAAAACTTGACAAAAGCATAAATTACACTCTCCTTTCGGGGCCGAGCCTAAATCCTGATGTTTTCTCAAACCTTCCAGAAAATGTTACAATTAAGCGTTTTATTAATGACCAGTTCCCTTACCTCAAGGCTTCTGATCTTGTGATTGCCCCGGGAGGACATAGCACTATAATGGAAGCTCTTACTTTCGGGGTTCCAGTACTTTCGTTTCCGGATATGAACCATAGTGAGCAGGAAAATAACGCTTCCGTGGTTGACCTTGAAAGTTATGGCAAACGTTTGGATTACAGCGCGTCTCCAGAAGAGATACTTCGGTCGATAAAAGAGCTTTTAAAAGATGAAAAGATCCACCAGAAGGTTGAAATTATGAAAAAACTATCTAAAGACCTTACTCCTACTGCAACGTTCAAAGAACTCCTTGAATCAAATAGTAAGATAAGTCAAAAAGTATAATTAGGGTATTGTAATGGAGACTATTGCAGTTGAATAATGAACTACTGCAGTTGAATAAGACTATTGCAGTTGAATAAGACTATTGCAGTTGAATAATTCTGAATAAGGTCTAACGGATTGTGTTTTCATGAGAAATTACACAAAGTGGATAACAAGCTCAATTTTGATCAGTATAATTTCAATAGTGTTTGTTCTCATCTTTACTCTTGATAAGACAACAATTGAAGTTGTTAGGGATATCAAGCCTGAATATGTAATAGCTGCACTTGTTATCCATCTATTTTCTTTCGTTATCTGGGGACTGCGCATAAGGTCAATGGCATCTGCACTGGGGCATAAAATAGATTTTAAAACCTCTATAGAAATGGTAATTTCCAGCACTTTTGTTGCAGCGCTTACGCCCTCTTCAATAGGTGGAGAACCTTTGAGAATTCATCTTCTGAGACAGAAAAAAATGCCGGTTGGACAGGCTACTGCAGTTGTCCTGGGAGAACGCGTACTGGACGCTCTGTTGATCCTGTTAGCCGTACCTTTTTCGCTATATTTTCTCCGTGGTGTACTGTCAGATCCCAGAATGGATACGTTGATTATATTAGGAGAACTCCTTTCAATAATTGTCTTTGCCCTCCTGATATATGCACCCATGAAACCTCGTTTTATTAAGCTCGTCATAAATTGCCTTATGAAATGGATTGGACGTTTTAGTGGTAAGAAAATAGGATACAAACTGCAGAGATTATCAGGGTCGATTGACAGGGAAATTGACGAATTTCATTCAAGCATGAATATCTTTCTGACAGACGGGCGTAAAGGCCTGTATTCCGGGCTGATATACACAGTCATATACTGGATAGCAGAGTTTTCCTCGCTTCCGATAACTCTTATGGGTCTTAATCAGTCTCCTTCAATACTCATTTCTTTTGCAGTACAGGTTTTACTCATGATTATTCTAGTTATGCCTTTAACCCCAGGTTCAAGTGGGATAGCGGAACTTGCCGCGATTTCCCTCTTTTCAATCTTTGTGCCGGCAAATATTCTCGGAATTACAGTGGCAGCATGGAGAGCTTTTACATTTTATACGAATATTATTGCCGGAGGATTTGTGAGTTTTAAGTTACTGAAAGACACGGAACTGGTGAAAAAGTACTTAAACCAATCCCAAAGTGAAGCTTGAAAGGAATGAGAAGTATTTGAGGTTTAGAAGGTTATACGAAAACGGAAAATACGTTTTTGGAATCTGGAGCAAATCACCGACAGTAAGAGGGCTTCTCAAAGACCGGATTATGAGTGTTCCTTTGGGAAATGGGTGCATTGGAGTGTGAATGAGGGCTTTGAGGTTATAGAGGATGAAGGGATTTGCGGGTTGGAATATCAGGGTTTCAGGGTTTTTTTGAGGGAATGGACATAAATTCTTTATGGAAACTAAGTTGAGCTCAATTAACTGAGTTTATGCAAAGCAGATTTTTTCTGCAAAAATCTTTTTTAGCGAATCTTCAATCCCAAAAATCAAAAAGAAATCGTTTTAAGCTTGAAGTTTTATTGAAACTTATGGTGTTGGGCAGTTGATAGATCAAGAGAAGATTCACAAGCAATGCCTTAGCAAAAATCCAGAGGAACATATCAAGGCATTGCATAAGTTAAGAGATAATTTTTCATCACTGGTAGATAAACAACAGGCATGGAATGATTTGTACAATCTTGCCCGTGATGATAGTAATAAGAGATACGTAAGGCGCGATGCAATCTTTGCCATTAGCTCTGCGTATTCTGAGATGTCAAATAAAGAAAGAGCATGGAATGATTTGATTGAACTTGCCAATGATGAAGACGATTATGTGAGACACTATGCAGCTTCTGCCCTTAGCTCTTCTTTACCTAATACTTCAAATAAAGAACAATCTTGGAACGATTTAATAGGACTAACAAATGATGTAGACGGACATGTAAGAAGAGCTTTAGTCTCTACCCTTAGATTATCTTTTTCATATGTACCTAATAAAGAAAAGGCGTGGAACGATTTAATAGGACTAACAAATGATGTAGATGGATATGTAAGAAAAGCTGTAGCTTCTACACTTAGCTTTTCTTTTTTATATGTTCCGGATAAAGAGAAGGCATGGAACGATTTAATAGGACTAACAAATAATGCAGATTGGCGTGTGAGACAGACTGGAGCCTCTACCCTTGGTTTTGTTGGTTCTTATCTACCACACAAAGAAGAGGTTTGGAACAATTTAATTGAACTTACAAACGATAAAGATAGTGATGTTCGAAGGACTGCAACCTATGCTCTTGGCTATGCCTTTCCTTATGTATCAGATAAACAAAAAGTATGGAATGATCTACATGAGCTAACCAAGAATCAAGATAGTGGTGTGCGAAAGGGCATCGTTGATGTTCTCGGTTCTGTATTTTTTTGTATTCCTGATAAAAACCAAGTATGGAACGACTTACACAAACTCACCAATGATGAAAACAGCAATATTCGAGCTGGTGTCGCTTCATCCTTAGGTTCTGCGTTTGCCTATATTCCGGATAAAGAACAGGCATCGAATGATTTACATAGGCTAACCAATGATGAAGAGTGTAATGTGCGAAGTAATGTTGCCTATTCCCTTGGCTTTGTATTTCCTCATATTCCAAACAAACAAAAGGCATGGAACGACTTAATTATACTCAGTAAGGATAGCGATAAAATAACAAGAGAATCCGCAAATTATTCCCTTGGAAAAGTTTCCATATTCAAAGCATCCCAAGCCAAAGAAGATGATTACAGAAGAGAACTAGAAACAGCTATTAAGTTTTTTGAAAAAGCGGAGCCTGAATATGGATTATATAGACCATCACATTTTTGTCTCCCATTTTATCGTTCATTCTATTCTATTGTTTTCGGAAAACATGAATTAAAGAGAAAAATAGACGGGTATGTAGATAGAGATATTGAAGATGCTAAAAATGCAATTAAAGGTTCAAAGAGCAAGAAATTGCTTTTAGAAGCTGTTGAAAATCTTGCAAATGCATTAAAAGAGATCCAGAATCTGGAAAACATAGACTTAGAGGCAACAAAGTGCGAGCTCAATTTTTATAGAAAATATTGTGATCGTGCAGCAGAATTAATGAGAGATACTGAAGAGACAGCACCTTTTGCAACAATAACTCTGAGAAAAGGGTTGCCTATCCTAGATAGACACCTAAAAGAGCTTCTTGAAGAAATCCAAGAGAAAGCAAAAATCGCGTGCAAGGAATCGAAAGATACGGATGCAGAAGAAATTGCATGTGCTGTCAGTAAAGAAGTTCAGAAATGGGAAATTGGTAGTCAGGAAGAAATGACACAAAATATTGAAGGTTTGATCGAAACTTTCAGAATGAGAATGCCGCATATACCAGGCTACGAACATATATTTGAAGAAATCGAAGAAATACGAAATGTAAATGATCTTGCAAAACAATATGAGATAGTTTCGAGACTTGTAGGACTAATACCAATATTTAGCTCGATGCCAGATCAGGTAGTAAAAGATATCAAAACGATCAAAGAAGAAACAACTTCTATTTCAAACGAAATCAAATATTTACATATTTCAGTTGACAGATTAATAGAATCAGTAGATGAACTGCAAAATCCACAGGAATATCTGGATACTATTCAACAAAATCTGGAAGAGATTAAAAATGATATACCTGAAATGAAAGTAAAGATTGATGAAGTGCTCTACGAACTGTATTCTCCCTTGAGTACAACTCAAAAACTGAAGGTTGCCATTCCAATAATTCCATCACTTGTCTCTTACGAAATGGAAACAGATGTTCCAAAGCTTGTGGCTGACAAGATTGATGAATTAAAGAACTTAGTTTTGCGTTTTAAAAAGAGTAAATAATTAGATGGAACTCTATCCTCTTCAAATTTGAGGAAGAATTCTTCTACGAAACTCAATAAAGACTTACAAACCCTTCCATCCTTTTCTGATAATACAAATACTCCTGGGCATACCCGCAGTAGTGTCCAAAATATTCCCTTCCCCAGTCCCCCATACAGCTCATGTTTTTGCAGGTTTCAAAGTAACTGTCATCTATATGGTAATGCTGGATGATCTGCCTGATGTGGGTATCAACTGGAAAAGCTTCCATTTTATCAAAAGCGAAAAGAAGCACGCAGTCAGCAACTTTTTCCCCTATGCCCCTGAGCCTCATAAGGCGTTCCCGCGCATACCTGTACTCCAGGCGGAAAAGCACGTCAAGGTCCAGCTCGCCCGACGCAACTTCTTCGGCTGCGGCTATTATATTCTGGGTCCTGAAGCCCAGCTTACATTTGTCAAGCTCGGAGGGATCGACATTTGCAAGAGTTTCAGGGTCAGGAAAGCTGAAATATCCTGGCTCGATTTCTTGACCGAAAGACCGGCTGAGCAAGCAGATTCGTTTTTGGATTGTGGGAATGCTTGAGGCTGTAGAGAGCATATATGAAATAAGGCATTCCCAGGGGTCCTGCCTGATCAGCCGCAGGCCCCGATATTTGCGGATTGCTCTGTCGATCAGCAGATCCCGGTTTATGCTTTCGTAAATAGAAGGCAGGTTGTCGTTCAGGCGGAAATAACGAGTAAGAACCTCAGGCGAGAGTTTAGAATCAACAATCAATTGCCCGTGATCCTGCGAAAGCCGAATAACCTGGTCTCCAACAACGCCTGTCCACCAGTCTCCTTCTCGTTCCCATCGGAAGACCTGTCCGCAGTCAAGCGTATAATTGAGGTCAAAAAGTTCGGGTTTAAGCCTGTACGTTCAACTCAAGCCCCCTGAGAAAAGTCCCTGCTGTTAACGTATCTCCCAGCCCTACCGTGGTTACTGGAGATCTGGAAAGCATTGTAGGCAACATGCAAATAATATAGTTCCCCTTCAAAGTATAAGCCCCCTGCTCAAGAATATTTCCATTAAAAGCCTTAACGAAAGCTGCAATCTGTTCTCTTCCAAATGGACTCTCCTGAAGTTTCGAAGCTTCCTCTTCCACAAATTCCCGTCCTTCAAGCCTGCCTGAAGCTGCATACACGCCTGCACACCTGACTCCAAATTCCAGGGCTTCAAGCTTTTCTCGGGCTGCCCTCTGCAAAATTGAACTTTCTGATTCATCCATTTCAAATTCAGAAACTGCTCTGGAATTAAACTCACAATCAGTTTTAAACACAGCCAGCACAAATTCCCTGGTATGGATTATGAGCTTCTTAAGCCCGTGCCCTGATGCCAACCTGAAAGCCGCACTGGATATAGCATCTGCCTCCATACGCTGAAGTCTTTCTCCAGAGACGCCATGTAAATTAGAAAACACTGCAAGCTCGTCTTCATTCATTCCAAGGCTATCTGAAAGTTTTGCAAACTTCAGAAAGACAAAATTTGCAATTTCTTTACTTGCAAAATGTCCGAATTCCAGATGAATCTGAAGCTTATTGTTTCTGGTTTTCCAGCTTTTTAGCTGAGAGAAAGTATCATCAAGAATTGTCTTATAAGTACGGCCATCGGGATAGTTCTCAAGCAGGAGATGAAAACCCGATATAAGTACTCCATCAAGCTCGCAGGCGTGTTGGAGAGCATATTGCTCAAAAGCAGGGTTGACAAAAAGCCTGAGATTCAAATGATCGCAGGTAGCTATGAAGCGATTTTCCCTCGGGACCCGAACCTCTGTCCCATAAAGGGAAAATATCTCCCCCTCGGAGAAATCAAAGACGAAATGTATGGGTTCCTGGCTGCTGGAAAAAGCACCTTTATTTTCTTCAGGACTTTTCCTCTCGTTTTCCGTTATCTGCATGGAGGGTTCCGGAAAATAGATCGCTTTTTTTGAGAAGAGAGAAAGCTGTGTTTTAGAGGGCACTGCAACATTCGGTATTACCCTGGAAGCTCCCAACTGGGAAAGAGCATTTGCCATTATTCCTGCATTTCCGCCCATTCTTACAAGGGATTTCTCAAAATAGCGGCTATTAAGAAACTCGAAAACGGACTGATCAAAAACAAGCCACTCGGCTCCACATCCGTATTTCATACAGTAGGCAAGCCCTGCTACAAAATCCGATTCCGAAAAGATTTTTCCGGGGGGGTTCTCGATTTTGTCAAGAATTTCAGCCTCTTCGAAAGTTTCCAGCAGTTCCGAAATCTCGGCTCCACTAATTCGGTACACCGAATCTATATTGACATTATATCCGCAAAGTATATTCATCTAATCAGTTCCTGTATCCGTGAAATAGGAGGCGAGTGGAAGCAAATGGAAAGCAAATGGAAGGCGAACGGTACGAACGATAAGCTTATTGGAGGCAAATGGAAGGCAAATGAATGGAAAGAAAATGAATAGAAGATAAATGTACGACTTCGGATATCGGATAAGTACTTCGGATATCGGATAAGTCAAAGAGAATTTATTTTCATGCCTGTTCCTGCTTTATTCTTGCAAGCATGGCTGCAAAAGCTCCTGCCGAGATCGCATCGCCTATCCCGACTGTTGCTCTGGGCTTATCTACTACCTTGGAAGGAATTAAAACTGCATCATGATCAGGCCCATAGAGGTATCCGTATTCGAACTCCTCAGGGGTACAGAGTTTCTTCCCTACACAGTAAACCTTGAAGTTCTCCAAGTCTTCCAGGCCTTTACTAGAAACCGGGACCTCCAACCCTGCTTCTACGTCCTCAAGGTTCTCAATTTTTCCTTTAAGGGCTTTGGCACCGGCAAGAGTTGAGGAAAAGAGCAGGGCATCCCTATGTTCTTTAAGTGTAAGAGGATGGCCTTTTGCAAGGATACAGATGTAAAAGCCAAGAGAATGCACATGGACTCTTTCAAGTGACAGGTCCTTTAAAAGCTGAACAGCTCCATGGTAAAGCGAGGTAATCCCATTCTCTTCTTTTCTTATCACGGAATAAGAGAGTTCTTCATGCCCCAGGACGTTCAGAGCATTTGCCACTTCCACAGTATCAAGACCTAGGGAATGAACATTTTTGGCGACAATCTCAGTCAGGATAGCCTTTCTTATTACCCGGTTCTGAATAGATGTAAGTTCTACATGAACGCGGAGTTCAGGATTTAAAGCCTTGAGTTTCTCAATAGCTTTCACGGAATGCAAAACGTAGTCCTTATACGTAGACCCATCCTCGTATTGCTCTTTTATCATCTGATAACCTGAAAGCATTGCCCCGTCAATCGGAAAAAGTGAGTCAAGGTGCTCATAGATTTCCCTGTCCATGTCAAGGCGGATCCATTTCGGGCGGGAGGAAATTATAAGACGGTTATCTCTCGGAATCTGGAATTTGCTTCCACCGCAGGTTACGTCCATGCCTTTGGAATACTCAAAGATCCAGTTGACTTTTGATTCTATTCCGGGTTTGAAGGCTTCCAGTGGGGGTTTAAGTACAACCTTTCCATCTTCTACCTTAGGGTGCAGAAGATTGTCAGAAGCCACAAAATATTCTGCCTGTTCTTCAGAAAGCCAGGGGATATATGCTATGACTTTTTTTATTTCTAGACGAGAGAGAAGATTAGAAATTATTCCTGCCTGGCCGCCCATGCGTGCATAGTCAAAACCCAGATTATCTTTCAGCCATTCATGAATATCTGAGGTATGGGTAGGAATTTCAGCAGCTTTTCCTTCTCGCATGGAAATCAGCAGGCGAGCCATGAAATCCAGAGGCTCTTTTATTTCTCTCGGGTATGTTTCAACTCTTGCCTGAACGTCAGCTTCGTTAAAAAGCCCCATAAGCATGGACAGTTCTTTGTCTGTAAGGTGTTTGATAGCATCAATATTACTGTTGTAAGCTACAAACATACCATCCAGATAAGGAAGTGCTTTTTTGACATTGTAAACAGCATCTTTGTAGCGTTGTTCCCATTCTTGTATATCCACTTAACAAACCCCCTGGAAATATAGATATAAACCTGAAATAATTTTCAGGAATTAGGAGAAACCAGGATTTTTCCCGAAGTAATTTTGCTTAAATTTCGAATTAATCCGAGTTACATATTTTATTTCCTGTTACCTGTTTTTCAGCCTGTACATCAATTCTGTAGTCAGTCCTGTATTTTCATTCAGTCAGTCCTGTATTTTCAGTCTTACTTTTTCAAGCTGGTTTTTTCAGTCCTGTTTTTTCAGTCCTGTATTGCAATAAGTAATATACTGGCTTTAAGCTGTGTTCAATATTGTATTAAGTATCCAACACTGCATTAAACTATGTTTCACCATCAGGTAGTATATTCGGCGTTAATCCTGACATAGTCATAGGTCAGGTCGCAACCCCAGGCTGTTGCCTGTTCCTCTCCCAGATTGAGATCAAGGGTAATGACAATTTCTTCATTTGCCATTATTTTTTTCAAAAGTTTGAGATCCGAAGAACTGGAAATCTCGCCGGAATTTACAAGTTCAACCACTTCTCCTCCTCCTGAGAAAGAAAGGGAAAGCAGTTCCTGTTCAAGTTCGGCACCTGAATAGCCTGCGGCGGCTACAACCCTTCCCCAGTTTGGGTCCTTTCCAAAAATTGCTGACTTAACCAGAGGAGAACGTACAATTGCCTTTGCAGCAAATTTAGCGTCCTCATGTGTTTTTGCGCCCACTACCCTAGCTTCAATAAGTTTTGTAGCTCCTTCTCCGTCTTTTGCCATTTTCTTTGCAAGCTCGGTGAAGACATAAATCAGCCCCTCCTCAAAGTCATCCAGACAATCCATACAGGGCTTGACTCCAGACTTGCAGGTGGAAGTAAGGAGTACCATGTCGTTTGTGCTTGTGTCCCCATCCACCACAACCATATTGAAAGTTTTATCCACTGCTATTCTGAGAGCAGCATCCAGTACGTCGGCAGGCACTTTCGCATCGGTATATGCAAAACAGAGCATAGTTCCCATATTGGGCTCGATCATCCCCGAACCTTTGGCAATTGCTCCGATCCTGATCCCGCAGTCCATCTCAATAGCTACTTCTTTTATGACTCTATCCGTGGTCATCATTGCTTTTGCAGCTTCACGACTGCACTCAGGAGAACTGCCCAGCCCATTGAGAACTTCAGGAAGATGTTCCGTGATTAAGGAGACATCAAGCCTTCTGCCAATTACTCCTGTCGAGGCAACTGCAACCGTGTCAGCTTCAAGACCAAGATTCTGGGCAAGTACGGATGCCATCTCCATAGCATCCAGAAAGCCGTCATCACCTGTAAAGGCATTAGCGTTTCCGCTATTTACAATTAATCCCGAAAGACGGTGATGAGTATCAATTACTCCCTTACTAAGAGTAACCGGAGCTGCCGTGACCTTATTTTTTGTAAAAACGCCTGCTGCCGGCCCCTCTGCAAGAATAACAGTCAATCCCAGTTTTCCGGCTTTAATCCCGTTTGCAGATACGCCCTTTACTGCACAGATTCCACCTTCGATTTCCTTCATGAAAGACTCTCCTTTTTCCTCAGAGCTTTGCAAGACCTTTGATAATATCACCGCGAGTAATGATCCCCACCACGCGGTTGTCTTCAGTTACAGGAAGCCTGTTGATCCTGTGCCTTATCATATGCTCGGATGCCTCTTCAATAGATGCCTCGGAAGAGATCGTGTGCACATCCCTTATCATAATCTCTTCTATCTTTGTGGAACCCACATCAGAGAGCATATTCTTTGTTTCCTCCCAGCCAAGGAGTTCCCTGATAGGAACCTCTATAACCTCAAAGGGGCTTGGAAGCCAGAGTTCCCCCTTTTCGGGGAGTATCAGCAGTTTTAACAAGTCCGCTTCGCTTATGATTCCCACAAGCTCCTCACCTTCAAGGACAGGTGCTCCACTTATATCGTTTTCCTTCAGGATTCTTGCCGCTTCCCGGACTGTATCATCAGGCTTACAGAAAACAACGTTCGGGTTCATGACATCTTTTACCTTCATCTGACTATACCCCTTGAGACAAATTTTATTCTTTAATTTAATCCGTCACCAGTTATATTTTCTTGCTTTGGCTATGCTTACGGAGCCGCAGCAGGCATCCAGAGCCCAGATTTCTCGTCCAGCCCGAACATAAGGTTCATATTCTGAATAGCCTGCCCTGATGCGCCTTTGACCAGGTTATCGATTGCCGAGAGGACAACAACCCTGTTATTTTCTTTATCAGCTTCAAAGCTTATATCGCAGAAGTTAGAACCTCTGACTGCGGTTAGGGAGGGAACTCCTGAAGGGAACCTTATAAACGGCCTGTCCCTGTAAAATTCCTCGTAAATCGTCTTTAAGTCGTCCGCGGAGAGAGGTTCCTTTGTAAAGAGGTGAGCAGTTGTAAAGATCCCCCTGATAGATGGAATTACGTGGGGAGTGAAATTGATGTTCCTAAGCTTTCCTTCAAGCCCTGTCAGTTCCTGGACAATTTCAGCCTTATGCCTGTGAGCTGTAAGTTTGTATGGGATGATATTTTCCGCCAGGTTTGGATAATGTGAGTTTTGAGTGGGCGAGATCCCTGCTCCTGAGATTCCTGTCTTGGAATCAAAAACCGCAATATCGAGAAGTCCAGCTGCTGCAAGTGGTGCTGCTGCAAGGATTGAACCTGTAGGAAAACATCCTGGATTTGCCACGAAATTCTCTTTTGCAACTTCGGGGTGGAGCTCTACAAGCCCGTAAACAGCATTCCTTGGGTCACTATGCTTTATCCCGTAGATTTTCTCAAATTCCGAGGTTTCAAGCCTATAGTCTGCGCTAAGGTCAACAACCTTAGTGTTGCCATCAAGCAGTTCAGGTACATAGTTCATGGCAGATCCGTGAGGTACTGCAAGAAAGACTACGTCACAACGCTCCCTGATATCTTCAGAATCAGGATTTTCATAATTGAGGTCGAGAAAACCTTCAAGATGCTTATGAGTGCTCGTTACGGGCTTCCCTGCAAGACTTCGGGAAGTTGCCAGCTCCAGCTTAACATTTGGGTGGTTAACGAGCAAGCGCAGGAGTTCTCCTCCCGTATATCCCGAAGCTCCTATTATTCCAGCCTTAATCATAAGTGTCACTGCCTGTGTAATACTAATACAAGATAATTAAATTTGTTATTGGAAAAAACAAATATAAAATCTGTTTCTATTATTAATTGATGTTACGAGATCTGCTCGAAAAGCTGGCTCCGGCTGCAGAGCCATACCTTTTTCTTCTTAAATACAGTTTTTCAAAGTATATATCAGCTTGTAATCGATATCAGTAGATATTCTGTTCATAATTGAATAATAAAGGGAATTAGATATGATCTCTCGAAATCGAATTAGAAAGTGAGTTAGTAGATATGTTGAGTTAGATATGTTGAGTTAGATATGTTGAGTTAGATATGCTTGTTCATAAACAGATCTCAAAGGAAATCTACTTGATAATTGAGAATTTTTCCTGAAAGCTTCTGCCTTGAGTCCAAACCTACTGCTGATTGCTTACTTTCGTAAAGGACCAGAAGTTTACTTTCCGCGGCTCAGAGCATCTAGCTAGAAGCTGCTTAATCATAAGGAAGTCTTATAAAGGAAACTCCCCAAATTTGTCAGTAAATTAAATTGTGAAGGTTTTCTTTCATTATTCTATAGAGAACGATTCATATAATTTTAAATCAGTAAGACTTAAATTTTTTAATATATAAATATATTCCAGATGAGAATTGCTAAGGCACTTAGCGCCGGAAACAGAAAGTTCACAGATAGTTCACAGGTAAATGATTTTATCTTTGGAGAATCTTTTACTATATAGGAAAATTTGCTATATACCCCTTAAAGTTTCAGGAAGAAAAAAATCATGAACAAGAAGAAGAAAATCTATCTTGCAGGCCCCCTCTTCAGTCATGCAGAACTCGAATATAACCGTAGATTGAGAGATTTGCTTCTCAGTAAAGGCTTTTCGGTTTTTTTGCCCCAGGAAGACGCAGAGGATACCATAGACGAACGCGAAAAACTGAACCAAGAATGTATTTTCAATAAATGTGTAGAAGGTGTAGACGGTTCTGACATTGTAGTTGCAGTCCTTGATGGTGTGGATGTAGATTCAGGAACTGCCTGGGAGATAGGCTACGCTTATGCAAAGGAAAAGCCTGTTATCGGGGTTCGAACCGACTTTCGTTCTCTCTCCGACGGGATTGTTAACCTTATGGTAGAAATGGCTATAGTCTCCCTTGCAAAGAATGAAGACGAACTGCTGAAAATAATAGAAAAATTCAGGTAACTAGCACCGGCTTCTAACTGTTTCTATTCCTTAAATTTTTGATTCTGGACTATTTTTGGTTCTAGACTATTTTTGGTTCTAGACTATTTTTGGTTCTAGACTATTTTTGAGTCTGGACTATTTTTGAGTCTGGACTTTTGAGTCTGGACTTTTGAGTCTGGACTTTTGAGTCTGGACTATTTTTGGTCCTAGCCTTTCTTTGGTCCCAACTTTCCTTTGCTCAGAACTACTTTTGACCCAAATTGCTTTTCCCGTTCACCAAAATATACTCTTGAAGACAAAATCCAGATAACATATAAGGAGTTGTACTGGCGCACTTCGTTGCTTGCATGGATCTGTTCACGCCACCGCTTTAAATATGGGGTTTAAAGAAATTATTAATGATTAGAGTTTCAGTTTAATAACTTGAAGACACAACCAACTATCGGTTTCCTTAGATTAGTTATATTTTTGCGGTTGAGGGCATATGTAATACGAACAAAAAAGATAGGTTCCGAAGTAAAATAGGCATGATTAAAGATGAAGCCAAATATGCAGGTTTTGAAAATCTGATGTACAGGCTTATTTTTTCTCGACATTGAACTTTGAGATCTCCAGGAACCAATAGCCTCCTCTTAAGACCATTTCACTCTCCATGACCTTTATTTTGTTTTTGAACAACGGGCCGTCGGTAACAAAAGTATGGAACTCCCCGTTTTCACCACACGGATCGATTGAAGGATTGTGATTTTTCAGGTCGCGTATGAAATTTTCATTGATCTTTCGGCCCAGCCACTCTTTCCCTAGCAAATCGGCTTTGACGCTGAGCAAGATCGCCTCAAACCCAGAATCTATGAGGTCATTTATGATCTGTTCGGAATTCCTCTGCCAGAGAGGCATTATTAACTCGAGGCCCAGTTCCCCACAGATCCTGTCTACAAGGTTTTTGTGTGTGTCAATATGCCCAAAAACAGCCCCATCTATTTTCTCCCCGCTATCCCTTAAATTACGGACCACTTTTTTGAACTCCTGTTCATATGAAACAAAGTCTTTATGGATAAGAGGAATTCCAAGCGCCTCAGCTTGTGCATAAACCAGGTCAGGACTGATGTCATGGGAGCCACGCCTCTGAATTTCCCTGAAGTTCAGAAGATGGGAGACCTCAAAACCTTTTGAGATTGCCCTGTAACATGCGAAACAACCGTCCTTTCCTCCGGTCCACGAAACAACCACCCTGCCTTTATCGATCTTGCTTTCATCGATTTTGCTTTCATCGATCTCGCTTTCATCGATCTCGCTTTCATCGATCTCGCTTTCATCGTTCTTAATCGAAGTTGGATTGGTACTCATCTCCCATATACATGCACAATTCGAAAAAAAAGATTTTGTTTTTTACTGGCCTTCTGCATGAGTAGTCCTCAAAATCTCCCTGAAGCCAGGCTTCTTTCCGTAAATCAGCAAATAAGCTATTGAAGAGTCGATCGGCTTGAAAGCACGATAATTCGTGGGCAGAGACAAAGAGGATGAAGAGGAGTTATAAAGATGACCTATATAATAATGAAGTGGAAAACCTTCTCTTCGTAATTAAATATGTAATTACATCAAATTGCAATTAATTGAGAAAAGATCAATTGCAGAAGCTAAAATCTATAACGATTATTAAGTAAAAAAATTTTAATATAGTATGCCTGACATAGTAACTACTGGAGGTTAAAATAGTGACCTTTGTGAACGGCTATACTTTTAGAAAAGTGAAAACTTCACATGGGCCTGATATGTACGTCTCCAGATATGGGAAGCTGGTAAAGATCGTGCCATTCAGTCCACAGGTGGAGTTCTCTGAAAAATACACCAGTGACTTGATCCACCAAATCGAGTCAGTGGAGTGAAATAATAGCAAGTTTTTCCGACTTTTTCTTTTTGATTCGGACTTATTTTTGTGAAAGCTTTTTTTCAGGCCGAGGCTCTTTCGGTCTGGCATTTTTTAGACTACTTTTACTATATATATAGCTTGTGCTTTTTATAATTTTTTATACACAGTTGTTACGCTCAGAAATTTTCAGGGATTTTCAGGAATTTTCAAGGACTTTCAGGGACTTTCAGTTTAGAATACCTGATTTATGAAAGCATTTGTTAACTTTACATAGGTAAAAGAAACCTTAACAAATAGAAAGCAGGTAAAATAATCTTCAATTACAGGGAAAAGCATAAATGTTAGAAATTATAGGGAAACCATTAAGTTGATCATGGAATAAGAAAAATCGATGAATGACCAATATAAAGGAAAGTCGATGAATTGCTCCAAAATATAAAGGAAAGTTGATGAATTGATTAGAAGCTACAGGAAAACAGATCTTGAAGAGATGGTAAAGATCTGGTACGAAGCCTCAGTTATTGCACATTTCTTTATCCCTGCCTCGTTCTGGGCTTCGCAAAAGAACGCAATGAAGGAGGAGTACCTTCCACTCGCCGAAAACTTTGTTTTTGAGGAAGAAGGGCAGATTTCAGGATTCATCTCCCTTGTTGGGAAACATGTCTGCGCCCTTTTCGTTGCGCCGGAAATGCAGGGTCGAGGAATTGGCAGAGCTCTTTTAGAATATGCAAAAACCCTGAAAGGGAGGCTCTCTCTCAAAGTTTACAGAGAAAACGAGAGTGCCTTTCACTTTTATGAAAAGTGTGGGTTTGTGGCGACTGGTGAAGAGATTGATGAGTATACAGGTTGTGCGCAGATCTTGATGGAATGGAAATAAAATCAGGTAAATTCAAAAATAGAAAGGATCTGTTGACGGGCTGGAGATTTAAACACGTTATTTTGAGGAACTGAGGGATTTTAATGCATTCTGACAGTGGGAACCATAAAAAAGCTGAAATAAAAAACTATGGGACTTACTAACTCATCTTACTAACTCATCTTACTAACTCATCTTACTAACTCATCTTACTAACTCATCTTACTAACTCATCTTACTAACTCATCTTACCAACTCATCTTACTAACTCATCTTACTAACTCTTCTTACTAACTCTTCTTACTAACTCTTCTTACTAACTCTTCTTACTAACTCTTCTTACTAACTCTTCTTACTAACTCTTCTTACTAACTCATCTGACTAACTCATCTGACTAACTCATCTGACTAACTCATCTGACTAACTCTTATTCTTAGCAAAATATTGCTATTGACAGAAAATAGCGATCAACACTTAAATCAATAATTCTATCCAGTATGCAAACTATCCTGAGTTACTGTTTAAGTGTTGAGAATCCATGACAAAAAATACAGCAGGCTCAAACGGCGCAAATCTAGGTTTTGAAGAAAAACTCTGGCAGGCGGCGGATAAACTCCGAAACAATATGGACGCAGCAGAGTATAAACATGTAGTACTTGGCCTTATTTTCCTGAAATACATCTCGGATGCTTTTGAGGAGATGCACGAAAAACTTCAATTGGAAGTTGAGGAAGGAGCAGACCCGGAAGATCCGGAAGAATATCTAGCAGAGAATGTTTTCTGGGTGCCTTCCGAAGCCCGCTGGAACCATCTGGAGAGAAGTGCAAAGCAGCCTAATATTGGGAAAATTGTAGACGAAGCCATGGCTGCAATTGAGCGGGACAATAATACTCTAAAAGGCGTGCTTCCAAAGAACTACGCAAGGGAAGGACTTGACAAGCAGCGCCTGGGTGAGTTGATTGATCTTGTAGGCACAATCGGCCTTGGGGATAAGGAAAGCCGAAGTAAAGACGTGCTTGGCCGAGTTTATGAGTATTTCCTCGGCAGGTTTGCAGATGCAGAGGGCAAGCGCGGCGGCCAGTTCTATACCCCGAGAAGTATAGTAAGAGTTCTTGTTGAGATGATTGAACCTTATCGAGGACGAATTTATGACCCATGCTGCGGTTCGGGTGGAATGTTTGTCCAGAGCGAGAAATTTATTGAAGCGCACGAAGGCCGTCTTGAAAATATTTCTATTTTCGGTCAGGAATCAAACCAGACTACCTGGCGACTCTGCAAAATGAACCTTGCTATCCGAGGTATAGACAACGATGGCATTAAATGGGGTGATTCTTTTCATAATGACCTGCACAAAGACCTGAAAGCCGATTTCATCCTTTCAAATCCTCCTTTTAACGATTCGGACTGGAAAGGCGAACTTCTTTCCGAAGATGTCCGCTGGAAATTTGGAGTACCACCAAAAGGCAATGCCAATTTCGCCTGGGTTCAACACTATATCCACCACCTTTCCCCAACTGGAATTGCAGGCTTTGTGCTTGCAAACGGCTCCATGTCTTCAAATACCTCTGGTGAGGGTGAAATCCGGAAAAATATCATTGAACAGGACCTTGTAGACTGTATGATCGCACTTCCGGGTCAGCTTTTCTACAATACTGGAATCCCAGCCTGCCTATGGTTCATTGCCCGAGATAAGCAAAACAGCGGTTTCCGCGACCGGAGCGGCGAGGTCCTATTTATTGACGCCCGGAATATGGGAGTTTTACGGGACCGTACCCACCGCGAACTTACTGACGAAGAAATCCAGAGAATTGCGGGTACCTACCATGCCTGGCGTGGAGAAAAGATTGAAAGCGGGGAGTATGAAGACATCCCTGGCTTCTGTAAGGCTGCAACTGTTGATGAAATTAAGAAACACGATTATATACTTACTCCTGGCCGTTACGTAGGTTTTGAAGAGACCGAAGATGATGATGAGGAATTTGAAGAGAAAATGAGAAAATTGACTGTAGAACTTTCGGAGCAGTTCAAGAAATCAGAGGAGCTGGAGACGAAAATTAAGGAGAATCTGGCAGGGCTTGGGTATGAACTCTGACTTCCGGCTGAAAGAATCCGAGACTCTTGGCTTAAACTGGTTTAAAATTGATAAAAAGGGTAAAAGTAGGCAGATAAAAAGTAGGCAGATAAGTAGTCTGAAAGACTGGAAGATGGTCACAGGTTTAAAAATTCGGAACAAATTTGGATGAAAAACAGAATGGGTTAGTATTATGGATCAGAAGAAGCTGCTGGAAAAACTGGAAGAGCTTGAGTGGGAAGACTTCGAAGTAAAAGAAGCAAGAAATTCTATTCCAAAGTTATGAATCCGGGCCATCTCCCAAAAGACCTGGAATCAATTATGAAAGATGAAAGAAGATTTCTCTATGCCCAGAAATCCCACAATAGCAAGAATCTTTCGAGCCATAAAACTCTCTGAGAATGCTGGCTCTGGATTTGATAAAATGTTTACCGGCTGGAAAGTCCATTACGGAGTGGAACCAATAGTTTCTGGAGGCATCGATTTCTACAAGATAGAGTTCCCATTGAGTCAAGAAGAAACTACCAAAAAGACTACCAAAAAGACTACTCAAATGATAATTGAATAAATGGTTTCCGAGCGAAGAAATGAACTGCTTGCTGAAACTCTACATGAAATCCATTTGATCGAAAAATGGGGCAGAGGCATCAGCCTTATACTTTATAAAGAGCCTGAAACCGATTTTAAAGAGGTAGGGACTCAGTTTATTGTCACATTTAAGAGAAAACAGATGGAAGCAGAAGAAAAAGCCGGGGAAAAGGAAGTAACTGGGAAAACAACTAAGGAGAAAACTAGGGAGAAAACTAGGGAGAAAACTAGGGAGAAAATCATTTTCCTGATTAAAGAAAATCCTTCTATAACTACAAAAGAACTGACCGAAAAATTGGATATTACTGACAAAGGCGTCGAATGGCAAATTAAAAACTTGAAGGATGAGAAAATTCTCAAAAGGGTAGGCCCTACTAAAGGCGGCCACTGGGAAATTCTTGAGAAATGAAATTCTGACCCGTACAACCGTATTACCTTATTGGGTCGTTCTTGTCACGCTCGACGAAGGAGAGCGGCCTTTCCGATAATATCATAAAAGAAGAAACAGCAGAACTAAACGCCAGCCTGCTAGATACGAAATGCAAAAGGTCTTTACAAGTTGATTAAATTTGTAACATAAGATATTTATTTATAATTTATATTGAACTTGTGTACCCCTATTGACAGAGAGCCTTACTAAATATAGTCTAAGATGAGAGAATGAATCAAGAACTTATACTTAAGAATATAAATGGTTTTGAATTTGAAGAACTTGTAGCAGATATCTTTAGGAAGAAGGGATTTAAAAACGTAGTAGTCACACCACGTACAAACGACGGTGGAAAAGATATCATAATGGATGAAGTTTCTCCTTCTGGAGAAATTATTAAAGCTGTAGTGGAGTGTAAGCATCATAAAACTGGGATAGGAAGACCTGTAGTTCAAAAATTACATTCTGCTGTATCTACCTTAGAATACTCTGGCAAGAAAAAAGGGTATATTGTATCTTCCAGTACTTTTACTGATACTGCTGTTGATTATGTAGAAAAAGTAAACAAACAATCAAACAATTTGGTATTAGAACTAATTGATGGTAAGAAATTAAAAGAAATTGCATGTGATTTAGGTGTAAATTTAAAAAATGGTGTTATAGAAGCAATCAGTAATAAAAGCGTATCTTATTCTTCAGAATCATTTATTAAAACAAACACTTTAGAGTCTAACTTTAACAATGTTAATAATATAAACAAAGATCAAGTTTCAGTTGAAGGTTTAAAAACCACATTTCATCCAATTTATTACATCAATTATAATATAGATTCTCAATGTGCCACCTCTGTAGGAGTTATACATGAAGAATCAGGAAACGAACAGTTAATAATTGATGGTAGAACCGGCAATGAATTGAAAAACGAACTTGAGAATTTTCTTTTAAATGATATAAACAATGAAAAAGAAATTACAAATGGCAGTTGTTTACAAGATAAATTAGATTTTCAAAAAAATGAAAATGAGTTGAAAAATCAAGCAATTTCAGAAATCATTAATTCACGCACAAAAAACGTTACTTATAAAGGAAAAAATAATGTTACTTACAACAAAAAATGTACTCCAAGACCCAAAGATATTACTATCCATGACTGTAGATCATTGTATTATCCTGAATGGACTTTAAACATCAAAGCTAAACAAAAAAACTATATTGTATCATTTTTAGAATCGGCTGGAGACTTTATTACATTAAGAAACGATACAAAAGTTTGTCAAATCTGCAATCATAAAATTGAGAAAAATAGATGGTATTGCACATATTGTGGGTCTATCATTTGTAAAAAACACCTTAAAGTAACAAGACTTAAAAAAGCAAGGATTTGCACCAATTGCTCGATAACTAAAAGTTTTTTTGGCGCTAAAAAATATTTTGAGTCAAATGAGGAACTCGAAACTTTCAATAATTACTATGCATCGTTGCCTCTGTATAAAAAAATGTGGGAAAATACTTACCTTGTATTTGCTATTGTATTCATAATTATAATTGGACTTTATTTTTTGTTTTTGAATTAACAAAAATTTTTAAAAATTAAACTTATTTAATAATAGAGCTCATCCAAAACCGATTTATTTTCAAATTAAAAGGTATCACAGTCAATTCATTCCCGGTAACACTATCTTAGGATCAGCTCAACAAAAATAATATGGAGAAGAGCAATTGGCCTCTGAAACAAAATTCAAAGAAACCGAGATTGGGATGATTCCTGAAGAGTGGAAAGTCAAAGAGAGTTAGGAGAAATTTCAGTCAATCTTGACAATAAAAGAGTGCCTTTATCAGCAAAAGAAAGAGAAAAAATGAAGGGAATTTATCCTTATTACGGTGCTCAAGGAATCATAGATCACATAAATGATTATATTTTTGATGGAACTTACTTGCTTGTAGCGGAAGACG